>JAFRDQ010000088.1 GCA_017411225.1 Oscillospiraceae bacterium
CAACTGAGGTATTTTTCAGTTAGAGAATCTTTCAAGTCTTCCATCGCTTCTTTGATCATTCCAAGCATCATAATCAAAAAAGGAGTCAGATCCGCGAGATTTCTTGTATCGTTGCAGATCACAAATGCATCATAATACTTTTTAATGTTTTCCTTGATCGTTTCCGAAATGCGATAGGCAAGTAAACGTTCAAAATTTTCAGAGATGCAATAGCTGAGGATAAACCGCCCCAAGCGTCCATTGCCATCATAAAATGGATGAATATATTCGATCATATAATGGAAAAGACATATTCTATACAGCGGAAGGATATCTTCATCGTGTAAGAATTTCAGCGATTTTTCCATATAGGTAATGATCTCAGATTCGGGGTATTTCCCTTTGTGAACTGATTTTCCGGTAGGACTAATGACTTCTGTCATGTCTTTCCGAAAAATCTGCCCATCCGGAGCATTATGCTTGTCTTCACTGATAACTTCTTCCAGGACGATTTCATCATAGATGTCCCGAATGTCCTGACATGTTTGCAGAGAGACTTTTTCATGACTTAATAGTTTGAGATATTTATTAACCAGACCCAAAAATGCATTTTTCTTCCCTTTTTTTGCAGATTGTTCTTTCAGAATATTCAGCGCTGCACCGATTTCTTTTCTACTGCTGTAAACACCTTCAATATTATTTGTGATGACGATTTCATCAATGAGGCATTTTTTGGAGTATTGTTCCAAAGCAATTTTCGGAAGCTTTTTCCGGAGCTTATATATCTCTTTATCCAGTTTTAAAATCTGATAGGTCAGTTGGATCACATCATCACACTGCACGAAAAAAGCTTGATGTTTGGATATTTCAAAGTCAATCCGCACTGAATTATCAGAAGAAAACCGCTGCTGATAGGTCGCCCGATAGAGATCTTGATCTGTGTAGAATAATTTTTTTAAATCCTTATAGGGCATGTTCTTCCCTCCTTTATTATTACCCAATATATTTAAGTATAACCAATTTTATCACATTGTATTTAAAAATTCAAGGAAAAATTTAAATACTATATCGCAAAATGCGATATGGTCTGAATTATTTCCGCTATTTTCGATTCATATTATTGTAAATCGAGGTGCGTTAAAACAAATATCGCCTCAAATCAGGCGATACTGTATATATTAAAATGCCGATTTCGGAATTTTTTGAAAGAATATAACCAAAAATGCCGAAATCGGCATTTTCAATTGACCCCTTGAGATCACTATTGCCCATCGTATTCGCCCTTCAATTTCCGCTCAATCCACACTCAATGCCTCCGGACGTCCGATTTGGTATCATGTACCTGCGAGGGACATACACTGAATCATCTTGGAAAGGAGGCGCCCGTTTTGAGCAGGCCAAAACTGACCTACACCTTTGTGAACCCGAACACCGCGGAGGTCACGGCCGACGCGCTGCTGAAGGTCTTCATCGAGGCCAACCGGCCCAAGGCGGACGCCGCCATCCGGAGAGCGCTGCAGGAGCCGGACGCGCCGCAGGAGGTCCCGCCGGAGCAAAGGCCGTCCATCCGAAAGGAGCTCGCGGCGCTCCGCGCCGAGGCCGCGGCGCAGGCGCATAACTGCCCGACGCCGGGCGATGCCCCGCCGGAGCAGAGCGAACGGACATAAGAACAGGGACGGGAGTCAGGCTCCCGTCCCTGCTGTTATCCATCAAAATCACGAGAAATTTTTGCGTCTACCCGCAAAAATTTCTAAAGCTTATCTTGACCGCAGCACTTTCAGGCTCTAATTTTTGAAAAAATGCTGTTAATTTGTATTTTTTCATTGAAAAAATGTAATAGTGCTACATAATTCTCTTGAAAAAGTGCGTGTCCCAGAGTATGATAGCAGTAATCAACCATGAAAGGGATATGATTATGCTCAAACGCAAGGCTGAGAAAGAGATTATGGAATGGATTCAGTCCTCCAAAACCGCACTGCTGGTCAGCGGTGCGCGACAGGTCGGGAAAACATGGTCCATCCGTAAATGCCTTCAGGATGCAAATTGTGATTATCTGGAGGTCAATCTGATTGAGGAGCCTGAGCTGATCCCTGCTCTGGCGCAGTGCTCTTCGGTCAGCGATCTCGTTGTCATGCTGTCCGCTGCGAAAAGCTACAGCTTCAAAAAAGGCGAAACCGTGCTTTTTATCGACGAGGTGCAGGAATGCAGGGATATCGTCACGAAAATCAAATTCTGGGTCGACGAGGGCAGCTATCGTTATGTGCTGAGCGGATCGCTGCTCGGCATTGAGCTGCGCAGTCTGCGCTCCGCCCCGGTCGGCTATTTGTCTGAAATCAAAATGCATCCGCTGGACTTTGAAGAATTTCTCATTGCCTCCGGTGTGCTGCCGGATACAATCGAACATCTTCAGCGCTGTTTTGCGGAACGGAAGCCGGTGGAAAATCTGATCCATCAAAAGATGATGCAGCATTTTCGGCGCTATCTGGTCGTCGGCGGTATGCCGGCTGCTGCAGATGAATACGCGGCATCCGGCGACTTGAACAAGGTCACTGCGATTCAGAGAAACATCATCGAGCTTTATAAGCTGGACTTCACAAAATATGAGCAGGAGGACAAAAAGCTCATGCTCATCTCCATTTTTGAGCAGATTCCATCCCAGCTCATGAAGCAGAATCGAAGATTCCATTACAGCGACATCAAAAAAGGGCTCCGCTTCGAGCGATTGGAGGACAGCTTCCTCTGGCTCTCCTCTGCCGGTGTTGTCGTTCCCGTCTATAACGCAACGGAACCGCGCGTTGCATTGAAGCAGAATATGAAAAGCAGTCTCCTGAAGCTCTATTGCTCAGACGTCGGACTGCTGACTTGTCAATACGGGAACGCAATCCGCTTGAAGATCTTGACGGACGACGCATCCGTCAACCTCGGCGGCGTCTATGAAAACGCCGTCGCGCAGGAGCTGAATGCACATGGCTTCCCGATGTATTTCTACAACAGCCACAGAAACGGCGAACTGGATTTTATCATCGAGCAGGATCTCACAGTTGTTCCGATCGAAGTGAAGAGCGGGAAAGACTATTATGTCCATTCCGCAATCTCGAAAGTTGCCTCCACCCCCGAATACGACGTTGAAACGGCTTACGTGCTCGCGAACTGCAACGTATCACAGGAGGGCAGAATGCTGTATCTCCCGATCTATCTCTGCACCTTTCTTCGCAATGATGTCTTGCTTCCGGTGTTGCCGCCGATCATCTGAACATCATCCGAATAAGAATCCACCGGCTTAGCTTAGCTTAGCCGGTGGTTTTTCTTATGAGCCTAAAAGGCTTTGTTACTAGCAGCGCCTAAAGGCGCTTTTATACGGCCTGACACTTGCGAGGGGATTGTTACTTGCTACCCGTAAAACGGGGTTTTGCCATTTGCAATTTCTTGTCATTGCGAACCAGTGACCGACGTCACTGGTGTGGCAATCCGTTCTCCTTCGCAGAGACTAAGATTACAGTCCGCCGCTGGGGGATACGGATTGCCACACCAGCGTGTGCGCTGGTTCGCAATGACATGTTTTTAGTGCGGTGCCTCTTTTTGAGCTTTTCTTCAATTTCTGTTCATCGCTAAAGCTTTTTTGAACTCCCGGCACAGCCGGGAGTTTTCGGTAACAAATAAACGACGGGCAGGAGCCGCGGCTCCTGCCCTCTTTGATTTCCACAAGATCTTGTGGTCTTGATTCATTCAATACACCATATGAACCGCTCGTGATTGTTACTGCCATATGCACCGTGCTTTTCGAGACGCCGAACCGCGCTGCCGCGGCGCGCACCGTGGCGTTGTGCTCGAGCATATAGACCGCGAGCGCATAAGCCCGGTCATCCAGATTCCGTTCCATCCGTCCACCCTCCCGTCGCCACAGTGTATGCATGCGGCGGAGAGGCTATGCGCAAATGTGCTTTCGGGTTGCGATTTCGCGCCGGAGACGGTATATTGGAGGAAGAATCACCGTTCAGAAAGGAAGTGTGCCCCGTGGCAACAGATAAGATGTACGAGCTCGCGCTTCGGTATTCCAACGCAAAGCTCTGGGATCTGATGTATGACGACGAGCCGTTTGCCGTTCAGCTCTCTGACGGGGAGATCGGATACTGCAGTGTGATGGGCCGGATGGGCGATCACTATGCGCTGGGGCTCTACGTCGGCGACGAGGGATACCAAAGCTACCGCCAAATTTTGGACACGGATTTTGACGCGCTGGACGACGCTGCCATGAGCCATCTGAAAGCCTCACAGAGCTGTCTGATCTGCTCCTTTGAGGACAAGGAGCTGCTCTCCCCGCCGGAACTCGCGGAGGTGAAGCGGTTCAGCGAAGCGCACGGAAAGCGCATCCGCGGCAGAAACGCATACCCGCAGTTTCTCAAGCACAGCCCCGGGCGGATGCCGTGGCCGTTTGACTTCTCCGCGCTCGACGAGCAGCGGATCTGTCAGGCGCTGGAGGCCGCAATTGCACTGAAAAGGATGCTGCGTCAGCACAGTCCAGAGGAGCTTGGCTTTCGTTCCATGCAGGAAGACCCTGCAGCGGTTCCTCTGCTCGTCTATGAGCAGGGGCGCTGGGTCGTGAAATACACGCCTCTTCCCTCCGCCGAGATCGTGTATCCGGCGCCGGAGTTCGATAATGAGGTGCTGGCCGCGCATCTGCGCCGGAAGCAGAAAAATGGCGGCTGGGAGTGCGGCACGGCTCGCCTGCCCCGTCCGGTGCGGGCGGAGGAACATGAGCTTGAGGCTCCCTACTTCCCCTTCGTGCTCATCGCGGTCGATCTGGAATCCGGATACATGCTGCAGCCGGTCGTGACCGACGGAGACGACGCCGGGGAAATTGTGAACGGTTTTGCGCAGCTGTTGATGGAAGGCACCGCGCCGGAATCCATTTTCTGCGCGGAGGAGCGGTGCTTCTGGCTGCTGGAGGATTTCTGCGCAAAGGCGGGAATCGAGCTTGTAAAAGTCGGCAAAACCGTCCTGCTCTCCGACGCGGTCTCGGATCTGCTGGATCACATGGCGACCTATGACGAGGACCCGGAGCAGATGGAGATGGAACAATTGCTCGACACGCTGATCCAAATGGACGACCATGAGCTCCGCGAGCTTCCGCAGGAGCTGATCGACATGCTCTTCAGTCTCGCCGCAACCAACGCGCTGCCGGAAGCGCTCTCCTCACGCATCAAGCGGCTGTTTCGAGCAAAACAGTAATACGATGATAATACACAGGCGTTAACCAGGCGTTGTCTCAGGAAATGAGACAGCGCCTGTTTTCTTTATTTCACCACGACATTCTCTTCTCCCGCGAGCTCTCGGAGCTCCTCGATGAGCGCCTCGTGGATCAGGCAGGGGGCGGCGGCGCGTTTTTTCGTGTCCTCGAAATAGAGGATGAGCTGCTGCTCCGTGCCGGGGAACATCTCGAGGATCAGGCCGATGCGCTTCACGCGCTTATCTTCCCTGCTCGGCAGACGCACCCAGATGCGCTCCGCCTTGGGGACGGTTTTGCGCGGCGGCTCCGGCTCGGGCGGCTTGGGCTTTAAGGCCTCCGCCGTCATGGGGCGGAAGGCGTCGGCCATGAGCTGCGGTTCCTTTTCGTCGCGCACGGAGATCCTGCCCTCGACGAAGACGGGCGTGTTTTCCTGAATGAGCGCCTTGTATTCCTCCAGCGCGCGCTGGAAAACGAGCAGCTCGATGCTGCCGGTCTCGTCCTCAAGCTGGACGTAGCTCATGAGGGTCTTATTCTTCGTCGGGCGCGTGCGCACGGACATGATGATGCCCGCGAGCATGACGCGCTGCCCGTCGGCAAAGCGCTTTGGCCCCTCCGGGTCGCTGAAATTACTCAGCACCGCGCCGATGGAGACGGCCTTGGACTGCTGCACAATGTCGCGGTATTCATCCATCGGGTGGCCGGAGAGATAGAGCCCCGTGAACTCGCGCTCCATGCTCAGCCGCTCCCAGCGCGTGAAATCCTCCACGTCCGGAATTTTGATGCTGCCGCCGGGGTTCGGCGTCTCCTCCTCGGCCATGCCGAAGAGATCGAGCTGGCCGGCGATGTTGCTGCGCCCGTCGGTCTGCACGCCGTCGAGCACCGCGCCCGCCACCTGCAGCAGCGCCTTGCGCTTGTATCCAAGCGAATCGAACGCGCCGCAGCGAATCAGCCCGTCGAGCTCGCGGCGGTTGAGATCGTGCTGCGCCATGCGGCGGCAGAACTCATCGAACGATTTGAAGGGGCCGTTCTCCCTGCGCTCGCGCGTGAGCTTGCGCACAAAGCCGCGGCCGACGCCCTTGATGGCGACGAGGCCGTAGCGCAGGTTCTCCCCCGCCACGGCGAAGTCCGCGTCGGACTCGTTCACGTCCGGCGGGAGGAGCCGGATGCCCATCTCGCGGCAGGCGGCGATATACTCCGCGACCTTGGCGCTGTTATCGAGTACGCTCGTTAAGAGCGCCGCCATGTATTCGCGCGGCCAGTGGCGCTTCATATACGCGGTGCGGTAGGACACGATCGCGTAGGACACGGCGTGCGCCTTGTTGAAGGCGTAGCTCGCGAAATCGAGGATCTCGTCATAGATGCTGTTGGCCACGTCCTCCGGCACGCCGTTTTTCACGCAGCCGGAGATGCCGCGGCTCTCATCGCCGTGGACGAAGGCGGCGCGCTCCCTGACGATCTCCTTCTCCTTCTTCTTGGACATGGCACGGCGGATCATGTCCGCCTGACCGAGCGAGAAGCCTGCGAGGCGGCGGAAGATCTCGATGACCTGCTCCTGATAGACGATGCAGCCGTAGGTGACGGAGAGGATCGGTTCGAGCATGGGGTGTTTATAGGTGATCTTCCCGGGGTTTGCCGAGCACTCGAGAAAGCGCGGGATGCTGTCCATCGGGCCGGGACGATAGAGGGCGATGACGGCGGTGATATCCTCAATGCTCTTCGGCTTGAGCCCCGCGCAGACGGCGGTGATGCCCGTGCTCTCAAGCTGGAAGACGCCCTCGGTCTTGCCGGCGGAGAGCATGGCGAAGGTCGCCTGATCGTCCTCCGGCGCGCGCTCGATGGAAAAGCCGGGGCTGTGCCGCCGCACAAGCCGCTCCGCCTCGGCGAGCACCGTGAGGTTCCTGAGGCCGAGAAAGTCCATCTTCAGCAGGCCCAGATGCTCCAGCGTCGTCATCGGGTACTGGCAGACGACGCTGTCCTCATTCTGCGCAAGCGGGACATATTCATACACGGGCTTTTCCGTGATGACGACGCCCGCCGCGTGCGTGGAGGCGTGGCGCGGCATGCCCTCGATGGCGCGGGCGGTGTCGAGCAGGGTCTTGACGCGCTCGTCGCTCTCATACATCTCGCGCAGGGGCTTGGAGAGGCGCAGCGCCTCGTTTAAGGTCATGTTCAGCGTGCTGGGGACGAGCTTTGCCACGGCGTCCGTCTCGGCATAGCTCATGCTCAGGGCGCGCCCGACGTCGCGGATCGCGGCCCGCGCCGCCATCGTGCCGAAGGTGACGATCTGGGCGACGTGGTCATGGCCGTATTTTCGGTTTACATAATCTATAACCTCTCCGCGCCGGTTCACGCAGAAGTCCACGTCGATATCCGGCATGCTCACGCGCTCGGGGTTCAGGAAGCGCTCGAAATAGAGACTGTATTTCATCGGGTCGACGTCCGTGATCTCCAGGCAGTAGCTGACCACACTGCCCGCGGCGCTGCCGCGCCCGGGGCCGACGGGGATGCCGTTTCGCTTGGCATAGCCGATGAAGTCGGAGACGATGAGAAAATAGTCCACGAAGCCCATGCGGCGGATCATGTTGAGCTCATAGTCCAGCTGGCGGCGCACCTCCGGGCGGTCGTCGCCGTAGCGCTTGCGAAAGCCCGCGTTGCAGAGCTTGGTGAGATAGGCGTCACTGCTCGTCTCCCCCTCCGGGAGGAGGAAGCGCGGCAGATGATAGTGGCCGAACTCAAAGTCGAAATTGCAGCGGTCGGCGATGCGCTGGGTGTTCTCGATCGCGTCGGTATATTCGGCGAAGAGCGCGCGCATCTCCTCCTCGCTCTTGAGGTAATATTCCTCGCCCTCGAAGCGCAGGCGCATCGGCTCATCGACCGTGCGGCCGGTCTGGATGCAGAGGAGCACATCGTGGATCTTCGCATCCTTGCGCTCGAGATAGTGCGCGTCGTTCGTGGCGACGAGGGGGATGCCCAGCTCGTGCGACATCTGGAAGAGCGCCGTGCGCACGCGCAGCTCCTCGCCGATGCCATGGTTCTGAATTTCCAGATAGAACCGGTCGCCGAAGAGCTCCTTGAGCTCGCGCGCGAGCTTGCGCGCGCCGGCGGGATCCTGCCGCAGGATGCGCTTCGGAATCTCGCCCGCGATGCAGCCGGAGAGGCAGATGAGCCCCTCGGCGTGCTCCTTCAGCAGCGGCCAGTCGATGCGCGGCTTGAGATAAAACCCCTCGGTGAAGCCCGCGGAGACGAGGTAGCAGAGATTGCGGTAGCCGGTCTCGTTTTCGCACAGGAGAATGAGGTGCGAATAATCCCCCTCCGGCTGCCGCGTCTTTTCGGTGCGCGCGCCGGTGGCGACATAGACCTCGCAGCCGATGATCGGCTTGATGCCCGCGTCCTTGCAGGCCTGATAAAAAGCCACGGCGCCGTACATCACGCCGTGGTCGGTGATGGCAAGGGCCGTCTGCCCGAGCTCTTTGGCGCGCTGCGCCATCTGGCTGACGCGGCACGCGCCGTCCAGCAGGCTGTATTCGCTGTGAACGTGTAAATGGACAAACGCCATGTTGTCACCTCCGAGAATGAGGAATGAGGAATTAGGAATTAGGAATGAAGGAGCGCTTCGCGCAATTCAAATCCGTCGGCGAAAGCCGACACCATCAATTCCTAATTCCTCATTCCTAATTCCTAATTGTCTTCCACATGGAACTCCATAATCTTCTTGAGTCTGTAATTCAGCGTGCTCTTCGTCACGCTGGGGTAGCTCAGCTTTGCGAGATCCGCGAGGCTGGCTTCCGGGTTTGCGATGCGCAGGAGCGCGGCTTCGTGGAGCTTTTCGGGGAGAATGTCGAGCCCGTACTGCTCCTTGATGCGCAAAATCGCCTCGAGCTGCTGCTGCGCCGTGGCGACGACCTTGTCGGCGTTGGCGCTGTCGCAGTTGATCTGGCGGTTGACCTTGTTGTTCATGTCTCGCTCGACCTGCGCGCTCATGACCTCGAGCGAGGCGTGCTGCGCGCCGAGCAGCGTGAGCAGATCCGCGATCACGTCCGCGCGCTTATAGTAGAGCATGCAGCTCCCGGCGCGGGTGGAATCGTGCGGCGGGAAGCCGAGCTCGGCCAGGAGCGCGTGCACCTCGCGGCTGACGCTGAAATGCGCGGTGGCGAGCTCCATATGAAAGCCCTTGCGCGGATCGGAGACGCTGCCGCCGGCGAGAAACGCCCCGCGCAGAAACGCCACGGCGCTCCCCTGCTCCTCGAGCACGCTGAGGTTCACATGGTGCGAGACGGTGCGGCTCACATCCAGATCGAACGCCTCGAACACGGCGGCGATGGCGGCGCGGTCCGCGAGCCGGAACGACCAGTGCCCGCGCCCGGTGCGCGCAGGCTCCGCAAGCGTGAGATTGAACGCCCGCCGAAACAGCCTCGGCAGCCGCTCGGCAAAGGCCTCGCACCCCGTCACGATCTGCACCTCAGAGGCCGAAAACGTGCGGCAGTAGAGCAGCACGCCGTAAGCCTCCGCAACGGCAAGAGCACGGTCGGAGAGCGATTCGGAGCAGAGTTCTGTTTTGATATCAGTAGAGAATGACATAGGGATCACCAATGGATAAAATGAGGAATTAGGAATGAGGAATGAGGAATTGCCCGAGCGGTAAATTCCTAATTCCTAATTCCTCATTCCTAATTGATTCATCCGTACACCTGCGTTTCCGCTCTTGCCCTGTAGATCCAGATCAGCTCCCGCGCGAGGGCTTCGGGGTCGTGGCGGACGAGGTCACCTTTGATCTTCGCCACGGGCGCGTGGAGGAGCTCGACGCCCTGCTTTGCGACGGTCTCCTCATCGACCCGGACGGGCTCGGAGCCCTCGGCGGCGTACTTTTCCGCGAGCGCCGCGGGGATCGGGAGGGCGTTTGCAAGGCAGATATGAAACAGCTTTTCGCCCGAGAGGTCGAACAGCGCCTGAATGTGGTCGGAGGCGGAATAGCCGTCCGTCTCGCCGGGCTGGGTCATGACGTTCAGGACATAGACCTTCAGCGCCGTGCTCTCGACGATGGCTTTGGCCACGCCCTTTGTGATGAGGTTCGGCGCGATACTGGTATAGAGGCTGCCGGGGCCGATGACGACAAGATCCGCCTCGCGGATCGCGTCGAGCGCCTCGGGGATCGCCTCGGGATACTCCGGGATGAGGCGCACGCGGTCGATGCGGCGGCCGGTGCGGCGCTTTTCCACCGCGATCTTCGACTGGCCGGTGACGGTGGATCCGTCGTCAAACACGGCCTCGAGCTGCACATTCTCGCGCGAGACGGGCAGCACGCGCCCGGTGATGGCGAGCACGTCGCTCATGCGGTTGACGGCCTCCTCGAAGCTGCCGGTGATGTCATTGAGCGCGGCGAGCATGAGGTTGCCGAGACTCTGCCCGGCAAGCCGCCCCTCGGTGAAGCGGTAGTTCATCAGCTGATCCATCGTGGGCTCGGTGTTCGCGAGCGCGCAGATGCAGTTGCGGATATCGCCGGGCGGGAGCATGCCGAGCTCCTCGCGCAGCACGCCGGAGCCGCCCCCGTCGTCCGCCACGGTGACGATGGCGGTGATGCGGGAGCTGTAGCGCTTGAGGCCGCGCAGCATCGTGGAGAGCCCGGTGCCGCCGCCGATGACGGCAATGCGCGGCTGGGTTGGCAGGTGACGGTTCATGTCAGCCTCTCTTTCTGTCGCGGTTTAAAAGACGCACGTCCTCGTCGTTCACGGTCAGATGGCGCGCGAGCGCATTCGCCACGGCGACGCTGCGGTGCTGGCCGCCCGTGCAGCCGACGGCGATGTTCAGCGAAAAGCGCCCCTCCTCGTTGTACTGCGGGATCAGGAAATCCACGAGGGCAAAGAGCTTTTCGAGAAAGCCGCGCGCGGAGTCGTTGTCGAGCACGTATTTCTGCACCGGCTCGTCCATGCCGGAGAGCGGGCGGAGCGCCTCGTCATAAAACGGGTTCGGCAGAAAGCGCACGTCGAACACGAGATCGGCGTCGATCGGGATGCCGTATTTATAGCCGAAGGAGACGACGTTCACGATCATCTTCGAGGGCTTGTCCTCGGCGGCGTAAAAATCGCTCAGCAGATGCTGCAGCATCGTGAGGCTCAGTCCCGTGGTGTTGATGATGTGGTCCGCCCGCGCGCGCACGGGGCGCGTGAGCTCGATCTCGCGCTCCACGCAGTCCTGAATCGTGCCGCATTCGTCCGCCAGCGGGTGCGGGCGGCGGGACTCCTTATAGCGCTGGATGAGGGACGCCTCGGTCGCCTCCATGTAGAGAATGCTGTAATTCACGCCCATGGCCTCGAGCTTGTCGAGCTCCTCAAAGAGCTCGGCGAAGCTCTCCTGTCCGCGCACGTCCGTCACGAGGGCGACGCGCTCATAGCGCCCGCCCATGGCAAGGCAGAGCTCGGCAAACTTCGTCAAAAGCGCGGTGGGCAGATTGTCCACGCAGTAATAGTCCAGATCCTCCAGCACATCCGCCGCGCGGCTCTTGCCGGCGCCGGAGAGACCGGAAATAATCAGAAACTTCATTTCTGTTTCCTCCATAATGAGGAATGAGGAATTAGGAATTAGGAATTGCCCCGACGGACATTCCTCATTCCTCATTCCTAATTCCTAATTGGGTCATTCTCGGATAATTTTAACTTCCGTTTCCAGCCTAATGCCGGAATTCTGATAGACCGTCTCACGAATGTGGTCGATCAGTCTCAGCACATCGTCAAACGTGGCGCCGCCGCGGTTGATGACGAAGCCGCCGTGCTTTTCGCTCACCTGCGCGCCGCCGATGGCATAGCCCTTGAGCCCGGCCTGATCGATCAGCGCCGCGGCATAGCCGCCGACGGGGCGCTTGAAGGTGCTGCCCGCGGAGGGCATCTCCAGCGGCTGGGACGCGCGGCGCTTTTCGCGCAGGGTCATCATGCGCTCCATGATCGCCGCCGGATCGTCCGGCGTGAGCCGGACGGTGCTCTCGAGAATGACGCAGTCGATATCGGAAAAGCGGCTGTGGCGGTAGGCAAAATCGTGCTCGGCGCCGACGCACTCGCGGAGGTTCAGGTCTTCATCCAGATACCGCGTGGAGACGACGACGTCCTTCAGCTCCCCGCCGTAGGCCCCGGCGTCCATGCTCACGCCGCCGCCGAGTGAGCCGGGGATGCCGTGGGCAAACTCCAGCCCCGCAAGGCCGAGCCGCTGCGCCTCTCCCGCCAAACGTGCGAGCGTGACGCCGCACTCGGCGCGAAGCCCCGTCTCCCCCTCGGGCAGGATGGCGCTCATG
>JAFRDQ010000089.1 GCA_017411225.1 Oscillospiraceae bacterium
GAAGTATTTCCAGTTCCATCGGTTCATCAACCGCGGTTTCCTTACAGGACCGTGGTTGCCGATTTATGGCTCAGGTGCGGCCCTGATCACAATCGCGGTCAAAGGGCTTTCACCATTGGAATCCTCTGTCGGTACAACATTTATGGTTTCGTTTATTTTATGCGGCGTCGTTGAGTATATGACGAGCTTTTTTCTTGAGAAACGCTTCCATGCTCGCTGGTGGGATTACAGCCAAAAGCCAATGAACCTTCATGGCCGTGTATGGATCGGGAATCTGGTTCTCTTCGGCTTGGGCGGCGTTCTGATTGTGGACCTGTTCAATCCGCTGCTCTTTCATCTTTCCGAGCACATGAGCTTTAGCCTGCGGGAGATCCTGGCAATTGTTCTGTCATGTGTCTTTGTAGCGGACTATGTAATGTCCCACTTCGTGCTGAAACTGGTAAAAACCGGTGTCGAGAACAGCGATGCTGACGATACAGAGGCGATTAACAAAGAGGTCCATCTGCTGCTGCGTGACCGCTCCTTCTTCCACCACCGCTTTGCGGAGGCTTATCCTGAAGTCATTTACCGGACGGAACGTATTGCCGCCAGAGTTGAAGCAGTCAAAGCCGAGACTGAGCGGCTTCGTCTGGAGGCCGAACAGCATTTAGCAGAGGTAAAGCGCGAGGCTGAAGTGAATCTTGAACCAACCGTCAAGGTTAAGAACGCGATCATTGAAAAGCAGGACGCACTGATTGATCTGCTGTATCAGGAGGACAGTGCAAGCGATGAAATCAGGACTCTTAAGCAAGAAATAGAAGAGAAGCAGGCAGTACTCCAAAAGCGCCGCGACTTTCTTCCAAAACTGTAAACACAGGAAGAAATCACGGGTGAAACAGAGATTAATCCTAGTAGTAATTGTCGAATGATACGAAAAGGGGCGCTTTGAAAATTGAAAGCGCCCCTTTGTGTGTGGTTGGTGTAGTATTTATACAGCAATCAGCTCATGAATCACCATTTCTTCTGAGCGCTTTCGGGCGGAATTCATTTTCTGCACCCATGCCATTTGATCTGCGGCTTTTAGCGATTCCGTGATGCCCTCATGCGCTGCAAGCTGCGTAGTGAGCCGATCCATCATTTCTTCTGCAGATTGATCAACCTCTTCCAAATGAGCAGTCAATGTGCCGTTCATCAGCATGGCGTCGTAGACTGGCTTTTGATGTGTGCGGAGAAACCGCCGTCTCCGCTCACCCCAGATTCCAATGTGCGGTGATTCCGGCGGGATCAGATCGGGGATCAGATAATCACCTTCCAAATGATATGTCAGTTTTTCACTCATTCCAGAACCCTCCTCCAAAAGCTGGCGTCTGGTGTGTCGATGATCTTCAGGATCAATTGCTCCAGATCAGGGCGAAGCAGACTGTCTCTGGAAAGCTCATTGCGCCAGTCATACAGTGCCTTGACGATCAACTGCCGCTCATCATCGTTGATTTTGATTCTGTATCGCATGAAAAAGCCCTCCTTCGTTTGATGGTTTCATCATAACGAAGGAGGGCGGTACTGTCGAATGTGCGAAAACGGTTATTTGAAGTAGTCAATAAAAACAAGAAACCCGAACCCGTCGCCAATCGGCACTAGGTTCGGATTTCGTTGCTTTGGTGGGGGATGGTGGATTCGAACCACCGAAGGCATCGCCAGCAGATTTACAGTCTGTCCCCTTTGGCCACTCGGGAAATCCCCCATGTTCTGTTTCGGCGCTTGCTTTTGGCTGGAGCTGGTAGACGGACTCGAACCCCCGACCTGCTGATTACAAATCAGCTGCTCTACCAACTGAGCTATACCAGCACAACGCCGCTCGAATATAATAGCAAATCACGGGCCCAATGTCAACACCAAAATGAAAAAAATTTTTCCGCGTTTGACAAGGCCGCCGCACAGGGCTATAATGGGGCAAAAATTCGGAAAACTTTGGAGGGAATCCCCGCATGAACAGCTATTCTTACCGCCCGCGCGGCGTGTGCGCCTCGCAGATCCGCTTTGATCTCGAGGACGGCAAGCTCCACAACATCGCCTTCACCGGCGGCTGCAACGGCAACCTGAAGGCCATCGGCAAGCTGCTCGAGGGCGCGGACGCCGATTTTGCGATCCGCACGCTCAAGGGCAACGACTGCGGCGGCCGCGGAACTTCCTGCGCCGACCAGCTCACCAAGGCCATCGAGGCGGCGCTGCAGAAGGAAGCACAAATCTGACCTGAACGAAAACCCCACCGGATGATGCGTCCGGTGGGGTTTTTCTTTGATTTGCCTCTGCGAAAGAGAACTGCAAATATGGCGGCGGATGCTATCCGCCCCTACGTTCTCTCGTAGGTGCAGAACCAATATCCAACGCCCTCGTGCTCGGCGTGCTCGCTCTCCTCGGTGCAGATCCAATTGGGATCGGCGTCGAGATCCGGGAAAAACACGTCAGAGTGGGGCGCGGCGTCAATTTTTGTGATAAAAACGCGGTCCATGTGGGGGAAGAACTGCCGAAACACGCTGTCGCCGCCGATGACGAGGCAGCGGTCGTACTGCCTGGCGAGCTCCAGCGCCTCCTCGGTCGTGTGCGCGACCTCGGCGCCCTCGATCGTGATGGGCTGGCGCGTGATGACGATGTTGTGCCGCCCCTTGAGGGGGCGGCCGCCGGGGACATCCCCGAGCGTCTTGCGCCCGACGATGACGGCGGCGCCCTGCGTCAGATCGCGAAAATGCTTCCGATCCGCCGGGATGACCAGAGGCTGCGTGCCTCGCGCGCCGATGCCCCAGTCGGAATATACCGCAACAATGGCGTCCATATGAAATCTCCTTTCTAAGGAGGAAACAGAAACGAGGAACCGGGAACGACCGTGACGGTCACTCCTAAGTCCTAATTCCTAATTCCTAATTCGGAAGCGGTGGTCAGACCGCAATCGGAATCTTCTTCGTAGACTCCGAAAACTCATACCCCTCGACCCGGAAGCTGTCGCGGGTGAACTTGTAGAAATCATCCACGCTCTCGTCGATAATGAACCTCGGCGCCGGTTTCGGCTCGTTTTGGATGATCTCCTCGATGACGGGCACATGGCGGTCGTAGATATGCGCGTCCGCGATCACGTGCACGAGCTCGCCGGCCTTGAGGCCCGAGACCTGCGCCATCATGTGCACGAGCACGCTGTACTGCACGACGTTCCAGTTGTTCGCGGCGAGCATGTCCTGACTGCGCTGGTTCAAAATGGCGTTGAGCGTATCGCCCGAGACGTTGAAGGTCATCGAATAGGCGCACGGGTACAGGGCCATCTCGTGCAGATCCTGGAAGTTATAAATGTTCGTCATGATCCGGCGGGAGGCGGGGTTGTGCTTTAAGTCATAGAGCACGCGGTCGACCTGATCGAACATGCCCTCGGCGTACTGATGCTTGACGCCGAGCTGATAGCCGTAGGCCTTGCCGATGGAGCCGCTCTCATCGGCCCACTGGTCCCAGATGTGGCCGCGCAGATCGTGGATGTTGTTCGACTTCTGCTGCCAGATCCACAGCAGCTCGTCCACGGCGGTCTTCCAGTAGGTGCGGCGCAGCGTGAGCAGCGGAAACTCCTTCGAGAGGTCATAGCGGTTCACGATGCCGAATTTCTTCACCGTGTGCGCCGGGGCGCCGTCATCCTCCCAGCGGGGACGGACGGCACGGTCGGTATCCCAGACGCCGTTTTCAAGAATATCTCTGCAGTTTTGAATAAAAACCTGATCGGCATAGCTCATGGATGGGAACTCCTTTCAACTTCGTGCGTCCAGTATAACACGTCCGCTCTGAAAACTCTATCTTTTTGTTCTGCGATGTGGTATAGTTTTACCGGACGAAAAAAGAACAAAGGAGGAATCCCCCTATGAAACTGACCAGATCCATTCTCTCGCTGATTCTGGCGCTGGTGCTGGTGTTCTCGCTCGGCGCGGGCGTGCTCGCCGCCGATTATCCCGAGAGCGGCTTCGTCGACGTGCCGCGCGACCAGTGGTTTACCGAGGCGGTCGACTTTGCCAAGGCCGAGGGTCTGATGAACGGCGTGGGCGACAATCGCTTTGACCCCAACGGCGCCGTGACGCGCGCCATGGTCGTAACGGTGCTCTACCGCATGATGGAGCAGCCGGACGTAAGCGGCAAGACCTGCACCTTCGTCGATGTGCCCGCCGATAAGTGGTACACGAACGCCGTCATCTGGGCGGCGGACGCGGGCGTGACCAACGGCACGGACGCGACGCATTTTAACCCGACCGTCCCCATCACCCGCGAGCAGATGGCCACGATGATCATGCGCATGCTGCTGACCTTCGCCGACGAGGCCAGCCGCAAGCAGATCGAGCAGATCGAGCGTCTCGACCCGACCGGCAGCGTCCGCCGTCAGATGCTCGCCGAGGCCTTCACGGACGCCGCCAGCGTGAGCGAATATGCCCGCACCTACGTGCTGCTGTGCAAGCAGGGCAAGATCATGAACGGCGACGCCGCCGGCACCTTCCGCCCGCAGGCCACGCTCAGCCGCGCCGAATGCGCGCAGACCTTCCTGAACCTCAACGGCCTCGCCGATTCTCTGATTTTGCAGTAATTTCGGCCGATTCCACAAATTCCATCATTAATTTTCTCCAAATCTGCCCGCCACAAGCGGGCGGATTTGTGCTATAATCAACAAAGAAGCGGTTTATACCAAACCGACAACGAAAATCTGACACAAGGAGGAGCAAAATGAAACAGATGAAAAAGCTGTTGTCCGTGCTGCTGGCAGTGCTGATGGTGTTCTCGCTGATGAGCACCGCGCTGGCCGTGGATGCGGAAGACTCCATGGAGGGCAAGGTCGTCATCCTGCACTCCAACGACGTGCACGGCGCCATCGAAGGCTATGCCAAGATCGCCGCACTGCGCGATCAGTACAAAGCAGCAGGCGCCGAGGTCATTCTGGCCGACGCCGGCGACTTCATCCAGGGCGACCCGTGCGTGAGCCTGTCCAAGGGCGCGACGGCCATTGAGATGATGAACGCCGCAGGTTATGACGTTGCCACGCTCGGCAACCACGAGTTCGACTACGGCTATGAGAATCTCATGACCATTCTGGAGAAGAGAAGCTTCCCCGTGGTCTGCGGCGACGTCTTCGGCGGCAGCCAGAGCATTCTGCCCGGCAGCACGATCATCGAGCGCAACGGCGTGAAGATCGCCTTCGTCGGTCTTGAGACTCCCGAGACCTACACCAAGGTCAACCCCGCGCTGATCAAGGGTCTCTCCTTCGCGCAGAAGGAAGATCTCTATCAGACGGCCAGCGCCATCGTGAAGGACGTGAAGGCCCGCGGCGCTGACATCGTGGTCGGTCTGTTCCACCTCGGCGTCGATGAAGAGAGCATCGGCAACCGCTCCGTGGACGTTTACAACAATGTGGAAGGTCTCGACATCATCCTCGACGGCCACTCCCACACCGTGATGACCCCGGGCGATGACGGCGAGTTCAGCGCCCTGCCCATCCAGTCCACCGGCACGAAGTTTGCCAATGTCGGCGTGGTCGTGATCGACCCGGCAGAGAAGAAGATCGTGGAATGCAAGCTCGTCCCTGCCGAGGAGATCGCGGTTGCGGACGACAACCCGATCCTGCTCAAGGCGAAGGCAATCAAAGAAGCCGTTGACGCCGAGTACGGCGCAGTCTTTGCCAAATCTGAGGTCGAGCTCAACGGCGACAAGTCCCCCGGCAACCGCAACATGGAGACCAACCTCGGCGACCTGATCTGCGACGCGATGGTCTGGTCCGTGCTGAAGGAAGCGGATCTGAAGGTTCCGGCTGAGAACGTCGTCGGCATCACGAACGGCGGCGGCATCCGCGCCTGGATCCACAAGGGCGATGTGACGATGAAGGACATCAACACCGTGCTGCCCTTCGGCAACACCGTGGCCGTGATCTACGTGACCGGCGCGGAGCTCCTCGAGGCGCTCGAGGCCTCCTGCTTCATGGCGCCCGGTGCAGTCGGCGGCTTCCCGCAGGTCTCCGGTCTGGAATACAGCATCAACACCGACAAGGAATTTGATCAGGGCGAGCAGTATCCCGAATCCACCTACTATGGACCGAAGAGCATTCAGCGCGTGACGATTGAGAGCGTGAACGGTCTGCCCTTCGATCCCGAGGCGTCCTACGCCGTCGTGACCAACAACTTCTGCGCCGCCGGCGGCGACACCTACTATGCCTTCAAGGCCGCCAGCGAGCAGTTCGACACCAGCATCCCGCTGGACGAGGCGCTCATGGCCTATGTCGATGAGGTGCTCGGCGGCGTCATCGGCGAGGAATACGCCGAGCCGCAGGGCCGCATCATCATCGGCTCGACCGAGCAGATCGAGCAGTACCGCCTCGACAAGGAAGCCGCTGCGGTCGAAAACTACTTCACCCAGCTCAAGGACGCCTACACCGACGAGACCTTTAAGGCGTTTGAGGACGCCGTGGCCGCCTATGACAAGGCCGAAAACAACGCCGACCGCGCCAAGGCGCTCGACGCAATGAAGGACGCCGCCAAGGCCCTCGCCTTCAAGCCGTTCGGCTATAAGGATGTTCCTGCCAAGGAATGGTATACGCCCGCTGTCACCGCCGTGAACGCGCTCGGCCTCATGAACGGCATGGAGAAGGATACGTTCGCGCCCGACGGCAAGATGACCCGCGCCATGGTCGCGACGGTGCTCTACCGCTGCGCCGGTGAGCCCTCCGTGGAAGGTCTGAAGTGCGACTTCACCGATCTGAAGGCCGACTGGTACAGAGACGCCGTCATCTGGGCCTCCAACGTTGGCGTGACCAACGGCAAGACGACCACCACCTTCTGCCCGGACGATCCGATCACCCGCGAGCAGATGGCCACGATGGTTGCCCGCTACCTCTTCGGCGCGGACGCGGTCAAGGACGGCAGCCCCGAGCTGCGCACTGAACTCGCGAAGGTCTATTCCGACGCTGCGAAGATCAGCGACTATGCGCTCACTTCGGTCGCGGTCTGCTATGACCTCGGCATCATGAAGGGCGACGCCGTCGGCACCTTCCGCGCGCAGGATACGATGAAGCGCTCCGAGTGCGCACAGGTGCTCGCAAACCTCTACAATGCGGACGTCGAGACGCTCACCGCGAAGGCCGAAGCCCCCGAGGCTCAGGCCGATCCCCTCTTCCTCAACGCCGCGTAATCCATCCGCAATACCCACAGGGGACGCGCATATGCGCGTCCCTTTTTCAGCCTGTTCTATGTGGGACGTCGAGGACGCCGTCCCCTGCGCTTTGAGATGCGCGTTCTCGTCGTAGGGGTCGGCGTCCTCAACGACCCGGCAGCAGGAAGCCTGACAGGAACCATTTCCGGCGAATCCGCTGCACGTCTTGACTTTCCTCCAAAATCGGCTACAATGAAATCCCAAACCATTGTCATCAGGAGGCATTTTCATGAATCCCTATCTCGATATCTCCCCCGAGGTGCAGCAGGCGCTGGCCGAGGGCAGACCCGTCGTCGCGCTCGAGAGCACGATCATCTCCCACGGCATGCCGTATCCGAAGAACGTGGAGACGGCCCTGCGCGTGGAGCGCACGATCCGCGAAAACGGCGCCGTGCCCGCCACGATCGCCATCATCGGCGGCAGACTCAAGGCCGGTCTCTCCGAGGCCGAGATCGAATACCTCGGCAAGACGGGCCGCGCGGTGGCGAAGGTCTCGCGCCGCGACCTGCCCGTGATCGTGGCCAAAAAGGCCGACGGCGCCACCACGGTCGCGACGACCATGCTCATTGCCCACATGGCGGGCATCTCCGTCTTTGCCACGGGCGGCATCGGCGGCGTGCACCGCGGCGCCGAGACGACGATGGACGTCTCCGCCGATCTGGAGGAACTGGCCCAGACGCCGGTGATGGTCGTCTGCGCGGGCGCCAAGGCGATCCTGGACCTCAAGCTCACGCTCGAGGTGCTCGAGACCAAGGGCGTGCCCGTCATCGGCTTCGGCACGGAGGAGCTGCCCGCGTTCTACACCCGCGAGAGCGGCCTGAAGGTCGACGCGCGCGCCGATTCGCCCGCGGAGCTCGCCGCCATGTTCGCCGCGCAGCGCGGCATGGGGCTCAAGGGCGGCATGCTCGTCACGAACCCGATCCCGCAGGAGTTTGCCATGCCGAAGGACGTCATCGACGCCGCCATCGAGCAGGCGCTCTCCGAGTGCAGCGCGCAGGGCATCCACGGCAAGGACACGACGCCCTTCCTCCTCGCCCGCGTGGCCGAGCTCACCGGCGGCGACAGTCTCGAGAGCAACATCCGCCTGGTGCTGAATAACGCCATGGTCGCCGCCAAAACGGCAGCGGCGCTGTGGAAGTAATCCTGCCGGACAGAAACAGAAGCCGTAGGGGAGGGGCTTGCCCCTCCCGCGCAGAACGCGCTGAACTAAAAAAAGATGTGAGGCGAATTCGTACAGATTGCGAATTCGCCTCACGTTTGTTATTTGGTTTTTTCGGCGCGCCGGGAGGGGCAAGCCCCTCCCCTACGCTGCGCGATCAAAGATGCGCTTCGCGCATCAGGAACGTGACCGCCTGCGCTCTGGTGCAGGGGGCGTCCGGGGCGAAGGTCGTGTCGGTCATGCCGTTGGTCACGCCGGTGCTGGTGGCCCAGGCGACGGCGTCGAGATAATACGCGCCGGGCTTGAGATCCGTAAACGGGGTGACGCCCCGCGTCTTCGGCGAGCCCGCGAGACGCCACAGGAACGTGACGACCTGTGCGCGCGTGAGCGTGCCCTTCGGGTCAAACTTCGTGGCGCTCACACCGTTGGTGATGCCCTCGCCCACCGCCCAGGAGACGGAGGGGAAATAATACTGCGTCTGCGGCACATCGGCAAAGGTGCTGTTCGTCTTTGCCTTCGGCTGTCCCTCGCTGCGCCAGAGGAACGTGACAAACTGCGCGCGGGTGCAGCTCTCATTCGGGCTGAACCGGTCGGGGGACGTTCCGTTCGTGATGCCCCGCTCCGCGGCCCAGAGGACGCTCTCGGTGAACCACTTCCCCGCCGGGATGTCCCAGAAGCCGGTGAGGCAGTAGTCGCGCGCGACCTTGAAGGGCTCTGCGTCATCGTCCCAGTCCGTGCCGGTGAAGCCCGCGTTCGTCGCGAGCAGGACGCAGGAGTGCCGCCAGTCGAGATAATCCACGTAGGGGTGCCACACGCCCTGAATGATCGCGTCGCTCTTGTCATAGAGGATCGGGTCGGACTTGGCGTTGGGCGAAATGTCGATCACCTCGGTGTAGAAGGCGCTCTCGTCAATGTCCACCCTGCCGTTTTCCATCACGAAGCGCTTGAAGCCGCCGGTGACGGTGACGGTCGTGTCCCCGACCTCGGGCGAGCGGGACTCCGCAACCAGAATGGGCCTGCCGTGATATTCGCCGACATGGGCGCTGCCGGTGTTGCCTCCGGCGAGGACGACGAGCGGCGTGTGCAGAATGCGCACGGCCTCGCCCGAGCGGATCGTCCAGACCTCGAGCACGGCGCGCGCCGCGTCCTCCGGGCAGCGGACAAGGATCAGCTCGCGCGGCGCGGAGGCGTCCAGATCGAAGAACATCGCCTCGCCGTAGCGCTCGGCGTCGGCGTCGGTTTTCATCGCGTCCTCCAGCACCTTCACATACGGCGTGAGATCCTCCGCCGCGGCGCGCGCGCCCATCGGCAGCAGCGGCGCCAGCAGGCAGACCGCGAGCAGCAGACAAAACAGTTTTTTCATGGCTCTCTCCTCTCTCCGGGGTACCATTGTTCCATAAGTCCAGTTTATCACCCCCGGGGCGGGATGTCACGCGTTTTTTCTGCGCCCTTGACACGGAAGCGGAAATGGATGTATATTGTAAATGCTGACATGGTGTCAGATTAAAAGCAGCAACCGAACGGAGGGGACGCAAATGCCCAGAGGCGGCGCAGAGCACACGCTCGCCCGGCGGGAGGAGATCATCACCGCCTGCGAGCAGCTGTATCTCGAGCGGGATTTTCACGATGTGACGATCAAGGACATCGGCGCGCGCACGACCTTTACCCGCACCTCGATCTATAATTATTTTGAGACGAAGGAGGAGATCTTCCTCGCCCTGCTGCGGCGGGAATATCTCGCCTGGGCGGCGGATCTCACGGCGCTCGGAGAGGCCGCCTCCGGCGGCGCGGCAGCCCTCGCGGAGGGGCTCGCCGATACGCTCGACCGGCGGGAGACGATGCTGCGCCTGATGAGCACGAGCCTCTTTGAGATGGAGGCGCACAGCCGCGTGGCCGCGCTCGCGGACTTTAAGGGCGCCTGCAAGGCGCTCATGGCGGCGCTGGACGGCTGCGTCGCGGCCTTCTGTCCGGAGTTGGACGCGGGTGCGCGAGAGCGCTTTGCCTTCGCCTTCCTGCCGTTTGTCTACGGGGTATATCCATACTCCACCGTGACGGAAAAGCAGCGCATGGCGATGGATCAGGCCGAGATGCGCTATGCTCCGCCCGCGCAGCACGAGATGGTGCGTCAGGGCGCGGCCATGCTGCTCGGCGGAAAATAACATTGGAAATCAAAATTTGGAATTGGGGGTACAAAACATGAAATCGAAGGTCTATTTTTCCCGCGAGATCACGCCGGAGAAGGTCGTGGAGCTGTATCACAAGCTCGGCATTGACCTGCCCGGCAAGGTCGCCGTGAAGGTGCACTCCGGCGAGAAGGGCAACACAAACTTCCTGCGCCCGGACTTCTGGAAGCCGATGGTCGACGAGGTGAAGGGCACGATCGTCGAGTGCAACACCGCCTACGGCGACGCGTTCGGCGAGGGTGTGCGTGACCAGAGCGCGAACCACTGGAAGCTGATGGAGTACCACGGCTGGAACAAGGTCTTCACCGTGGACATCATGGACGAGGAGGGCCCGGATCTCGCCCTGCCGGTCGAAAACGGCAAGCAGCTGAAGGAGAACCTCGTCGGCCGCCACATCGAAAACTACGACTCCATGCTCGTGCTCGCGCACTTCAAGGGCCACCCGATGGGCGGCTACGGCGGGGCGCTCAAGCAGCTGTCGATCGGCTGCGCCTCCACCGCGGGCAAGAGCCGCATCCACTCCGCCGGCGTGACGGACGACCGCTATGAGTGCTGGCAAAAGCACGGGGACAAGGTTGCCTTCCCCGAGGCGATGGCCGACGCCGCCTCCACCGTGGTCAAGCACTTCGAGGGCAGGATCGCCTTCATCAACGTGATGAAGAACCTCTCCGTCGACTGCGACTGCGTCTCCGCGCCGGAGCCGCCCTGCATGAAGGACATCGGCATTCTCGCCTCCCTCGACCCTGTGGCGCTCGATCAGGCGTGCATCGATCTGATCTATGCCGCCAAGGACGACCCCGGTCAGGCGCACTTCATCGAGCGCGTGGAGAGCCGCAACGGCGTCCACACGATCGAAGCCGCCGGAGCGCTCGGCTTCGGCAGCCGCGAATACGAGTGCATCGAAATCTAAATCAAAATGGGAGTCTGCTGTGCAGACTCCCATTTGCCAAATCAAAGCGTTTGCTTTGATTTGGAGAGGAAGACCGGAGAAGCGGATGCGAAGCCGCCGAGCCTGCCTCGGCGGCCCGAACGGAGCGCGTCCGGTCTGACGACAACCCATGTGTAACAAAAACGCCGTTGAGGCCACGAAAAACCGTGGATTCTCAACGGCGTTTGTTCTGTTTCGGATGCAAAAACATGTCGTGGACAAGAGCGGCCAAAGTTGATTAGATAGAAGCAAAGGGAGGAATGCTTCATGAAAGAAAAGCCCGGCGTCATGCTCTACTTCGACCGCCTGCCCTATCTGAACCGGATGGACGACGCCCAGCGCGGAAAGCTCTTTTTGTACATCATGGAATACGCGCAGTACGGCGTGATCCCCGAGGTCGCGGACCCCATGCTCGGCATGGCGTGGGACGTGGTGAAGCCCGCCATCGATCTCGACACGGAGCGGTATGAGGCCAAGTGCGAGAAGAACGCGGAAAGCGCCAGAAAGCGCTGGGAAAAGGACGCCGATGCAAACGCATGCGAACGCATCCCAAATACAAAAACAAAACGAACCCAAAAACAAAAACAAACGCACACTCAAAAGCAAAGCCAGAACGCGGAGGAGAAGCTCCGCCTGGCAGAGGAAGGGATGCGGGCATGGAGAGAAAAGCGGGCGCGTATGGAGACGGAGCCGTAGGGGCGGATATCATCCGCCCGCGCAGAACGCACAGATTGTACTGCCGATCCCGGGCGAATATCGTCGGCACAGAAATCTGCTGTAGGGGCGACCTGTGGTCGCCCGCCTTGCCGGACTGCGGATTCGCCGGAGAGAGAAACGGAAATTGGCATTGTCCTGCGCGGGTCGCCGAGGGCGTCGGCCCCTACGTCAGGTGCGATCGAATTCGCCGCAGAAGGATCCAATCGAAGATTCTGCCGCAGGGACGTCGAGGACGCCGTCCCCTACGACGGGGATGCGCCAGGGCGCAGGTCGCCCCTGCCGTTCTCTTTTGCCGCAAACAAAAAAGAGAGGAGCGCGCGGCTCCTCCCCTTTTGCCTTATTCCTTGACTTCCGTGAAATCCGCCTCGACGATGTCGCCGTCGTCCTTCACGAGCTCGACCGTGCAGCCGAAGCCGAAGGTTGCGACCGCGGTGGCCACGAGCAGCAGCGGTGCGTTGAGCGCGAGCACGCCTCCCACGACGCCGACCGTCAGCGGGACGTTCACAATGGTCTCGCCGTCCTTCTTGACGAGGACACGGCGGATGTTGCCCTCATGGACGAGGTCCTTCAGGCGATCGAGGATATCCTTGGTTTTTTCGTTCATGTTCGGTTCTCCTTTATGTCAGTTTGGTTTATTGCATGCCGGTGCTGCCGAAGCCGCCCGCGCCGCGGTCGGTCTGGGGCAGGGCGTCGGTTTCGTCAAAGTCCGCCGCGAGAAACGGCAGAATGACCAGCTGGGCGATCCGGTCGCCGGGCTGAACGACGCGCGGCTCGTCCGTGTCGTTGTGGAGGGCCACGGTGATCTCGCCCCGGTAGTCCGCGTCCACGACGCCGACGCAGTTGGCCGGGCGCAGGCCCTGCTTCGAGGCCAGCCCGCTGCGCGCAAAGACGCCGCCGAAATAGCCCGCCGGGATCGCGGCGGCAAGCCCCGTGCCGATCATGGCGGTCGTGTGCGGCGCGATCGTCACCTCCTCCTCCGAGACGGGCGCGGCATAGAGATCATACCCCGCGGCAAAATCAGACCCCCGATGCGGCAAACGCGCACAATCGCGCAGGCGTTGGATGGAGATGTGCATGGTCAGGCCTCCAGTCTTGATGGACGAAAGTGATGCGGATAGGTTCCGGACAATTAGGAATTAGGAGTTAGGAGTGATGGTGTCGGCTTACGCCGACGGATTTGAATCGCGCGAAGCGCTCCTTCCATTCCTCATTCCTAATTCCTCATTTCTAATTCATGTTCAGCATACGCCAAATCTCCCCGCGTGTCAACCAAATCGGGCGGTGCTGGATTTTTGCGGTCGATTGTGCTATAATCTGCCCTCGGAATGAAAAAGACGGAGGAATCACCATGAACGACTACATCATCGCAACCTCATCCACATCCGACCTGCCGCGCACGTATCTGGAATCGCACGGCATCCCCTTCATCCCCTACCCCTACACCGTGGGCGACCGCCTGTGCGAGGACGACTGCCGCGAGGAGACGCGCGCGGCCGTCTACGCCGGGATGCGAAACGGCGACCGGCTCAAGACCTCGATGATCAACGAGTTTGTCTATGAGGAGTTTTTCCGCGAGCTGATGGAGACCGGCAAGGACGTCCTCTTTCTCGATATGAGCCGCGAAATGTCCGTCTCCTTTGTCAACGCGAACAAGGCGGCGGAGGTCGTGCGCCCGGATTACCCGAATCAGAAGCTCTACATCATGGACACCTACTGCATCTCCGGCGGCCTCGGCACGCTGGTGGACAATCTGGTGGAACGGCACGAGGCGGGCGCGAGCTTCGACGAGGTGATCGCCTGGGGCGAGGAGAATAAGCTCAAGATCGCGCACCGCTTCACCGTGGACGATCTCAACTACCTCAAGGCGGGCGGCCGCGTGTCGAACTCGGCGGCGCTGGTGGGCTCTCTGCTCTCGATCAAGCCCGTGCTCTATGTGCCCGACCGCGGCACGCTCGACGTGGCGAAAAAGGCGCACGGCCGCAAGGCGGCATTACGCGCGATCCTGAGCGGCGTGCTCAATGACCTCAGCCGCGTCGACGCGACGGGCACGAAGATCCACATCCTCCACGCCGACTGCGAAGCCGACGCAGAATGGGTGCGGAGTGAAATTTTCAAGGCGCATCCCGAGGTGGGCGAGATTACGATCAGCGGACTCGGCGTCGTGATCGGCGCGCACTGCGGCCCCGGCCTGCTGACGGTCTTCTATCTCTGCGACGGCAGACGCCCCGAGTGACATGCGGCGCTTAAGCGAGGTTCTGCGCGAAACCTATGGCGAGAAGGTGTATAAGCTCTCGCTCTCTTCCGGCTGCACCTGCCCGAACCGGGACGGGACGCTCGGCTTCGGCGGCTGCACCTTCTGCAGCGAGGGCGGCTCCGGCGACTTTGCCGCAGCCTGCGCGCCGATCGACGCGCAGCTCGCCGAGGCGAAGGCGCGCATCCGGCGCAAGACGGACGCGAAGCGCTTCATCGCCTACTTCCAGTCCTACACGAACACCTACGGCGACTTAGACCGCCTCGAGGCGCTCTACACCGAGACCCTGCGGCACGAGGAGATCGAGATCCTCTCGCTCGGCACACGGCCGGACTGCCTCGGCGGCGACGTGCTCGCAATGCTGCAGCGCTTAAACGCGATCAAGCCCGTGTGGATCGAGCTGGGGCTGCAGACCATCCACGAGCGCACGGCAAAAGCGGTGCACCGGGGGTATGATCTCGCGTCGTTCGAGCGAGGCTATCATGCTCTCAAAGCCCTCGGCCTGACCGTGATCGTGCACGTGATCTTCTCCCTCCCCTGCGAGACGAAGGAGGACATGCTGGACACGGTGCGGTATCTCGCCGCACTCGATCCGGCGCCCGACGGCGTGAAGCTGCAGATGCTGCACGTTCTGCGCGGCACGCAGCTGGGCGCGCAGTACGAGACCGCGCCCTTCCCCCTGCTGGGGCTCGAGGAATACGCAGAGCTGATTGCCGAAAGCGTCCGCATCCTGCCGGAGGAGACGGTCATCCACCGCCTTACCGGCGACGCGCCCGGAAGCCTCCTGATCGCGCCGGAGTGGACAAGAAACAAAAAGCGCGTGCTGAATGCGATTCAGAGGGAGATACAGAAGGTTTGATACCGGTTCTCCGTAGGGGAGGGGCTTGCCCCTCCCGCGCAGAGCCCGTGTCATATGAATACAGATGTGAGGCGAATTCGTTCTTTCTGCGAATTCGCCTCACACCATCTTTTATTCACAGCGGAACGCCGGGAGGGGCAAGCCCCTCCCCTACATTCACGGTGCAAGTGTAAATCCCTCCCCGACGCTGCCTGTGATCGTGAGCTCCTCGGCGGCAGCGTCGAAGCCCTCGGCGGTGTAGGTCTGGCCGCCCTGCGTCGTGAAGGTCAGGCGCAGCTCGTACTGCGGGAGGGTCGGCACGGTAAATTCGAGCGCGTTGCCGCGCGCGATGGCGCTCTCGTCGGCGTACATGCCGGTCTCGGACGAGCGCAGCGAGCCCGCGAACCACCGCTCAAGCGTCATGGACTGGATGCTCAGATCCGTGCCGTTGCGGATCGAGACGGTGTGCTCGCGCACGCTGCCGAGATCGGCATCGATCGCTCCGCGCAGCTGCAGGCCGTACAGCAGCATTTCCAGCCGGACGGGGCTGTCGTAGCAGGTCTTGATATCCTGCGTCAAAAACGCCGGGTCAGGATCGGCGGGCAGGTCCAGCGGGTCGTTGGCAATCTGCACACCGGTCATCATCGGGGTTTGGATGGCGCTCAGCGCGTAGGATGCATCCGCCGCCGTGACGCGGACGGGATCGGCGTTCTCGTCGCCGAAGGTGAACGTCACCTCGCCGAGGTTCTCCGTGAGCGCGAGGAGCACGCACCCGGCGCGCTTCAAAAGCGGCTGCAGCGTCTCGATCTCCCCCGGCTGGCGCTCTGCCATGCGGGCGGTCATGCCGTAGGGTTCACGCTCCGTCTGCAGCTCGATCGTATAGTCGCCCTCCAGCAGGGCGCGCAGGAGCGCCATGTCCGCCGAAGCATCGCCGACGTAAGGATTGCGCAGGGCAAAGAGCTTTGCCGTATAGGGCGTGATGCGCGATCCCTCGTCCCAGACGACGCGGCCGTTCACCACCACGCGGCGAATCGGCTTGGAAGCCTCATAGGTCGTCTCCGCGCTGCCGCGGTGCAGCGGGCTTGTGAGCACGCGCCGCGCGTTTACGTTCACGACGCCGTCTTCCTCGGAAACTTTCATGTTCCCGACCGCGCCGGCGCTGTCGTTCGGCGAGCAGCGGAGCGTGAGGGAGCGCGCCTCCACCGTCGCCTCGCTCATGAGCCACGCCGGATCGCCGGGAGAGCCGGTCACGAACATGCGGACTGCCGCGAGGGCAAGGCAGAGCGCCAGCACCGCGAGAGCAGCGCCGAGCACGGCGCGCCAGCCCTTCTTGCGCGTCTTTTTCAGATAGTCAATTTCCTTTTCGTCCATCGTCGGCGCCGCCTCCGGCGCGCGCATGGCGTCCAGCGCCGCGCGGCAGTCGGCGCACTGCTCAATATGCTCCTTGACGAGCGCCTCGGTGTCCGCGCTCGCGATCTCATCCGCCACCGCCGGGAGCAGATCCCGGATCACATCACAGCTCAGATCCCGCATCGAATTCCACATCCTTTCGCAGTTGTTCCTTCGCGCGATAAAACGTCACGCGTGCCCAGTTTTCCGTCCGGCCCAGCACGGCGCCGATCTCCTTAAAGCTTAAGCTTCCGTAGGTGCGCAGATACACGACCTCGCGCGCAGGCTCCGAGAGCGCGTGCACGCGCTTTATAAGCTCAAGGCGCGTCTCCTCGCGCAGCACCGCCGCCTCGGCGGAGGGCGCCGGGAGCGTCACATCGTCGATATCGTCCGTCGCCGGATGCTTTCGCTGATGCGTGCGCAGCACGTTCTTCGCAATGCCGCACAGCCACGTCGATACCTGCGACGACCCGTCATACCGCGCGCTCGTGCGCACGGCCTGATAAAACGTCTCCTGCGTGAGCTCCTCGGCCAGATCCGCGTCACGGGTGAGGCCGAGCAGATACCGATAGACCACGCGGGCATACTGCCGATAAACATCCTCCATCGGCTGCAAGGCAATCACCTCCCGGGTTGGTTCTGTAGGTAGATGCAGATTTCTGCGGATTCGTTACAAAAAAATTAGGAATGAGGAATTAGGAGTTAGGAATTGTCGGTGCCGCTCTGCGGCAAATTTGAATCATTGGCGAAGCCAATACCTTCATTCCTCATTCCTAATTCCTAATTCCTAATTATATCAGATTTCATCTCCCTTTGCGCGTAAAAAAACAGCACCCGATTTCTCAGGTGCTGTTCTTTTCGTTCAAATCCAGTTTCGCTCGTTGGCGTCATGGGTCGCGCTCAGATGTAGAACGCGTGGCCGCCGATCGTGGTGTAATACGTCAGGGCACTGTTGAACCAGCTCGCGTCCGCGATGCTCGGGTTCAGGAAGAAGAGGCTGTTGCCGACGGTGTTGACGCCCTCGAGGCACAGCTGCGCGGCGCGCACGGCCTGGGCGCTGGGCGTGTTGTAGATCGTGCCGTTGTCCACCGGGGTGAACTGACCGGCCTCGAACACAACGCCCTCCACCGTGTTCGGGAAGCGGCTGGAGGCCACGCGGTTGAGCACCACGTTGCCCACGCCGATCATGCCGTCAAAGGGCTGGCCATTGGCCTCGGCATAGATGATGCGGCTCAGCCAGTAGATCTCATGGCTGTTGTAGAAGCTCTCGCCGTCCTGAATGAGCTGCTTGGTGGCGGTATCGACCGTCACGGAAACGGCCTCGCTGTCATAGGCGACCGTCGCGCCGAAGATGCGCTGCAGGGCTTCGAGCTCCACGAGGAGCTTGCCGTCGAGCGCGAGCGTGCGGTGCTTCAGCTGGATGTAGCGGCCGTTGGCCGTGAAGTTGTCGGCGTTGACCGATACGGTGATCGGGGCGCCGGCTGCAGTGTACTGGAGATGATCGGATTCCTGCGTTTCGGTGCAGTCCTCGTTGATCAGGGCGCAGAAGTCGGGGATGGAGAGATAGGCGGTGTTATCCACCAGATAGCTGTAGCCGCCGAAGGTACCGTCCACATAGACCGGGACAAAGGTACATTCTTTCATGTCGACGGCGTTTTGCGCGTTCAGACCAACGGGCACGGTGCGGGTGACGGGCTGCATGCCGCGCAGATTCTGGCGCATTGCCATGCGCTCGACCTGCTCGGTCACGATCAGCGCCTCGTCCGCCGGGGCGGTCGCTTTCTCCGCGGCGGCGGGAGGAGCGCTCTCCTCAGCCGCTTCCTGCGCCGCGAGATCGACGGCAAGAACATTGCCGCCGCCCAGGAGCATACCCATGCCGATGAGAAGTGCACACAGCAGGATCACGACGCCAACGAGCGAGAGATTTGACTTTGCTGTCTGGCCCATTGGAATCGCCCCCTTTCGTGCAGAATTCTTTGCAAAATGCAAGATGTCGACCACGCGATTGCGTTTTGACACCTAATATTATAGTCATTTCAAGGGCTTGTTTCAATCGGCGTTTTGCACAAACGACCCACCTAAATTCCTACGAATCAGACAAAAAATGATGCAATTTTCTGTTTTTTTACAATATATTGTGTGCTTCAACATATTATTTATCAATATATTGTGTTTGTGCAGGTTGATGGAAAACGGAGAAAGGGGGCAACTGCCCCGGAAAAGTTGAAAACTTTTTATGAACAATTCCCTGCAAATGGACATTATGTCAACAAATCGTCTTATTTCTTTTTTCGTCGCATCCGTTATGTAAATCAATTCCCGGCATTTCAGGCCTTGAAATTGAAGGATTTTTTTGAAATCTCCCACCGGACGGGTATTTCGGGCATTTTTATAAATCTGCCGTGGGGCTCGTCTCCCACTTTGTCATCTTTTGTTACCGAATGCATGATTATGCGCTTCGCCGCATAGGCTTCCCCGGATGAAAAAAGGGAGGGGACGGACATGCGGAGATGGACGGGTCTGGTGCTGCGCACGGCGCTGCTGCTGCTCGCGGCGGCGATGGTCGGGCGGGGGCTGCCGCCGGAGGTCTGGCGGTGGCTGACGCCGCAGCATCTGCTCGAGACGGCGGTGCGGCTCGAGACCGGCGCGGTCTACGCCCCGGCGGAGACGGCGGCGCCAGAGGTCGTGCGCGCAGAGCCGACGCCGGAGCCGACGCCGACGAGCGCGCCGGTATCCGACGTCCCAGACCGCACGCCGGATGGCCTGCCGATTTTGCCGACGAGCTTCACAGGCGGGCTCACGCTGCGAAACGCCACGGACTATGCCCCCGATCTCGCCGCTCTGCTCGCGGAGGGGCCGTCGCTGCGCTTTTTGGCCGAGGGGCCGCAGGTGCTCATCGTCCACACGCACACGAGCGAGGCCTATACCCCCTCCGACGGCAACCGGTACGAGGCCTCCGACACGATGCGCACGCAGGACGCGAACTTCAACATCCTCCGCGTCGGGGACGTGCTGGCGTCCCGCCTCGAGGCGGCGGGGCTCTCCGTGCTCCACGACCGCACCGTGAACGATTATCCGAGCTACGCCGGGGCATACAGCCGCTCCGGCGCCGTGGTGGAGCAGCGGCTCGCGGAATATCCCTCCATCCGCATGGTCATCGACCTGCACCGGGACGCGCTGTGCTCCGACACGGTGGTCTACAAAACCGTCGCGGAGCTGCCCGACGCGGAGCCCTGCGCGCAGGTCATGTTCGTCGTCGGCACGGACAGTCTCGGCCTCGAACACCCGGCATGGCAGGAAAACCTCAAGCTCGCGGTCTGGCTGCAGAACGCCGTCACCGAGCGCCACCCGACGCTGATGCGCCCGATCGACCTCGTGCGCGAGCGGTATAACCAGCACCTGAGCCCGGGCATGATGCTCATCGAGATCGGCAGCAGCGGCAACACCCTGCCCGAGGCGGTCAGGGCGGCAGAATTATTGGGGGATGCGATGGGGAGTGCATTGAGTACACTGATCGAATGAGGAATGAGGAATGAGGAATTGAAGGTGCGCTTCGCGCAATTCAAATTTTGTCGGCGCAAGCCGACTCCGTCATTCCTAATTCCTAATTCCTAACTCCTAATTCCTGCTTGTCTCTCGGCTGCTCCTGCGAATGGCAATGAAACCAACATGATATTCAGCCAATTGCAATCGGAACCGAAATGGCGTATGATAGATGCATCTTTTGTTCCGAGGTTATCTATCTTATGAACTTTCGCATTGTCTGGCGCACGGTTGGGAATGTGCTGCTGATCGAGGCGGGGCTGATGCTCCTGCCGGTGCTCACGGCGCTGATCTGCCACGAATCCCCCGTGCCGTTTCTGATCCCGCTCGCCGTGACGGCGCTCATTGGCTTTCTGCTCGGGCGCGTGAAGGCCGGGCGCGGTGTGTTCACCGCGCGGGAGGGCTTTGTCATCGTGGGGCTGTCGTGGATTCTCATGAGCCTCTCCGCCGCCGTGCCCTTCGTGCTGGCGGGGGACATTCCGAATTATCTCGACGCCGTGTTCGAGACCGTCTCCGGTCTCACGACGACGGGCGCGACGATCCTCTCCGACGTGGAGGCGCTCAGCCGCGCGGGGCAATTCTGGCGCCTGTTCAGCCACTGGATCGGCGGCATGGGCATCCTGGTGTTCATCATGGCGGTGCTCCCGCTCGCGGGCGACCGGAGCATGCACATCATGCGCGCCGAGGTGCCGGGCCCCGTCGTGGGCAAGGTCGTGCCGAAGGCGCGGCAGACCGCGCGGATTCTCTACATCATCTATTTCGTCCTCACCGTCATCGAGACGATCATGCTCCTGTGCGGCGGGATGCCGTTTTTCGACGCGCTGCTGCACTCCTTCGCCACCGCCGGCACCGGCGGCTTTTCGACGAAGGCGCTGAGCATCGGGGCGTATGACAGCGTGTATATCGAGATGGTCACAGGCACGTTCATGCTGCTCTTCGGCGTGAACCTGAGCCTCTATTTCCTGATCCTCGTCGGCTCCTGGCGCGAGGCCGCGAAGAACGAGGAGCTGCGGTGGTATCTCGGCATCGTGGCCTTCGCGGTGGTGACGATCGCCCTGAATCTCACGCGCGTCTACGGCTCCCTCGGCGAGGCGCTGCGGTATTCTTATTTTCAGGTCGCCTCCATCATCACGACGACCGGCTTTTCCACGGCGGACTTTGCCCAGTGGCCGAGCTATTCGCAGGCGATGCTGGTGCTCTTGATGTTCGTCGGCGGCTGCGCGGGCAGCACCGCGGGCGCGCTGAAGGTCTCGCGCGTCGGCATTCTGTGTAAGGACGCGCTGACGGAGCTGCGCCGGATGCTCCGGCCCCGCAGCGTCGTGCAGGTGCGCTTTGAGGGCAAGACCGTCCAGCCGGGGACACTGCGCGCCGTGCAGGGCTTCTTCTTCCTCTATATGCTCCTGCTCCTCGCGGGCACGCTGATCGTGAGTCTCGACGGGGCGGATTTCACCACGAGCTTCACCGCAACGCTCGCCTGTCTCTCGAACGTCGGCCCCGGGCTCGGCCCGGTCGGCCCGATGGGCGGCTTCGGCTTCTTCTCCCCCGGCGTGAAGGTCGCGCTGATCTTTGAAATGCTGCTCGGCAGGCTCGAGCTCTATCCGATCCTGCTGCTCTTCTTCCCGGCCACGTGGCGGGCGAAATAACGGAGGTACGAATGAAAAAGGTTGTTGTGATCACCGGCGGCACCTCGGGCATCGGGCTCGAGACCGCAAAGGCGCTCGTGAATCAGGGCTGCACCGTCTATGAGCTGAGCCGCCGCGGCTCCGGCGCGGATGCGCGCATTCACCATCTGCGCGCCGACGTCACGGATGAGATGCAGTGTCAGGCCGCGGTGGACGAGATTGTCCGGCGCGAGGGGCGCATCGACGTGCTTGTGAACAACGCGGGCTTCGGCATCTCGGGCGCGATCGAGTTTACCGAGACAAGCGAGGCCCAGCGCCAGTTCGACGTGAACTTCTTCGGCATGGTGCGCATGAACAAGGCCGTCATCCCCGTGATGCGGCGTCAGGGCGGCGGGCGCATCCTCAGCATGTCCAGCGTCGCGGCGCCGATCGCGATCCCGTTTCAGGCCTATTACTCCGCCTCCAAGGCGGCGGTGCGCACCTATATGCTCGCGCTCGCGAGCGAGGTCGCGCCCTTCGGGATCGAGACCTGCGCGATCATGCCCGGCGACATTGCCACGGGCTTTACCGCCGCGAGGGCGAAAAACCCCGCGGGCGACGATGTGTACGAGGGGCGCATCTCCCGCTCCGTCGCCGTGATGGAGCACGATGAAATGACCGGCATCACCGCCGAGCGCGCCGGCGCCTTCGTGGCAAAGAAGGCGACGCAGAAGCGCGTCCCGCCCCTGTGCACCCTCGGCGGGAAATACAAGGTCTTCGTCTTCCTCACCCGCCTGCTCCCGACAAGGCTGATGGTCAGCATCGTCGGGAAGATCTACGCGAGCTGAGGGGCATGAAAACGCACCGTATCTGTAGGGGAGGGGCTTGCCCCTCCCGGCGTTCCACTGGGAAAATAAATAACAATGTGAGGCGAATTCGCAGACAGAACGAATTCGCCTCACGTTTATGAGATTTGAAATGGGTCTGCGCGGACGAGCAATGCTCGTCCCTACGGTCCGCAGGGTGAATTTCCTCCTCCGTAGGGACGACCATCGGTCGTCCGGCAGGATGGGATCATTCAATGAGCTGATCTCCGGCGAATCCGATTGCACCAGTTGTAGGGCGGCCATCTGTGGGCCGCCGTGTATCGTATCAGGGTAACGGCGGGGCACAGGTCCCCGCCCTACAGTTCTCTTTGGGTGCGTGCAAATAGCGGGAGGGGCAAGCCCCTCCCCTACGGCAGAATTCAAGTTCGGCTTTTTTACCGGATACAGACAAAATCGAAGGAGAGCCTGCTCAAGCAGGCTCTCCTTTGATTTTAATCATACTGGATGACATACGCCAGCACGCCGCTGTAGAAGCGGGGGTAGTCGCCGGCGGGGTTGTTGCCGCAGTCGTTGAAGCTCCAGGTACCGGCGGAGTTGGAGATCAGCACGTAGTTCTCCGGCTGGCCGGTGTAGCTGTCGCGGACGGAGGGCTCGCCGCTGGCCCAGAGGGCGTAGGGGCTCGGATTGTCGGCGACCCAGTGGAGCTCGCCGTCCTCGCCGCGGTAGAGTCCGATCCAGACGTACTTCGCGCCGGAATTGGCCGCGAGCGTCGAGATCTCCTGCAGCTCCTCCGCGCTGCGGATCACCGCGAGGTGACCGCCCTTGGCCTCGGCCTCGGCCTTGGCCTGCTCCCAGGAGGCGTCGGAGACGATGATCTCATAGGTCGGCTTCGGCGCGGGGGTGGCGGTGGGCTCGGGCGTCGCGGTCGGCTCGGCGGTCTCGACGGCCTCGGTCGGCTCGGCGGACGCTTCGGGGCTCACGGGGAGCACGGTCTCAAGCGGCGTCTCCTCCGGCGCCAGAGGCTGGCGCGGTCTGCCGCTGATGGCGCCGATGCTGTGGAGAATCAGCGCGCCGAGCACCAGCGCGGTGAGACACAGAAGAAACACGATCCAGCCGGAGTGGTTCTGCTTGCCGCCGCGGTTGTGGCCGATCCAATCCATCTCCTCGAGCTGGCGCGTGATGCGCTCGGCTTCCTCGAGCTGCTTGTCGCGCGGAACGGTGGGCGTGTCCTTCACATTTACGTCCGGCTGCGCCATGCGCTGCGCGACGGAGGCGGAGATCGCCTCCACGAGCGCGGGGTCGACGCCGGGCTTCTGGATCGGCTTGGGCTCGGTCTCGGCGGGCGCTTCCTCGACGGGCGCCTCCGCGGGAGCCTCCTCGGCAGGCGCTTCCGCCGGGGCTTCCTCGGCGGGCACAGCCTC
>JAFRDQ010000090.1 GCA_017411225.1 Oscillospiraceae bacterium
CGACAGCCTTGGCAGCACCGGTGGAGGAGGGGATGATGTTGTTGTAGATGGAGCGGGCGCCGCGCAGATCCTTCTTCTTCGGGAAGCCGTCCACGATGGCCTGGGTGGCAGTGGAGGCGTGCACGGTGGTCATGAGACCCTCGACAACGCCGAAGTTGTCGTTGACGACCTTGGTGATGGGCGCGAGGCAGTTGGTGGTGCAGGACGCGTTGGAGACGAACTGCATATCGGCAGTGTACTTATCGAGGTTGACACCGCAGACGAACATCGGGGTATCGTCCTTCGCGGGGCCGGACATGACGACGACCTTGGCGCCGGCGTCGATGTGAGCCTGAGCCTTTTCCTTATCGAGATACACGCCGGTGCACTCGAGGACGTACTCGACACCGAGCTCGCCCCAGGGGATGAGGGTGGCGTCGCGATAGGTCTTGTCGGAGAGAACCTTGACGACCTTGCCGTTGACGGTGACGGTGCTGTCCTCGTCGTTGCCGACGACTTCGCCGTCGAAGCGGCCGTGGACGGAATCGTACTTCACGCAGTAAGCGATGTGGGAAGCGGGATGACCGGGGGCGTTGATCGCAACGACCTCGATATCGTCAGACTTGATGGCGGCGCGGAAGGCCAGAGAGCCGATGCGGCCGAAACCATTGATGCCAACTTTGATAGACATTTGTTTTCCTCCTAAACATTTCCGTTTTGATGTTTCAGATATGCTTTCTGACACGTATATTCTAGTACATTTTGGCCCAAAGTGCAATAAAAATTTCACAATACCGAAAATCTTCCGCATTTCAGATAATCCGGGGCTGTTTTTTGTTGTTCCATTGGTCAAAACGGCGTATAATGATCATTACAAAACAGAAATGATGGGGGAACAGAAATGGAAACGATGACAATGGAGACAGCCGCGGCGCTGTTTCGCGCGTGTGACTGCGCGATGCTCTGCACCAGAGGCGAGCGCGTGGTGTTCGCCAACCCCACGGCGGTGACGGCGCTGGGCGAGGATCCGACCGGGCAGAGCGCGGCGGCGGTGCTGCCGGAGCGCCTTTTGAAGCTGCAGGGCAAGCTCGGCGCGGCCTCTGCCAGAATCCGCGACCGGGACGCCGTGGTGACCGTGAGCCGCGCGGGGCTCTACCGGGCATATTCGCTGCGGTTTCTGCTGCCGTCTGCCCGTGCGCTGCCGCTGCCGGAGCCGCAATGGACGGCGCTGGCAAATCTCCGCCTCGCGGCGGAGCAGAGCATGGCGGACGGCAGCGAAAACGCGGCGGCGATCCTCAAGAGCTATTATCAGCTGCACCGGTGGTTTCTGAACGTGGCGACGCTCTCGGCGCTGCGGGACGGGACGCTCCCCTTCCGTCGGGTCGAGACGGACTGCACGGCTTTTCTGCGGCAGACGGCAAAGAGCCTGCGGCCGCTTGCCGAGCGGCGGGAGATCGAGCTGGTTACAGATCTGCCGGAGGGCGAGACAACAATTACAGTTGACGAGACGCTGCTGGAGCGGATGCTGATGAACCTGCTGTTAAACGCGCTGCAGAGCAGCGCAAGGGGCGGACGCATCCGGCTCGGGCTTGCGATCCGGGAGGACGCGGCTGTGATCACCGTGCAGGACACGGGCTGCGGCATCCCGCCGGAGAAGCTGAGCGGAATCTTATCCGCCTATGACTGCCACCCCGGCGCGGGCGCCGGCTGCGGGCTGCCGGTCGTGATGGGCATTGCGCGCACCCTCGGCGGCGACGTGCTGCTCGACAGCACGCCGGGCTTCGGCACGGCCGTGATCGTGACGCTGCCGCGCATCAAGCTCGGCGGGCTCACGCTGCGGTCGGAGACGCCGGACTATGACGGCGCGGACCGGGCGAGGTTTTTGAGCGGGTTTGCGGATGTGCTGGAGGCGGAGGATTTGATCTGATTTCGAGCTGCAGTGCCAAGATCCTTCGACTCCGCGCTGACGCGCTCCGCTCAGGATGACAGAGAAAAACGAGGCGAATTCGTACACAATGCGAATTCGCCTCTCATGATTTGTGAAATTCATTCCGGTGTGCCGGGAGGGGCAAGCCCCTCCCCTACGGCCTCTTGATCGACGCGGAGAGAAGATTACTCCTTCGGGGTATTTCCCTCGGGTCTGGGGCCTTTGCTGTGGTGGCGGCCGCCGCGGCGGCGGGGGCGCTTGCTGCCCTCGGGGCGCTCTTTGGGCGCGGCGGACTGCTCCTGCTTGGGAGCGGACTGGGGCTTTTTCTGCTCGGGCTTCTGAGAGGCCTCCTGCGGTTTTTTGCCTCCGCGGGAGCGGCGAGAGCGGTTATTGGTGCTCTTTTCGCCCTGCGGCTTTTCGGCCTTGGCCGGTTCAGGCTGCTTGGGCTGCTCGGCCTTCTGCTGCGCCTCCTGCGGCTTCTTTCCGCCGCGGGAACGGCGGCTGCGGCGCTTTTTCTGCGCGGCTGCCTCCCCTTCCGGCGCGGCAGGCTCCTCGCCGTAGGTTTCGGACGAGAAGAGCTGCGGCAGCGCCCAGGGATCCTCGGGCGGCTCCTCGGGCTCGCGCTTCGGCTTCGGGCGATCCTTCAGGAGCTGGGGCAGCGGCTCGCCGGGGCGGGGTCTGCCGCCGGGGATGACGGCGATCTCATCCGCCTGATAGGCCTTGACAACGGCGTCTCCCTCGCCATCGAGACGCACCTTGAGGCTGGAGCGGAGCATGTTCACCGAGGTGACCACGCCGTAGCCCGCGGGCGTTTCGACAAAGGCGCCGACCTTCGGCACGAGCTTGACGAGCTCCTCATACGCCTCCTGCTCATAGCGCAGGCAGCACATGAGACGGCCGCAGGCGCCGGAGATCTTCGTCGGGTTCAGGGACATGGACTGCACCTTCGCCATCTTGGTGGAGACGGGGTGGAAGTCCGTGAGGAACTGATTGCAGCAATAGGGACGGCCGCAGATGCCGATGCCGCCGAGAAGCTTGGCCTCATCGCGCACGCCGATCTGGCGCAGCTCAATGCGGCTGCGGAACTCCGAGGCGAGATCCTTGACGAGCTCGCGGAAATCGACGCGCCCGTCAGACGTGAAATAGAACATGATCTTATTGCCCTCGAAGCTGTATTCGGCTTCGACGAGCTTCATATCAAGGCCGTGCTCCTCGATCTTGCGGCGGCAGATGGTCATGGCCTCCTGCTCGCGCGTTTCGTTGAGCTCGACGATGCGCAGATCGTTCTTGGTGGCAAGGCGCACGACGCGGCGCAGGGGCTTGACGACGCTCTCGTCCGGCACCTCGTGGTTGCCCTCAACGCAGTCGGCAAACTCGAGCCCCTTGGCGGTTTCGACGATGACGTGATCGCCGGCGGCGGCAGTGACGCCCTCGGGCGCAAAGTAATAGGACTTGCCCCGATTCTTAAACTTTACGGAAATGACTTCAGTCAATGCAGACCCTCAATTCTTTCAGCGGTTTGATTTTGTCAGCGACAGGACGCCGAAGATGTGGCGCGCGCTGACATTGGAACGGAGATATTCGAGGCAGCGCTCGACGCGCTGCACTGCGGAGACGGCGTCCGCGCCGGAGAGGCCGGGAAGCGGCTGATCGCCGGCCAGATGCGCCGCGAGACGGCGGAGAACGGCCGTGAGGAACGCCTGAATCGCCTCAGTGTCCCCGCGCTCATGCTCGCGGCTGAAGCGGAGCAGACCCACGGCGTCACCGCGCGCGAGCAGGGAGAGATACACCTCTGCGTCCTGCACGGCCTCGGCGGGCAGGGCGTCCGACTCGGTATTGCAGCGGATGATCTCGCAGCGGGAGCGCACCGTGGGCAGGAGCGACTCCGCGCGCTCGACGGCGAGGATGAACGACGCGCTGCGGGGCGGCTCCTCGAGGAGCTTGAGCAGGGCGTTCTGCGCGGCGGGGTTCATCGTGTCCGCCTGGCGGAGGAGATAGACCTTGCGCTGCGCCTCGGTGGGCATGATATAGGCGTCGGCCGAGACGTCGCGAATCTGATCCACCTTGAAGACCGGGTGCTTGCTGCCGGAGGCGGGATCGACGCAGATCACATCCGGATGCAGGCTGCGGAAAACCTTGCGGCAGTCGCGGCACTGGCCGCAGGGGCGCGCCCCGTCCGCCGTGCAGAGCATGGCAGCTGCAAGGGCGGTCGCTTCCTTCTCGCGCACATCGGCGTCCGCCGCGGCGAGGATATAGGCATGCAGGATCGGCTGACCCGGCTGAAACTGGCGCAACACGATCCCTCCTCTTTTCTCATACTAAGACAGTATATTTTAACCCGAAAACATCTTTTCGTCAACAGAAATCAAAAGAGAGCCGCAAAGCAGCTCTCTTTTGAGGAACGGATTGCCACACCAGTGACGTCGGTCACTGGTTCGCAATGACAAATCCAGTCAGTTGCTCAGGTATTTCCGGCGGCGAGGTTGCGGTAGAAGGCCGTCTCGGCAAACTGCATGTACGGCGAGACGACGAGACCGCCGAGGCCGAGCGTGAGCGCGCTGAGAAACAGCCAGCCGATGAAGCTCAGATGCAGGAGGAAGAGCTCGCCCTTGTGGCCCTTCATCATGGCCTTGGAGCGGTCGAATGCCTGCGCGACGGTCATCTCCGGATGATCGGCCATGAGATAGGGCACCATGGCATAGCGATAGGCCGCGACGATGCCGGGAATGATAAAGAGCAGCGCCCAGGCAAAGACCTGCAGAATCGTGCGGATGCGCATCCAGAGACCGTCGAGGAAGCGGTTGAAGCAGGAGAAGAGATCGGAGAACTTGGCCTCCTCCCCATCGAGCCGATGGAGCTTGAAGCGGTTATAGCCGAGCGTGACCGGGCCGCCGATGATGAGCTGAACGGCGGCGAGAACCGAGAGGAACGCCATCAGCGGCTTGAGCGCCGGAAAGCGGTCATTCATGCTCTCCATCCAATCGACGTATTGAGCGAGGACGCTCTCATCTGCTCCGGGGACAGACGCGAGCTCAGTGCTGTCGAACTCATAGTTGACATCAGCATTCACGCTGAAGCTGACCTGAGAGGTGCCGCCGAGCAGCGCTGCGACGAACGTGACGACGATGGCCATGAGCCAGAAGCCCTGCAGGGCCTTGCGCGCGGCGGCGCGAAAATCGCGGGCGCGGTAATAGGGACGCTCCGTCTGCGGCGGCGCGGGGGTGAAGGGATCGTTTGGCGTGTACTCATTGAAGCCATTGTTATCCATGTTCTTTTCTCCTTTCATCTTTACCATGGCTGCAGCGATTCGCCCTTGACGAGGAAGGCCTGATCGGCAAGCTGCGCGAGGGGATCGTCGCTGTAGGAATCGGAATAGAAATTGCGGATGGTGACGTTGGGAAACGCCTCGTGCAGGCGCGTGACCTTCTCAGGCCCCCAGCAGTTTTCACCGGTGGTGGCGCCGGTGTGCTTATCCACGCGGGAGGCGAGCAGGCGCACGCCCAGCCGCTCGGTCGGAATCTGCAAAAAGAACTCGGGCGAGGCGGAGATGATGATATCATCCGGGCTCGTCTGCGCCATATACCACTTGTGGATGCGATGAAAATTCTGATCCCAAAAGGTCTGCACCTCGGCGTCGATATCCGGGATGTGGCGCAGGAAGCCGTAGAGCCGCTCCTTGAGTTTTGTCTTGGAGAGCTTTCCGGTCAGAAAGCCCGGCAGGCTCGGAAGCAGGCCGAGAAAATGCAGCAGAACGCGCGGATAGCGCCGCGCGCACCAGAGGCAGAAGGCGGCGGTGCTGTCGACCGGGAAAATGGTCTTGTCCCAGTCATAGACGTTGACGTGCTCCATGTGGTTCCCCCTCTCAGTAGAGGACGCCCGCCACGCGCATATAGGCGGCGGCGACGGCCTCGCGGATGAAATAGTTGATGCGCATGATGACGAGCTCCGTTTTGGCGGAGACGCCGATGGGCTTCGCGCCCAGCGCCTCGGCCATGAGCTTGGCGCGGTGGAGATGATATTCGCTCGTGACGATGCCGACGCCCTCGGCGACGTCTCCCCCGTCGGCGGCGATGATCGCAAAGGAATTGGAGAGATTCTCCTGCGTGGACTCGGAGCGATCCTCGAGCAGGATGCGCTCGGGCGCGACGCCCTGCGCGGTCAGCCACGTCTGCATGGCCTCCGCCTCGGAGCAGCCCTCATCCGGTCCCTGACCGCCGGAGACGACGGCCTTTGATTCAGGATAAGTGTTCAGATAATCGAGCGCGGCGGTGAGGCGGTCGTGCATGGACCAGCTGGGCTGTGTGCCGCGCACCTGCGCGCCGAGGATGATAATGTAATCCGCTTTGGGGTCTGCGTCGGTGCGCGCATCGCGGAGGATCGGAAGCTCCAGAATGACGAACGCCGCGAGCGCGAACACGGTGAGCACGCCGAGCACCCAGCGCAGCCAGACCGGAACGCGCGGGAAGAGAAACACCAGCACGCCGACGGCGGCGACGCAGCCGCCGATATACCGCCCCATCGGGAAGAGCGCCGTGACACCCCCGACCAGAAGCAAAATGACGGCAAGGAGCAGAGAAGCGGGATGTTTCATTCGGCGATCGCCTCCCATTCGGCATAGAGGCCGTCCAGCTCCGATTGGAGGGCGGCGCGCTTCTCCTCAATCTCGAGGAGCTTTTGATAATCGGTGGCATAGGTCTCGGCCTCGGCGTCGAGCGCGGCGACGGCGGACTCCGCCTTTTCAATGGCCCGCTCGAGCTTCTGCAGCTGCTTTTCCGGGCTCTGGCTCTGCTTTTTCTTGGGCTTGGGTTCCTTTTTGCGCTCGGCGGCGCGGGCCGTCTGGCGCAGGGATTCCTGCCGCTGGGCATAGGCGCGGTATTCCTCGAACGTGCCGCGAAAATCCGTGAGCACGCCGCCGGAGAGTGCCCAGATGCGCGTGGCGAATTTTTCAATGAAATAACGGTCGTGCGAGACGAAGAGCAGCGCCTCGCCGTAATCGGAGAGGGCGTCCTCGATCCACTCACGGCTCGCGATATCGAGATGGTTCGTCGGCTCGTCGAGGACGAGGAAGTTGATCTCGCTGCCCATGAGCATGCAGAGCTTCAGGCGCGAGCGCTCGCCGCCGGAGAGGGCCGAGACGCTCTTGAACACATCCTCGCCCCGGAAGCCGAAGGCGCCGAGCCGGTCGCGCGCCTCCTGCGGCTGGCACTTGCACTCATAGAGCATCGTGTCGACCATGGAGCGCTCCGGGTCCTCAAACGTGACAATTTGCGGCAGATAGGCCACGCGCACCGTGGGGCCGCGGCGGAGATAGCCGGTATCGGGCGGCTCCTGATTCATGAGGAGCTTTAAGAAGGTGGTCTTCCCTGCTCCGTTATCGCCGATGAGGGCGATGCGCTCGCCGCCGGTGACGGAGAGCGCCACGTCGGAAAAGAGCGTGCGGTCTCCGTAGCCCTTGGAGACGCCCTCCATGACGAGCACCTCGTCGGCGCGAAATTCATGCTCGGAGAAGTGGACGTTCAGCTTGCGGTCCTGCGTGGGGCGCTTGGTCTGCTCGAGCTTCTCGATGCGCTTTTCCATGGAGAAGGCGCGCTTATGGAGCTTGTCGTTGCCCATGAAGGCCCAGAGATGGAGCTTTTCGGCAGACTCGGTGAGCTGCTTGAGCTTGGCCTGATCCTTTTCATATTGCTTGAGCTGCTCATCGAATCGGCGCTGGCGCTCGACGACGTAGAAGCTGTAGTTTCCGCTGTAAAACTCCGCCCTGCCGGTGGAGAGGTCGATGCTGCGCTGCACAACGCGGTCGAGAAAATAGCGGTCGTGGCTGATGACGAGGACGCTGCCGCGAAAATGCAGGAGATATTCCTCGAGCCACTCCGTGGCGCGCAGGTCAAGGTGGTTCGTCGGCTCGTCGAGGAGGAGAATGTCCGTATCCTCCAGGATGAGGCGCGCGAGGTTGACGCGCGTTTTCTCGCCGCCGGAGAGGCTTTCGAACGGCTGCGCGCGCATGGACGCGGGGATATCGAGGCCGTTGGCGACGCGGTCGCGCTCAAAGTCCATCTCATAGCCGCCGAGGCGGCGAAACTCCTCGCTCAGGCGGTCATATTCCGAGAGGAGCGCGGCGGAATCATCCGTCTCCATGCGCTCGGCGAGGTCGGTGAGCTTGTCTTCAATTTGATAGAGACGGCGGTGTGCGTCGCGCAGGACGTCCTCGGTCGTCCAGCCCTCCGGATAGACCGGGATCTGGCTGATGAGGCCGAGGCGGCGGCCGGAGGCGAGGGAAATCTCGCCCGAATCGGCCGGAATCGCGCCGCAGAGGATGCGAAAGAGCGTGGTCTTGCCGCAGCCGTTGCGCCCGAGGATGCCGATGCGCTCGCCGGTGTTCACCTCGAAGGTGACGCCGTCTAAAATGTTGTTCCCGACCTCGAAGGATTTGACGAGGTCGCGGACGGTGAGGTCGATCATAGGGTTACTCCAAACGAATGAGGAATGAGGAATTAGGAATTAGGAATTAGGAATGCTCGACATTTGCATTCCTCACTCCTCATTCCTTATTCCTAATTTGTAAAACAAAGCATAGAGTGTATATCCGATCGATACGCCGATGAGATTTAAGATTAAATCGTCGACATCACAGTGGCCCAGCAGGGTGATAAGCTGGGTAATCTCCACGAGGATGATGATGCCGGCGGAGACGAGGAGGGTTTTCCAGAAGCGGCGCAGCGGCGCGTTTGCCCACGGCAGGCCGAAGCCGAGCGGGATGAACATGACGACGTTGCCGATGAGGTTTACGACCGCCGCACGGTGATACATGGGATCGCTCCAGACGCGGAGGAAGCGGCAGATCTCCGCACCGGGGCGGAGGTTGAGGTTGGCGAGCATGGTGTCGACATAGCCGCCGCCGAAGATGGGGCTTCTCCCCCGCTGGAGGAAGAGCAGATACACCATGAGCAGGCAGTATGCGGCGAACACGGTGCGCCGCAGAAGCTTGTGTTCCGTCATCCGTTCACCGCCGCCTGCAGGACTGCGTTCGCCACGGGGGCGGCAGCCGTGATGCCCGCGCCCGCGTTCTCCACGATGACGACGAAGGCATAGGGATGCGCCTCATCGAGCAGGAAGCCCGTGAACCACGCGTGGCTCGTGCCGTCGCCAACCTCGGCGGTGCCGGTTTTGGCGCAGAGGTTGAGACCGGGGAAGTTCCACGCGCCGTAATGCGCCTGCACGTTATAGCTCATCATGTCGCGCAGCTTATTGGCCGTGGTGCTCTGCATGAGATTCGCACTGCCGTTGTCCTTGCCGACGAGGAGCGTGGGCTCCTGCAGGATGCCGTTTGAGGCGATGGCGGAGACATAGCGCAGCATGGAATAGGGGCAGACGGCGTCCTCGAACTGACCGATGCCCGACCAGGCGAGACCGGGCGTGCCGGGATTGTCCTTGGTGAAGCTGCCGCCGGCGGTGACAATGTCATCGAGCTTGTGCGAGCGGGTGAAGCCGTAGTCATACACATAGCGCTCGAGCGTATCGCCGCCGAGCTGGAGCGAAATATTCGCAAAGGCGACGTTGCAGGAGTTGGCAAGCGCCTCCTCGAAGGTCTGCTCGCCGTGCGAGCCGGTGCAGTTGATCGTGACGCCGGCGACGTCCACGCTGCCCCAGCAGGTGAAGGTCTGCTGCGAGAGATCCGGGATGTTCTCAATGGCGGCGGCGCTCGTGATGAGCTTAAAGACGGAGCCGGGCGTGTAGGACACGCTGATGCAGCGGTTGAGATACGTGCCGTCCGCGATCTCGGCAGTGCTGTCCGCCGGGTCGGTGGTGGGGTTCGAGGTCATGCAGAGGATCTCGCCCGTGCGGTAGTTGGACAGGAGCACGGCGCCCTTGCGCCCGGCGAGCGCCTCCTGCGCCGTGACGCACAGGCGCGAGTCGATCGTGAGCTTTACCTCGCGGCCGCCGCGGGCATAGGTGCCCGTGATCGGGTTATAGCCCGCGAGCTGGGCGGCAAAGGACGAGAGCGCGCCGGTGCCGACGTTGCCGGTATAATCGCCGACGGCATGGTAGCAGGCACGGCGAACGCCCCAATCCTCGGCATAGGTGCGGCTGCTGCCGTCCGCATTGGCGAGGACGACGCCGTTACGGTCGACGATGGTGCCCATGCTGACGACGCCGGAGGTATAGCCGCCGACGGCAAAGGTGGCCCACTTGGCCCCGTCTTCGAGATAGCGGACGATATAGACGCCGAGGCCGACGATGATGAGCGCCGCAATGATGAGCGCCGACATGGCGCGATGCTTGACTTTGTTCACGCGGCGTCCTCCCCTCTCGATTTTGCGCCGGACTTGACGACGAAGCTGCCGCCGCGGCGCGTGTCGGCTGCCTTGATATAGCTCAGGAGCATCCAGCAGGAGAGCATACTCGACCCGCCGCGCGAGACGAACGGGAACGTGACGCCCGTAAACGGCAGGATATCGAGCGAGCCGAAGACGTTGAGCGCCATCTGCACCATCATCATCGTGACGGCGGCACAGCCCGCGATGACGTAATACGACGAGCGGTTGCGCGCGGCGTTCTTGACCGTGAAGATCGCGAGGGCGACGATGGCGAGCGCCGCGAAGACGGCGATGATGAGCCCGAGCTCCTCACAGAGCATGGCGAAGACCATATCGGTATTGGCGGCGACGATGTTTTTGAGCCAGCCGTTGCCCGCGCCCTGACCGAAGAGGCCGCCGGAGGCGGCAGCGGAGAGCGCGCGCGTCTGCTGATAGCCCGCGCCGTTGACGTCCTCCCATACGTGTCCCCACGTCATAAAGCGCTGGGCGACATAGGGCTTGATGCTCAGCACCAGCATGCCCGCCATGACGGCGCCGCCGATGGCGAGAAACACCGTGGCGAAGCTGCCGGAGCGGAGAAAGGCGATGATGAGGAACGTGGCGAAGAACACGAGCGCCGCGCCCATATCGCCCATGAGGGCGAGCCCGCCGACGCAGACGGCGGAAAAGCCGATGAAATAGAAGATGCTGCGCGAGCGGAACATGTGCTCGAGCGTGGTGGCGCCGACATAGATGAAGGCGACCTTGATGAGCTCGGACGGCTGGATGGAAAAGCCCGCGACGGTGATCCAGTTGCGCGCGCCGAAAACCTCCCGCGCGGCGGCGAGATTCAGCACGAGCAGCATCAGGCTCAGAATGGCGGCAGGCCAGCGCAGGGCTTTGACGTGGTTTAGATCGCGCAGCCACCAGCCGAAGAGGAAAAAGAGCACAACACCGGAGATGAGCAGCACCACATGGCGCACGAGCTCCGCGGGCGTGGCCGTGGCGCAGACGCACATGCCCAGCGTGCAGAGGAAGAACGCAATCGTCTCGGGCTCAAAGCCGGAACGATCCATCGTGCGCATCAAAAGATAGCACAGCCACTCGATGAGGATGAGCGCGAAAAACGCGAGCATGGTATGGAAGCGGTACTCCTCCTCGGCGGAGACGAAAAACTCGAGCATGATCAGAAGCTGCATGAGCGTGAGGAAAAAGAGCGTGGTGCCGGAATGGATCTTCCAACCGGCGACGGCGCGCTTTTTCTCCTGCAGGGCGCGGTGCTGGTCGCTGTTGGTGGCGAACTTCACCATGTGCTTGGTGCAGCGGATGATATCGCCGTCGACAAGCTGCTCCGGCTCCTCGACCTTCTTGCCGTTGAGGAAGACGCCTCCCCCGCGGCTGAGATCGGTGACGTGCCAGTCGCCCTTATCATTGCGCGTGACGACGGCGTGGACGCTCGCGACGTCCTCATAGGGCAGGCGGACGTCGGAGGATTTGGCGCGGCCGATGATGCACTCCCAGTGCTGCAGGGGGTGCACCTCGCCCTGCGGCGTGACGAGATAACCCCAGGTTTCAGGGTCGGCGCGGCCGATGAGCATGGAGCGCACGCAGCGGAACAGCACCACAAGCGCCAAAATGGGCAGCAGAAAACGCGCCACCTGCGCCAGAATCGGCAGCAGCTGGTCGGTTCCGTTGAAATCCAGTTGCGGCATGCGTTTTCCTCCCTTCATTTCATACAAATATGGAGTATATATTATATCATATTCCGCTCCGGTTTACAATGCGGCGGAAAGCGTATTCAGAAAATGAAAAGAAATCCGAAAAGACTTGAAAACTGTCACTTTATAGGGTATGATACAAGTGCTTTGATTTTTTGAACCAATCGCAATTGGAGGAAGCAATCGATATGAAGCATCTCTTTATCGTAAATCCCGTGGCCGGCGGCCGTGACCGCACGGACGACGTCACCGCGGCGGCGCAGGCGGTGCTCTCCCCTGCTGGGCTGGAATTTGAAGTTTACCGCACGAAGGCGCCGATGGACGCCGTGGAGAAGATCCGCGCGGAGGCGAAGGTCTGCGACGATCTGCGCGTGTTCGCCTGCGGCGGCGACGGCACGCTCAACGAGTGCGTGAACGGCGCGGCAAAGCTTGAGAATGTGAGCGTGACGAGCTATCCCGGCGGCACGGGCAACGATTTTATCAAGGCGTTCGGCGAGGATCGCGAGCGGTTCTTCGATCTGGCGCAGCTGGTCTTCGGCGAAATCCGCAAGTTCGACCTGATTGAGACCTGCGGACGCTACAGCATCAACATCTGCTCCGTCGGCGCGGACGCGCGCATCGGCACGGACGTGCACAAATACAGCAGCATCCCCGTGCTCGGCGCAGGCCCCATGGCCTATGTGACGAGTTTGGTGGTCAATTTGTTCAAGGGTCTCAACGGCCCGGTGAAGGTCACGAGCGATGGCTTCTCATACGAGGGACTGTCCGCAATTGTGACGGCCTGCAATGGGCAGTATTACGGCGGCGGCTTCCGCCCCTCGATCGACGCGCGGCCGGACAGCAGAACCATGGAGATGTTCGTGGTGAAGGAAGTGAAGCTGCACGAGTTCCCCGGCCTGATCGGCAAATACGCCAAGGGCAACTGGCGCGCCATTTCGGAGGACAAGCTCTACCATTTCTACAGCAATCACGTTGAGATCGAGACGCCGGAGCCGGTCGTCGTGAACGTGGACGGCGAGGCGCTCTACAGCGACCACATCAACTTCACGCTGGTGCCCGCGGGCGTGAACTTCATTGTGCCGAAGGGCATGAAGATGTTCCAGTAAAACAGAATATGACAATAACCGCCCAGAGCATTTGTTCTGGGCGGTTATTTCATTTCAACTGTGCTTTTAATTCCTGAAAGCTCTCCAATGCACTTTGCAGGTTTTCGATGATCTCATCTGCCAGAACGTCTGGCGATGGAAGGCTGTCCAAATCGGCGAGGGACTTGTCCTTGATCCAGAAGATGTCCAGACTGGTCTTGTCCCGCGCAAGGATATCCACAATGTCGAATTTGCGCCAGCGTCCGTCCGGGTTCTCCTCGCTCCATGTTTCGGTGCGCTCATGGCGATTCTCCGGATGATAGCAGGTGATGAATTCCTGCAGATCGGAATACTGCATCGGATGCTGCTTCAGCGTGAAGTGAATATTCGTGCGGAAATCATAAATCCATACGGTCTTTGTCTGCGTCTCCGCGCTTGCAGGGCGTTTGTCGAAAAAGATGACGTTCGCCTTTACGCCGGGCTTATAAAAGATGCCGGTCGGCAGACGCAGAATCGTATGCAGATCGCAGGTCTGGAGCAGCTTTTTGCGAACAACCTCCCCGGCGCCGCCCTCGAAGAGCACATTGTCCGGCACGACCACAGCAGCTTTGCCTGTGGCTTTGAGAATCGTATTGATATGCTGCACGAAATTAAGCTGCTTGTTGCTGCTGGTCGTCCAGAAATCCTGCCGGTTGTAAACGAGATCCTCTTCCTCCTGCTCACCTTCCTCATTTGTGAAGGTGAGGGAGGATTTTTTACCGAAGGGCGGATTGGTGAGCACATAGTCCACGCGGTAGCCGGGATCGGTCAGCAGCGAATCGCCGCGCGTGACGGGCACATTGCCGTAAATGTCGCCGATGTTGTGCAGATACAGATTCATCAGGCAGAGCTTGAAGGTGGACGCCACCAGCTCATTGCCGTAGAAGGTACCGTTTTTCAGAAATTCCTTCTGCTCCCGATCCAGCGCATAATTCTCCGGGTCGGCAAGGAACGCCTGCGCCGCGAGGAAGAAGCCGCCGCTGCCGCAGCAGGGATCTGCGATGGTTTTCATCGGCTCCGGGCGGAGACAGGCGACCATAGCCTGAATCAGCGCACGCGGCGTGAAATACTGACCGGCGCCAGATTTCACGTCCTCGGCATTTTTCTGCAGGAGGCCTTCATAGATCTCGCCCTTCACATCCGAGGACATGGAGACCCATTTTTCCCGGTCGATCATCTGCACGATCCGGTATAGGATCGACGCATTGCTGACCTTGTTGATCGCGCCCTGAAAGATTTGGCCGAGAATGCCGCCCTGTTCACCGAGCTTTTCCAATGTCTTTTTATACTGATCTTCCAATGCTGCGCCGGTGAGCGTATTCATGTCCGCCCAGCCGTACCCCACCGGGATGCCCGTATCCTTGTTGTAGGGCGGCTTGGAATACTCGTCCGACATTTTCAGGAAGATGAGATAGGTAAGCTGCTCCAGATAATCGCCATAGGACACGCCGTCGTCCCGCAACGGGCCGCACATGCCCCAGACTTTGGAGATGATGGATGATGTTTGTTCAGACATAATAAACCTCATTTGCAATATCGTTCTGAATGCTTGGCGCTTTAATTAATCTGAATGCTTGGCGGCTTAAGTATATCCCTATCATGATCTAGCATTCTCTTGATTAACGAAAAATCCCCATCAGATGATATGATTAAGCGATTAGCTTGCATAGCTAAAAGGGAGTTGTAAAAATCAACATTTGCTCTTTCAGTAATTTCAACATATTTGCGATCATATAGCAGGTACTGATAGTGATAGACTCCGTCCACCATAATCAATATTACATTAGGGGATAATGGAAAGAATACTTCAACTCCCTCCGATGCAAGCCCATTCATAGGCAACAATGGATCTTTTATGTGTCCATATGTTCCTATTGGGCAATCACTAGTATAGAACTTTTCGTCTGTTTTGTTGATGGCCAGCATCCATGTCAGTCGATTAAAACAATGCGTTATTTCAGAGAGGCTTTCTCCATCAACGAGCATTTTAATATGCACATTTTTTGCTTGCTTTTCTGTCAACGAGTATTCAGAGATTGTAGATTCAGAAGCACCAAGTTCAGCCAAAAACTGCGTTAAGCGCTCCGCAGCATCTCGAATATTATTTCGTACATACTTTGTTCTGACATATTGCAGCGCAAGATAAGCCGAAAGCTCCTGTTTTTTCTCTTCTTTAATAAAAAAGCAGTTTTTAATAAACCATGGCGTTAATTCATTTGTTTTTTCAAGAATTGCTTTTATTATCTCAGAAAAAGGCTGCTCAATTTCTACCGCTAAAGCCTTCTCAACCGCTTGAGTATCATTAGCTATTTCCAGCCCATTTTGGTAAAGTGATTCAATAAAACTATCAGGAAACAATTCTTCAGGAGCAATATCATAGAAATATCGTTCTGATGCTACATCCAAAATATTGTTTATCCTTTTGGAATCAGTTATTTTGTCATAAACATGAACTTGATGCGTGCCGGGAATACACCATTCATAAAGATAAAACTGTGGCACAGTGTGCTGCTTTTTCGTTTTCTGCGTCATTTCATCACAGTTTCCTCTCAAAGGCATCTTTTAGGATACTCTGCCGCATGGCTTCTGCCTGCTGCAGAGCGGCATCCACCGTCTGCTCGATGCTGTCACAAACGGACAGGCGGGATTCTATTTCAGATACTATACTGTTCTGAGTTGCTATATCTGCTGTCGGAACAGAGACTTTTACAAGAGATTGCCCTGTCAAATGTTTTATCCCTGTGCCGGTAAATAACGACTTAAGCTGACCTGTTTGCGCCGCATACCACAAGTAATACATGTAGAATTCTGGATTTGAACCATCCGTAAAGCGAACTCTGTGAAGCGCTTTTTGATAACAAATAGCATCATCTCGATCCCAAACTGCGCATCGTCCTGGCTCTCCGCCTTCGCAGATAACAAGATCTCCTTTACGAAGCGAATACTTATCCAATTCATTTTCTTCAATGCGCATTTCCAGCACATCATTCAAATCAAAGTTAAACCATCTAACATTGATATTACGAAGATAGAGTCGAGGTTCTCCCACATTTTTCTCTTTGTCGAGCATCTTTCCGAGTCGTGATTCAGAGATGCTGCCGAGCGTAACATGTGAGGAGACTTTTTTAAAAGCCTCTTTCAGCACTGCCTGCCGATATACCGCAAGCTGTGCTTTTGTTTTTTTCAGTGTTTCCACTCCGGTATCAAGCTGGGAGAACAGCTCCTCGATCCGGGCAACGATACGCTCCTGCTCTGGGAGCGGAGGAACGGGCATTTCGATTTTTAGCAGATCGCTTTTCGCAAGGCTTGGCCTGCCAGTAGATTTGTCCAATGGCATAAAGTTGAAATGAACGCAAAAATAGTACAGATACTTTGGATCAAGCCCTTGGTCGGGAACAACACCGAAGGCAGTATCTATATTCCAAAAAGGTTCAGTTACGAAAATGGGGCGATTAATGGTCCCTTTTCGCCCAATAATCGTTGTTCCGGCTTCGCACAAATAATCATCAGCGTAGCCCATCAAACCGCCGCTACCAAAAATGGGATATTTCCCTTCTGGATTTTCGACTGCTTTCTGGTTTTTACCGCTGACAATATGCAAAACATCTTTCCATTGTTTTATTTCCATGTTGCGATACCAATTGCACGGTCCATTTTTATGCTTTCCTCTCAGTAATTTCAATTTGCGGGGCCTTAAAAGCCCATTGTACTCGAAATATGTCTTTTAGTTTTGCAATTAGGGATTCATCGATATTGTTACGTAAATCTTTAGAATTCTGCTCAGTTACAGTGAATTCATAAGAAAAAGTCTTCGTTTTCCGTTTGCTATATTCGATGGAAACATCGACAGAGTACTTTCCAATTTCCCAATAAAAATCACTTAATAGGCTGTTTTTTGCATCAATGTATTCAGGCGACTTCGAGAAAATATCTAATGCCTCTTCATAAGTGTGATTATTAACGCATTGCGATACCAACGGAGCCAGATTTGAACATATATTGCGGATCTTGATACCAGACGAATCCGAAGGGTCACTATATTCAACAAACGAGCAGGCAACACTATCCGCTTCAACACGAAACGGGTGTGCTGCTTCCGTTGTTTGAACATAGTTTCCAAGTAAATTTGCATTAACTGGAGAAATGAGAAACGACCAGTCAAGGTTGAGTTTTCTGTCATCACGTTTGCGAGTGAGAACGATACTCATTTTTTTGATCGTTGCAGCGCTTCTTTCTGACTCAACAACGCCATTTATGCGAATATAGGAGCCACTCTGGTTAAAAAAGAGAGTTGCTTGTCCTGTCGGATAAAACTTCACAATCGCAGTTGCTATCCACTTTTTATATACCCACTGAACGAGAGGAATAAGAATTGAAACACAGATCGCGATGATAGACAAGACGGTTGTAATAGTTTCGTATCTGCTCAATACCGTTGTTGTTTCCATGTGTTTTCTCCTTAAGCTACCAATTCTATGTTCATTTCTTGCAGAATTGCCTCGTACTGATCCCCGAACACATCATAGAACCTACCCAGACCGCCTTTGCGGTCAAATGGGCTGAGATCCAGGTCTTCCGGTACGATGCTGAGGGAGACGGCGATGTGATCCTTGATCAGGCGGAGCCACTCCATCTGCTCATCGGTAAAGTGGACATGGCCTGCGTTCCGGCGCAGGGTCCACTGCATGAAGTTATAATTCACCTTGTCCGCAAATGGCGCTAGGTTGTCGGCATAGCCCATCTCAAAACGGATGATGGAGATCAGATCCGTGAGCTGTGCCACAGTGCCGCGCTTGACCTTCTCCGGCTTCTTGATGGCATAGCACTCCCACAGCCGCTCGATGGTGATATTTTGCGCCTTCAGCTTTTCATACAGGGCTTTGAGCTGCTTGATCGCCATGGGACGATCCTTATACCGCTGATCGTAAATGATGCGAAGTGCAAGAATCTCGTCTTTGTTTTCCTCGATAAACTCATGGAAGGTTTTGAGGATGCGATCCGCGTTTGCCTGTTTGTCAGTATCGTACCCAGCAAAGAGGACAGTATCGATGTTCACGGAGTCGATGACCTGCTCATGGCTGCGGCGCACATTTTCGATATAAATCCGGATGTCCGGATTATAGAAGGGCTGTACCGCCTCTTTGATGAGATCCTTTTTCGCCTCGTCCATGCGGCGCTGCTCCTCTTCGGTCGGTTCATGATCGTCAGAGAGATCTACGCCTGCTGCGGCGGAAAGAATATCCGGGTCAAAGGCGTCCAACAGGCGCTGAGCTACATTCCCGGCGTTGCTGCCGACGGTGCTGGCGAATTCCGTGCGCTCCCGCTCCGTCATCTGGCTGTTGAGACGGATGACGCGGTTTGCAAGAGACGTGAGCGTATCTTCATCCTTTGCGCCCATGGCGACGTTCAGCATCAGTTCCTTCATGCTGACGGAGGGCTTGCGCTCCAAAGTGCGCGTCTCGGTCTTTTTGGACTTGGTAACGCCCACAGCGTCCACGATCACGAAGTGATCCTTGTTCTCGGTGGCGGAGGGCGTAACCTTCTGCAGATCGTCCTTGCCGAGCACACGGGTGCCGCGACCCTTCATCTGCTCGAAATAGTTTTTGCTGCGGACATCGCGCATGAAGATCAGGCATTCGATGGGCTTCACATCGGTTCCGACGGCGATCATGTCAACGGTAACAGCGATGCGCGGGTAATAATCATTGCGGAAATCTCGAATGATTTCTTTCGGGTTTTCTGCCTGATAAGTCACCTTGTTGCAGAACTCGTTTCCTTCTCCGAATTCTTCCCGGACAATCTGAATGATATCGTCCGCGTGGCTGTCGGTCTTGGCAAAGATCAACGTCTTCGGTACTTCGCGGCGATGCGGGAAAAGCAGCGTCGGGAGGCACTCTTTGAACGTACGGATCACGGTTCGGATCTGGCTGGGATTGACCACATCACGATCCATATTGGAAGCAGTATAGTCTAAATCCTCGTCCATCTGCTTCCATCGCTTGGCGCGGGTCAGGCGGTCGCGGTACTCGATCTGCTGCTTCATGATGTACGCGCCGTTTTTGGTGACATCCGTTTCGATCAGGAAAATGTCCTCGCCCACGTTCACGCCATCAATGATGGCCTGCTCACGGGAATACTCGCTGACCACGTTCTGATTAAAAAACGCAAAAGTACGCTTGTCCGGCGTAGCGGTCAGCCCAATGATAAAGGCGTCGAAATATTCCAACACTTGATTCCAGACGTTATAGATCGACCGATGGCATTCATCCACGATAATACAATCAAAAAACTCCGGCGGATATTTTGCGTTATAGACGACCTCTTTTACTGCCTGTGCATCAGCTCCAGCCTGTTCAAAAAATGACTCTTCCTCCGCAGATTCATCCATTTTCTCACCCTTCAGGATGGAATACATGCGTTGGATCGTACTGATACAGACCAAGTTGTCCTTTGGAATATCCGAGGATTTCAGCCTGTGGATCGGATAAATCTCCGCGAAAGATCTGGCATCATCATTAGGATGATATTTTCGGAACTCATCTTCTGCTTGCTCACCGAGATTCTTTGTGTCTACGAGAAAAAGAATGCGCTTCATCCTGCCATATTTCAGGAGACGGTAAACTTCTGTAATCGCAGTGAATGTCTTGCCTGCACCGGTCGCCATCTGCACCAATGCTTTAGGATGATTATGCGCAAAGGATGCATCCAGATTCTGAATGGCTGTAATCTGACATTTGCGGAATCCCGTGGTATCAAACGGTGGGAAGTGCTTCATGTGATTGCGGATGGTATCATCCTGTGCAAGTAAAGCACGCAGAGTCTCCGGCCTGTGGAATGAAAACACAAGACGAGAACGGAATTTGACGTCCTTATAATCCGTAAAACGCGTAAGCTCCCCGGTGGCTTCATACGCAAAGCGGATCTTATACTCGGTGGTGATATATTTGAAGGTGCTATTGGCATATCGGTCGGACTGTTCTTCGACGACCGTGATGTTTTCGCCCGCTTCGTCTCTTTTCGCTTCCACAACGCCCACGGGCTTGCCATCCACAAAAAGGGCATAGTCCACCGGCCCGGTGCTGGTGGGATACTCCCGAACCGCAACACCGAGCGAAGCCATGGGATTCACTCTTCTCAGATCCTGAATAACCCATCCGGATTGCTCAAGACGGGCATCTATCAGTTGTCTGGCTTTTTCTTCAGGCGTCATACTTTCACCACCCTGATGATCTAATTATAAATTATAACATGACAGTGTATGAAAATCTATCTTTTTCATTTCTGATCAGCATAATTTAACATTGACAGACAATGAAAAACCACTCAGAGCAAAACTTTGAGCGGTTTTGCGGGCGGATGATATCCGCCCCTACGGCACGGGTTAAAAAAAGCGAATTCGCCATACTGCCTGCAGGATTCGCTTTGCTCTGCGAGGGCGATCGCAGATCGCCCCTACAGTCTTAATGGAGTTCAGAGGAAAACAGCGGGAGGGGCAAGCCCCTCCCCTACAATGAGTGCAGCAGAGAAAGAGAAAAGGGATGCTCTCACGAGCATCCCTTTTGGTTTTATTCGGTCGGGACCGGGAGGGTCCAGTATTGCTGGTTATAGAGATCGGTGAAGCGGTAGAGGACGAGGAGCTTGCTCTTGTCGATGCGGGTGTTGCTGATCTGCATCTCCTCTTTGACGACCTGCTGATCGCCGAGCTTGTAGGAGTCCTGATAGACGCCGTCGTAGCTGTAATAGTCGCAGAGGAAGTCGAGCGTGTCGCCGACGTTGACCTCCGCGAGACCGCGGGCAACGGCTTCGGTGTCCTCATAGACCGGGCGGGCGCCGGCGATGTAGCCATAGGGGTTCTCGTCGTTGAAGATGAGGATGAGATCCATGCGCTCGCCGTTGAGAAGGACGGGGACATAGCCGGTGATGGTGTAGTGCTCCCCTTCTTCCGCGGTGGAGAGGTGGTAATACGCCACCGGCTGGCCGTTGATGCTCAGCCACGTGCCGTCCGTCTCGCCGATGAGGTTGCCCGCATCATCGAAGTCGAAGGTATTGTCGAGACCGAGGTCGATATAGCCGGTGCCGTCGTCATAGAAGGCATTGACCTCGAGCCCCTGCACGAGCTCCCACTGATCCTCGGGCAGGACGATCTTGTGCTGGCCGCCGTCCTCGGTCCAGACGAGGTTCGCCGGGCTGAAGCGGTGCTCTGCGATGTACTTCGCCGCCTGCTCCACGGGGATGGCGCGGTCGGTCAGGAACTGCGTGTTATCCGCATTGAGACCGTTGACGCCGGATCTGCCGCCGCCCATGAAGAGATTTAAGAGCTGCGCGATATCCTGCGCGCCGGAGGCGCTCTGCTGCGCCGTCGTGGTGCCGCCGCTCATGAGCTGACCGAGCAGGGACGGGAGCGCGGAGTTGGAGCCGCCGGAGGCAATCTGGCCGCTGGCGCCGAGGCTGGCGAAGGCGCGGATGCAGTCGGAATAGGCGCTGTCGAGACCGATGCGGTTATAGGTGGCGACGGCGGTATCGACGCCGCGGATTTGCTTATACGGGAAGTAGATGGACAGGCCGTAGGCGTTGGTGATATTCGCCGCGCGGTTGTATTTCACTGCGCTGAGCAGCACGTCGGCGAGCGCCTTGGCTTCGTCCGTGCCGAGGTTCTTGGCGAAGTGGACGAGGTCGATCTGATCGATGGAGGAGCTGCCGGCGAACTCGCGCGTGTTGCTGCGGGCGCGGGAGACGGTCTGATAGCCGCTGGAGGCGATCAGGTTCTTCGTGCCGGTCGAGAAGGCGGTGAAGGCGTCGTCCATCGTGACGGAGAGCTCGGCGAGGTCGACGACGGAGAGCGTGGTCTGCTGGCCGCGGCACTGCTGGGCGCAGACGTCCACGAAGTCATCGACGATCTGCTTGCCGACCTGAATGGTGGGAAGCGAGGTATTATTGCTCAGAGAGGTAAGCCAGTTGGTGTAATACCAGCCGACGCCGGGCTCGGTCTCCTCGGAGGCAATCATGTAATCGGCGTACTTGGAGAGCATGAGGGCGTTTTCCGCCGTGGCCATGAGGCAGGCGTCGAAGCCGATGAAGTCGAACTTCATGTTGGCCGCCTTGAGGGCGGAGTCGATCTGTGCGAGGGACATGGAGCCGGAGCGGACGTTCTTTTCGTCATATCCGTAGCCCTGCAGAGAGCCAGCGCCGTGGTCCCAGAAGATGAGCATGTTGCGGTTGGCCGGGAAGTTCTGGCCGCACCACGTGATGAAGCTCGCGAGATTGTTCGGGTCGGTCATCGCGGCGGTGCCGGCGTCGGAGACGAGGGTCTCCAGACCGCCCTGCGCGACGCGGAAGATCTGGTTGACGCTGTTGGAGACCGCCTGGTTCTTCCACTGCTTGCAGCCGCCGGTGAAGACGAGGATGTTCACCTTGTCCGAGAGCTTGGCGGAGGCCATCTCCATCAGGTCCTTGGTGGCCATGCCATACTTCGACTCAAGGTCGGTGCCGCACATGTAGACCATGAGGGTGACGGTGTCCTGCCCGTTGCCGACGAGGTTCGTGAACTTCGCGCGGGCGCCGGGGGCGACGGAGGTATTGAGACTGGCGATGTTGCTGTCGGTGCCCCAGGAGTTGGAGACCGGCGCGGAGAGGATGCTCTGGATCGCGGGAAGCGCGGAGCCGCTGCTCTGCTGCGGCTGCTGCGCGGGCGCGGAGGACGTGCCGCCGCCGAAGAGGTTGCCGAGGCCGCCCGAGCCGAGCAGGATGACGAGGAGGAGCGCGATCAGGCCGCCGCCGATGCCGCCGGCGCGCTTGACGTTCTTGCCGGCCGACTGCTGCGGTCTGCCGGAGCCGGAGCCGACCGGGCCGGTGCCGAGGCCTTCGTCATCCCGGCGATGGACGCCGAGACCATTCTCGGTCACGTTCGTTTCGCGGCGTCTCGGTCTGTTATTTTCCGCCATGAAGGGTCCCTTCTTTCCTAAGAATTGTTAAGACTAAACAAAGTGTACCATATTTGTCGAAAACGCGCAATCAGATTTTGCTGCTGCGGCGCCAGATCTTTTGACGCTCGGCAGCCTGAATGAGTTCCTCTCGGAAGTCCGGGTGGGCGACGGAAATGAGCGCCTCCGCTCTTTCCCACGTGCTGCGCCCGGCGAGATTGACCGCGCCGTACTCGGTGACGATGAAATAGGCCTGACTGCGCGGATCGGTGACGATCTCGCCGTGAAACTGCGGGAGGATGCGGGAGTGCCGCTCCCCTGTCTTGTCGACGAACGAGCTCGTCATGCAGACGAAGGCCTTGCCGCCGCGGCTCATGGCGGCGCCGGTGAGGAAATCGAGCTGGCCGCCGGTGCCGCTGATCTGGCGCAGGCCCGCGGTCTCGGCTGTGACCTGACCATAGAGGTCGGCGGCGACGCAGCTGTTGATCGAGATCAGGTTCTCATGCCGCGCGATCGTCTCGGGCGCGTTGACAAACTCCAGAGGCTCGACGATGACGCCGGGGTTCTGATCGACCCAGTCATACAGATCGCGCGAGCCGAAGACGAGGCCGGTGACGCCCTTGCCGGGCTGATACGTCTTGCGGCGGTTGGTGAGCTTTCCGGCGCGGAAGAGATTGAGATACGCATCGCCGCAGAGCTCGGTGTGCATGCCGAGGTCCTTCAGATCCGACTCGGCGAGGAGGCTGCCGACCACGTTCGGCATGGCGCCGATGCCGAGCTGCAGCGTGGCGCCGTCCGGGATCATGGGGACGATGAGGCGGGCGATGGCCTCATCCTCCGGCGTGGGCACGGCGACGGGAAACTCCGGGAGCGGATCATGCGCGCCCTCGACAATGCAGTTGACCTCGGAGATGTGGATGCACTCATCGAAGCCGCCGAGGATGCGCGGGAGGTGTTCGTTGATCTCCAGAATGACGATATCCGCCTTGTCCAGAATGCCTTTGGCCACGCCCGCGGCGCAGGAGAGGTTGAAGTACCCGTGACTGTCCATCGGCGGGACGCACATCATGGCGACGTTCACCGAGAGGAAATGGCGGTAGTACGGCACGAGATTGCGGAAGATCATGGGGATGAAATTGCACAGCCCCTTGTCGCACAGGCGGCGCTCATAGGCCGAGAGGTGCCAGCTGTTATAAAGAAAGTGCTCGCGCGTCGGGTCGCACTCGACGGTTTGGATCGGGCCGAAGCAGAGGTTGCCGCGGATCTTGACGTCGGTGAGCTCGTCGCGGCGCGCGGCAAGCGCGGCGTCCAGCAGCGTCGGGAAGGCGACGTTGGTGGAATAGTCCACCCAGTCGCCGCTTTTGACAAGACGCACCGCCTCGGCGGGAGTGCGGAGCTTGGATTGGTATTCGGATTGGTAGTTCATGTTTTCACCTCAGAGGTATTGCTCTGCAAGGGTACGGGCGGTTTCGCGCATGCGCTCGACGACGGATTCGGGGGCGGTGATCTTGACGCCGTCAAGGGCGATGATCCAGCCGAGGAAATGGGGGCTCGGGACGACCTCGACCTGCGCGGTGAAGCGGTCGGCGCCCAGCGGGGCGAGGATCAGATCCTGTCCGAAACGATCGATGAGGACGCCGGCCATGTCATTTTCGCCCTCGAGCGTGACGCGCACGGGCTCGCCGCCGTGCATGCCGAAGACGGCGCGGGTATAGTTCGCAGCGGTGCGCTTGCCCCAGACGTCCTCGCCGAGGCGCAGTTCGGGAAGGCACTCGAGGTCGAGCATTTTATCGACGCGGAAGTGCTTGATGACGCCGTCGCGCGGATCGAAGGCCGCGAGATAATAGTTCTCATCGTCCCAGAGCAGCGCCCAGGGGCTGACCTGATACCACGCGCCGTCGCGCCGGAGGGCCTTTTTGCCCTCGCGCGTCCAACGGAAATAATGAAAGCGCACCTGCACGTTTTCGCCGATGGCCTCGTGGAGACGGTCGACATTATAATAGATTTGCTCGTTTGCGGTCTTGACGCGGCCGGTCAGCAGCACCTGACGGTGGAGATACTTCGCGTCATAACGGCTGACGAGACCCTCGAGCTTTTCGATCAGCTCGCGGGATTTGCGCTCGGTGATGAACTTGGACGACTGTACCGCGTCGACGAGGAGCTTTAATTCCGGCAGCTCGAACGTACGGCTGACGAGGTGATAGCGCACGTGCCGCCCGTCCTGCTGGGAGATGATATCATAGCCGAAGGCCTTGAGCTCCTCAAGATCGTGGTAGAGCGTTTTACGCTCGACGGTAACGTCCCGGCGCTCGAGGCGCTCGATGAGCTCCGGCACCGTGAGGCCGTGGGTCTCGTCCGTCTCGCGCTCGAACATGTCCGCGAGGATGAGCAGCTTCAGCCGCTGATTGCGTCCTGCTGCCATATGGCCACCCCTTCCCTGTTTTTTGGTTAAATTGAATCGCAACTTCCGCTCCTCGGAGAGCGAAAGCGAAAAAAGTTGAAATGCAGACATTTTGCGCCTGTTCAAAGAGGCAAATATGGTGTAAAATGAATGCAGCGGAAGAAAATCGGCGCAGCCCAAGCG
>JAFRDQ010000091.1 GCA_017411225.1 Oscillospiraceae bacterium
GAAGACGAGGACGAGGACGAAGACGAGGTCGAAGACGAGGACGAGGACGTCGAAGATGAGGACGAGCCGGATGAGGAGGAAGACGAGGACGGCGACGACGAGGAAGCCGAAGAGGACGAGGAGGCCGAGCTCGTCGAGCTGCCGCGCTTCGACGGCGTGATGTATGACGTCACCTGTCCGGTCTGCGGCACGGAGATCACCCTGGACGAAGAGATGCTCGCCGAGGGCTCCATCGACTGCCCCGGCTGCGGCGAGACCTTGGAGTTCGACCTGCAGGACGAGGACGGCGAGAGCTGAGCGCCGCCGTAAAACAAAAAAAGAAGGGCCCCCGTTCATCTGTGTACTGCCCCAGTTTGTACGGACAGCACAAAAGCACCCCTGGTAGGAAGAATTATGTTTTAAGCGGAGTGGCGCAGCGAAAGCGGCGCCACTCCAGTTTTTAACTGGATACGCTCGTGATTGTAGAAATGAATGTAACTGTCGATCATTTCATTTGCTTCTTTGAATGTGGCTGGTTTGCATCTGTAAATGCACTCAGTTTTAAGGATAGAAAAGAAGTTTTCTGCCATTGCGTTGTCGTAGCAGTTTCCCCGTCTTGACATGGACGGTGTTATGCCGTATTTTTGAGTTAGCTTGAAATATGCTTGGGAAGTGTATTGAAAGCCTTGGTCGCTGTGGAGTTGCAGCTCTGCAGCGACCGTCTTTTTCTCTTTTCGCATGGCAAGACGGATCGTATCCAAAACAAGATTGATCGTTTGCTCTGTCCAGGTCTTGTAAGCAACGATGCTGTTGTCGTACAGATCTCTGATCATGGATAGAAAGAGGATGCCTTGCTTCGTGTGAATATACGTAATGTCCGTTACCCATTTGAGGTTTGGCCTGTCGCTCTGGAACTGTCTGTTGAGAAGGTTTTCGTAGCGATGTACCTGCTGCCCCATATTGACCCATTTTCTGCGCCGCCGGATCTCGGACAGAAGATCGTACTTCTTCATTACTCTCAGCACAGTTTTGGGATTTCGGTAGATGCCTTTGGCTGCTAAAGCAAGCTGTATTCTTCGGTATCCATAAGTGTTCCTGCATCTCTGCTGCTCTCGGCGTATTGCTTCCGCTAAATCTGCATCTCTGTCCGGCTTGCCCAGACGTTGAAGGAAAGCGTAGTATCCGCTTCGGGAAACGCCGAAAAACTTACACATGACGGACACCGAGTATTCCTCCCGATGACGATAGATAACCGCATACTTTATCTTTGGCCTCACATCCTTTCTGTGGATTGCAGAAAATCCCGCAGCAATTCATTCTCCATTTTCAGCCGCTTATTCTCATACTTGTATTCCTGTAGTGTTTTTGCCGGTTTCCGACTCCGCTGTTTTGGAATCCCTTGAAGCTGCTTTTTCCGCTCTCGCATTAGGAGCTTTTTTACTACACCCTTATCCTTGAAACCGTAATACTCTGCAATCTCTCGTTGTGTCATTCCGTTCTCCACCATTTTCATGATGGCTGGCAACAGCGCTTGTACATGCGTGTATCCTCGTTTTCCCATGACAACACCCCCTGATGTAGTTTCATTTTCCTACATCAGGGGGTGCTTTGTCTATTGTCCGTTTTTACTGGACCTGTTCAATCTGAACGGGGGCCCTTTCATCGCTTGTTTACCACTCGACGAAGGTGATGTAGTAGATCGGCTCGTCGTACTGGTTCCAGTAGTCGTCCTCGGCGTAGAAGGCCAGGAAGTAGGCGCCGGGATCCAGACGCAGCTCGGCGTCCAGGCCGAACTTGACGTCGTGGATATAGCCGTCGCCCTCGGCGGCGAACTGCTTGAGCTCGGTGACGAACTCGAGGTCCTCGTCACCCAGCCGGTAGAGGAAGACGCCGAGGCTCTCCAGATCGCTCTGGTAGTAGGGCGCGGCCATGAGCGTCACGGTCCGGGTCGTGTCCAGCTCGAAGTAGAAGCAGTCGATATCGTCAATGTCCGAGATCTCGCCGGCGACCCAGGCGGTATTCTCCAGCGCGTCGGCGAGCATGATGGTGTCGTTGCTCTCGACCTCGTCGTAATCGGAATAGTCGTACCAGTAGCCGACCTGCGCCGCCTCGGTGACGTCGGGCGCGGTCGCGTCATAGAAGTCGGGCAGGCTGAGCGGGCTCGTGAGGTCCAGCTTGGCGAGCTCCTTGATCTCGATGGCGAAGTTCAGGTTCTGCCCGAGCTCCATTGTCATGCTGTTGATGCCCACGACCTCGCCGAAGCCGTTGACCAGCGGGCCGCCGCTGTTGCCCTGGGAGATGGGCGCGGTGGTCTGGATGCAGGTGACGCCGTCCACCTCGCGCCGGGCGGTGGAGACGATGCCCTCGGAGAAGCTGCCGGTCAGGCCCTGGGAGCTGCCCAGCGCATAGACCGTCTCGCCGGTCTTCACGCCGTTCTCGGCCAGGGTCAGGAAGGCGTTGCCGCTGACGTCGGCCTGCAGCAGCGCCAGATCCAGCTCGGCGTCATAGCCCTTGACCTTGACGATGTCCACGGTGCTGCCGTCCGAGAGCAGGGCCTTGGCGGAGTAGGCGGCCTCGATCACATGGTAGTTGGTGGCCAGGGTGCCGGCGCCGTCCGTGAAGAAGCCGGAGCCCAGCGCGAACTGATGGCCGTTGATATCGAAGACCTGGATCTCGACCACGGCCGGGCCGATCGCGTCATAGATCTCCTCAGCGCTCAGCACCGTGCGCTCCCACTGCGCGACGTAGGTCGCGTTCCCCGCGGCCGGGGCGATCTCGGGGCTCCAGCCCTTGAACTCCGCGTGCTGGCGGCTCACGACGGGCTCCAGCGGGAGCTTGCCTTCTGCCACCTTCTGCTCGGCCTGGCCGGAGACGAGCTCGCCTCCGTCGGGATCGAAGGTGATGGTGTAGAGCCTGTTCCACTGGGCGACGGCGACCATGTTCTCCTTCACGTCGTCCAGGTCCTTGCTCCAGCCGGCGAACTCGTAGCCCTCGCGCTCGACCTTGGGGGCCTCGGCGCTCTCGCCGCTCTTGACCTCCTGCAGCAGCTCGCCGGAGACCAGCGTGCCGCCGTTGAGCTCAAAGCGCACCTCGTGGCTGCCCAGGCCGAAGGGGAGGCCGCAGCCGGTCAGACTCAGCAGCAGGCAGACGGCCAGCAGCAGAGCGCAGATCTTTTTCTTCATATCTCTCATCCTTTCTCTTTTACGCGAGGCGGATCTCCCGGCAGGTGCCGGCGCCGAAGTCTTTTTCCATCGCGGTCCGATAGCTTTCAAAATAATCGCTGGGCATGAGCGCCTGCACGCAGCCGGCAAAGCCTCCGCCGTGCACGCGCCACGCGCCCTTGCCCTCCAGGAGCTTCGCGCTCAGCTCGAGGCCCTGCGCGAGCTTGGTGTCGCCGGTGGCGCTGGTGACGATGTTGTTCAGCAGCTTCTCCGAGGAACGGCCGGACTCGTTCATCAGCCGCATATAGGTCTCGCCGTCGCCGCGCTTGAGCGCGTCGCGCATCTTCGGCACGCGCTCGTTCTCGCCGAAGAAGTGCATGGCGCGGCGGATGGGCCGGTCGGCTGCGGAGTAGCCGCGCGCCTTGAATTCCTCCGGGTCCACGTCGGCCAGCACGCCCTTGTCGAAGAGGTTGGCCACATAGACCATGTCCGCCGGGATGCGGGCGTAGGAGGTGTCGAGCCCGGCGTGGCTGCCGCCCGTGTCCGTCAGGCAGAGCGTCAGGCCCATGGATCCGAAGTCCGCCACGATGGGCTCGATCTCGTTGGTCTTGAAGTCCACATAGACCGTGTGGCCCAGCGAGCAGGCCAGCTGGTCCATCAGCCCGCAGGGCTTGCCGAAGTAGCGGTTCTCGGCGGTCTGCGCGGCGCGGGCGATCACGACGGGGTCGACCTTGCCGTCGTTGTACAGCTCGCTGAGGATGCGGCCGATCATGACGGAGAAGGCGGCGGAGGAGCTCAGCCCGGAGCCCGCGGGCAGCGTGCTGCGGAGCTTCGCGTCAAAGCCGCCGATCTCCAGCCCCAGCTCGGCGAAGGCGGCGGCCATGCCGCGCACAAGGGACAGGGAGGAGCCGAACTCCTTGGGCCGCTCGTCCATCTGGCGCAGATTGACCTCGAAGGGCGCGTAGCCGGCCGAGCTGACGCGGATGATGCGTTCGTCGTTCTTCGTGCAGGCGGCGTAGAGCCCGAGGTCCACGCCGGAGGCGAGGATGCGCCCCTTCTGGTGATCGGTATGGTTGCCGGCCAGCTCTGTGCGGCCGGGGGTGAAGATCTCTTTCTTCATCTTTCTAAACCTCGTTTTTGATACTTGGTCATACACATTCAGATTACCTTAATTCCCCGGCA
>JAFRDQ010000092.1 GCA_017411225.1 Oscillospiraceae bacterium
ACCTCCTCGAGGGACATGTTGGTCACGTCGTCGACGATGCCGATGGTGAACTGGCGCTTAGGCTGATCCTTCTTCAGCTCGTCATAGACGGCAAAGACGGAGGCGGGAGGCGTGTCCTTGGAGCCGAGGCCGTAGCGGCCGCCGATGATGCAGGCCTCGCGGCCGGCGTTGGCCAGAGCGGTCACGACGTCGAGGTAGAACGGCTCGCCCTGCGCGCCGGGCTCCTTGGTGCGGTCGAGCACCGCGATCTTCTTGCAGGTCGCAGGGATGGCTTCGATGAGCTTGTCCGCGCGGAACGGACGGTACAGGCGGACCTTCACGAGGCCGACCTTCTCGCCCTGGGCGTTGAGGTAGTCGATGACTTCCTCGGCCACGTCGCAGATCGAGCCCATGGCCACGATCACGCGGTCGGCGTCGGGAGCGCCGTAGTAGTTGAACAGCTTGTAGTCGGTGCCGAGCTTGGCGTTGATCTTGCCCATGTACTCCTCGACGATCTCCGGAACAGCCTCATAGTAGCTGTTGGAGGCCTCGCGGTTCTGGAAGAAGATATCGCCGTTCTCGTGGCTGCCGCGCATCGTCGGATGCTCGGAGGACAGCGCGCGCTCGCGGAACGCCTTCACGGCGTCCATGTCGCACATCTCAGCCAGGTCGTCGTAATCCCAGACTTCGATCTTCTGGATCTCGTGGCTGGTGCGGAAGCCGTCGAAGAAGTTCAGGAAGGGGACGCGGCCCTTGATGGCGGCCAGATGCGCCACGGGGGAGAGGTCCATAACTTCCTGCACGTTGCCTTCCGCCAGCATCGCAAAGCCGGTCTGGCGACATGCCATAACGTCGGAGTGGTCACCGAAGATGGACAGGGTGTGGCTTGCCAGCGCACGCGCGGTCACGTGGAACACGCCGGGGAGCAGCTCGCCCGCGATCTTGTACATGTTCGGAACCATCAGCAGCAGGCCCTGAGAGGCCGTGTAGGTGGTGGTCAGAGCGCCGGCATTCAGAGAGCCGTGCACAGCACCGGCGGCACCGGACTCCGCCTGCATCTCCTGCACCTTCACCGTGGAGCCGAAAATGTTCTTCCGACCCTGCGCAGACCACTGATCGACAAAGTCCGCCATGGGGCTGGACGGAGTGATCGGGTAGATGGCTGCGACCTCGGTAAACGCATAGGACACATGCGCGGCGGCGTTGTTGCCGTCCATTGTCTTGAGTTTTCTGGCCATAGTTTCATCTCCTGTAAATAAAGAATTTGTACAGTATGGAGCGCCCATAAACGCTCAGGTTAAATATAACACAAACATTCGTCTCCGTAAAGTTCAAAACCGACATTTTTCATGCAAAATTGAAAAGAATCGAATCGTTTTTTTCAATCTCCGCCGGGGAGATTCACTTTTTCCCGGGCAAAACGGCGGGGAAGCGGGAAGGAATCTCGCTTTCCAATAAAAAAAGCAAAAAAACAGTTGACAATCCAGAGCTTATTTGATATGATAACCGGGCGCTCCAAAGACAGCAGGTGGCGTTATGCCGTAATTCCTGCCGAGGATGCATCAAGCAATTTGATGATCTTTTCGCTCCGGAGCAGTCTGCCCCGGAGTTTTTTTGAGCGTGTGATCCTATTTACCGGAGGTGAAACACCAAAATGCCGAACGCAAAAGTCCTGAGCGAGAAACAGGCCATCGTCGCCGAACTCGTGGAGCGTCTGAAGGGCGCTTCCGCCGGCGTCTTCGTGGACTACAAGGGAATCACCGTCTCTGAGGATACGGCTCTGCGTTCCGAGCTGCGCCAGAACGACGTTCTTTACACCGTTGTCAAGAACACCCTCGTTCGCCGCGCTCTGGACGACTGCGGCCTCTCCGAGCTGGACGGTATCCTCAACGGAACCACGTCTCTGGCCACCAGCGCAGAGGACCCCATCGTCCCCATCCGTCTGATCCATGACGCCGCCGAGAAGATGAAGGATAAGTTCACCATCAAGGGCGCGTTCCTGGAGGGCAAGGTTCTGAGCGATGCCGAGATCGCCGAGATCTCCGCTCTGCAGAACAAGGACGCTCTGTACTCCAAGGTACTGGGCACCATGCTGGCTCCCATCACCGGCCTCGCCGTTGTCCTGGGCCAGATCGTCGAGCAGAAGGGCGGCTCTCTCGAGAGCGCCGAGCCCGCTGCGGAAGAAGCCGCTGCTGAATAAGGCAGCCACCACTTACTCATTAAATATTATAGGAGGATTACTCTCATGGCTAGTGAAAAAGTCAATGCTCTGATTGAAGAGATCAAGGCTATGTCCGTTCTGGAGCTCTCCGAGCTCGTCCACGAAATCGAAGATGTGTTCGGCGTTTCCGCCGCTGCTGCTGTTGCCGCTGCTCCTGCTGCCGGCGCCGCTGCTGCCGCTGTCGAAGAGAAGACCGAGTTTGACGTTGTCATGACCAGCTTCGGCGACAAGAAGATCAACGTCATCAAGGAAGTCCGCGGTATCACCGGTCTGGGCCTGGCTGAGGCCAAGGCGAAGGTCGAGGGTCTGCCCGCCGTCATCAAGGAGCAGGTCTCCAAGGATGAGGCTGAGGAGATCAAGTCCAAGCTGGAAGCTGCCGGCGCCACCGTCGAGCTCAAGTAAGCTTACTTCTCAATCAAAAAAGATCTGCCGCTTTGCGTGAGTATTTCACGCAAAGCGGCAGTTTTTTCTGAATAGATACAATTTTCGCGTTTTGGGTAATTGTTTATATTTAAACTAGTAAAATAGGGGCCAAAACGGGGCGGAAAGCATTGACAAATTATAGAAAACGTTCTATGATGCTGTAACAGATATTCTGAAATCCAACAGATTGTGTGCAGGAGGTCGCATCATGAAACAGAACCGGACTAGAACTGCCATTGCGGACGCCTTTACCGGCCTGCTGGCGGAGCACACAATCGATAAGATCACCGTGCGTATGATCACCGACGAGGTCGGCTGCAGCCGCAAGACGTTTTATTATTACTTCACGGACATTTACGATCTCACGAAGTACGTCTGCGAGCGGCGCATCAGCGCCTTTCTCACCGCGGATAACAATGCGCGGGAAAACCTGAAGGCATTCATGGCGTTTTTGAACCGGGAGCGCGCCGTCGTGCTCAACATGTTCCACGGCTACGGCAAGGAGGCGCTCGAGAGCTTCACCTGGCAGACCATCGAAAGCAACACCCGCCGGCTGATCACCGCCATGCCGGAGGCGTCCGGCCTGTCAGAGCAGGACGCCGATACGCTGATTCGCATGTATTCCTACATGGCGTTCGGCATGATGGTCGACTGGTTCAGCAACGACATGAGCGGAGACCGCAGCCAGACGCTCGAGCTCGCCATCCAAACGCTCCCCAGACTCATCGAGGGACTCGCAAAAGAATAACGCCACAAACCGGACTGCCATGATATGCTCCCTCTATGGGAAACAGTGAAATAATAAAAGCACTGTCAAACATAGAGGGAGTAAAATTATGTCCAAAAGGAAAAAACGAACAACAGAAGAGCGAATAACAATTGTTCAACAAATTGCAGAAGGGAAAATCA
>JAFRDQ010000093.1 GCA_017411225.1 Oscillospiraceae bacterium
ATCGGCTCGATGCTGATCGATCCCGCCTGTGTGCCGGACGTGGTCAACAAGGTGCGGGCAGAAGAATTTTATATCCAGACCAACCGCGAGATTTTTGAGACGATCTTCTCCATGTTCTCCTTCGGCAAGGAGATCGACCCCGTCACCGTCATGGATCAGATGAAGGTGCGCGGCGTCTTCCGCGAGGCGACCACCCAGCAGTATCTCATGGAGGTCATGAACCTCACGCCTACGGCGGCGAACGTGCTCAAGTATGCCGCCATCGTGCGCGATCAGGCGCTGCTGCGCAATCTGCAGAAGGCCGCCGATGAGATCCAGTCCCTCGTCGCCGAGGGCACGGGCGAGGCCGATTCCGTCTTAGAGGCCGCAGAGCGCAAGATCTATCAGCTGCGTCAGGGCCGCAACGTCGGCGGACTGCAGCCGGTGTCCATGGTCATCCAGCGGGTGTATACCGCCCTCTCGGATGCCGCGGTCAACGGCGGCGGCATCCCGGGCCTCAGCACCGGCATGCCGGATCTCGACCAGATCACGATGGGTTTGAAAAAGGGCGAGCTGATCCTCATCGCCGCCCGCCCCGGTCAGGGCAAAACGAGTATGGCGCTCAACCTCGCGCGCTACGTCGGCGAGCATTCGGGCCAGACCGTCGCCGTCTTCTCGCTCGAGATGAGCCGCGAGGAGCTCGTGCAGCGTCTGCTCTCCTCCGCCGCCATGGTGGACGGCAAGAAGCTCTCCATGGGCAGACTCTCGCCCGCAGAGTGGGACCGCGTTGTCGCCGCCGCCTCGCAGCTGAGCAAGACGGACATCCGCGTGGACGACAATTCCATGCTCTCCGTCGCCGATATGAACGCCCAGTGCCGCCGCCTCGGAAATCTCGGCCTTGTCGTCATCGACTATCTGCAGCTCATGCAGTCGTCCGGCAGCGGCCACAGCTACGCCTCCGAGAGCCGCACGCAGGCCGTCTCGGACATGAGCCGTATGCTCAAGATCATGGCCAAGGAGCTGAACGTTCCGGTCATCTGCCTGAGCCAGCTCAACCGTGCCAACGAGGGCCGCACCAACAAGCGCCCCATGCTCTCGGACCTCCGCGAATCCGGCTCCATCGAGCAGGACGCCGATATCGTCATCGCGCTCTACCGCGATGGGTATTATAACAAGGAGGCTGAAAACCCGAACCTTGCCGAGGCCATCATCCTGAAAAACCGCCACGGCGAGACCAACACGGTCAATCTCATGTGGATGCCGGAGTATACCTCCTTCGGCTCCATTGAGAAGCGGCACGACGATGAATATTGATCCCGTCCGGCGCGCTGATCGCGTGCTCTGTGCCGTCTCCGGCGGCGCGGACTCCATGTGTCTGCTCGCGCAGATGCTCGAGCGCGCACCGCAGAAGGGCTTTGCGGTGCTCTGCGCGCATTTTGATCACCGGCAGCGCGGGGAGGAATCGCAGCGCGACGCTGATTTTGTCCGCGCCTTCTGCGCGGAACATGCTGTGCCCTGTTTCGTCGAAGCCTATGAGGGTGAGCGGCATGATGAAGCGGCGCTCAGAGCAGCGCGCTATGCCTTCCTTTGCCGGATTGCAAAAGAGCAGAACTGCCGCTGGATCGCCACGGCGCACACCGCGGACGATCAGCTCGAGACGATGCTCTTAAACCTCGCCCGCGGCAGCGGCCTGCGGGGGATGAGCGGCATCGCGCCGGTGCAGGGCGAGCTTCTGCGCCCCATGCTCGACATGACGCGCGCGGACGTGGAAGCCTATCTCACATCGCATCAGATCTCCCACGTGGAGGACAGCACCAACGCCGCCGATGCTTACGCCCGCAACCGCCTGCGCCACGCGGCGGTGCCGGCCATGCAGTCGGTCAACGCGCAGGCCGTGCGCCACGCCGCCGAGACCGCCGCGCTCTTGCGGGAGGACGCGGATTATCTCGATTCGCTCGCGCGGGAAGCAATGGACGCCCCGCTTGAAGCGCTGCGAGCCCTGCCGCGGCCAATCCGCGCCCGCGTGTTTCGCCTGCGCTTCGGCGCTGGACTGACCAAGCAGCACATTGAATCGCTGCACGCCTTTATCCAGGCGGACGGCCCCGCCGCGCTCGATCTGCCGGGCGTGCGCGTCCTGCGCGAGCAGGGGAGGCTCTGCTCGGCGTCCCTGCTTCCGCCGCTGCCGGAAATCTCCCTCACGCCGGGGCAGACCTATGACCTCCCGGCGCACGGTTTTTGCATCACCGTTTCGGAAACCGACACGCTGCCGGAAATTTACGATTCGTTCACCGTTTACCGCTTTAAAAGTGCAGAGATTCGTGGTAAACTGACTCTCACGGCGCGCCGCCCGGGCGATGCGATCCGCCTCCACGGCCGCGGCTGCACCAAGCGTCTGAGCGACCTCTTTCTCGAAGCGGGCGTCCCCGCCTCTGAGAGAGATTTTGTCCCCGTCCTGCGGGACGATCTTGGCCCCGCCGCCGTCTATGGCTTCGGCGTCGCCGAGCGGCTGACTCCCACCCGGGGAGCGCCGAGCATTACAGTGAAGATGGAGAAAGAAAGACATGGAGAAGACCAATTTGCACCCGGACATTTCTGAAATCCTGCTCTCGCAGGAGCAGCTGGAGCAGCGCGTCGCGCAGCTCGGCGCGGAGATCACGCGCGATTTTGCAGGCCGCGCGCCGCTGTTCGTCGGCGTGCTGAAGGGCTGCTTCGTCTTCATGGCGGATCTGATGCGCCATGTGGATCTCCCGTGCTCGATCGATTTCATGGCCGTCTCGTCCTACGGCTCCGGCACCAAGACCACCGGCGCCGTCAAGATCATCAAGGACCTCAATCAGGACATCGAGGGCAAAGACATCATCCTTGTCGAGGACATTCTTGACAGCGGCGTCACGCTCCACTATCTCACGGAGTATCTCTCCGTGCGCAAGCCCGCGACGATCACGATCGCCACGCTCATGGATAAGCCCGCCCGCCGCAAGGCCCCGGTCTTCGCCCGCTATGCCGGGTTTGAGATTCCGGACGCCTTCGTCGTCGGCTACGGACTGGACTATGACGAGCGCTACCGCAACCTGCCCTACATCGGCGTCCTCAAGGAGTCGGTCTACAGCTAAGGCGTCGCACCAAGCTCCATATCCCTCAACGCTGGATCTGCGATCCACCGTCTCGCTCACTCCGCTGCTGCTCCTTCCAAAATCAAAGCAAATGCTTTGATTTTGACGAATGCTTTCCGCTGTGTGCTGACGCGATCTTTACAGAATAAGAGCAGCATCGCGAAATGGTAAAATATGCGTTTACCCAAAGCGCTTTATATTGGATGTGAAAGAATTTGAAACCAAACAAAAACCGCAATCGCTCCCGCGATCTGGGCTTCTATATGCTCATGGGGGTGATTCTCCTCGCGCTGATCTTCTATGTCGTCTCGCCCGATGAGACGACCAAGACCTATACCTACTCCGAGATCGAGGATCTCTTCAAGGAGGAGAAGGTCGAGTCGTTCACGCTCGAGGGCAATGAGCTCACGCTCAAGCTGCGCGAGGCCGACCCCGAAACGGAAAAGGACGAGATCAAGCAGACGCTTCCGAGCGCCACCTGGTTCCGCGATGATCTGGGCGAGCTGATCCAGCAGCAGAAGGACGCCGGAACGCTCAAGGAATACGACTACAAGCAGGGCTGGCAGGCCCCGTGGTGGCTGTCCTTCCTGCCGTATCTCGTCGTGATGGGCATTCTCATCGTCGTCTGGTATCTGATGATGAACCGCATGGGCGGCGGCGGGGGAGCCCCCGGCGTCGGCCGCTTCGGCAAGGCCACCACGCGCACGAATGATGAGAACAACAAAAAGACGTTTGCGGACGTCGCCGGTGCGGACGAGGAAAAGGAAGAGCTGCGCGAGATCGTGGACTTCCTCAAGCGCCCGCGCCACTATGCCGAGATGGGCGCGCGCATCCCCAAGGGCGTGCTGCTCGTCGGCCCTCCGGGCACCGGCAAAACCCTCATGGCCAAGGCCGTCGCGGGCGAGGCGGGCGTCCAGTTTCTGAGCATTTCGGGCTCCGACTTCGTGGAGCTCTATGTCGGCGTCGGCGCGAGCCGTGTGCGCGACCTGTTCGATCAGGCCAAGAAAGTGGCCCCCGCGGTCATTTTCATCGACGAGATCGACGCG
>JAFRDQ010000094.1 GCA_017411225.1 Oscillospiraceae bacterium
GCCGGAAATCCTTTCAGTTCTATCAATATTCTATTTTATACTATAGCATATAAAGAAGCTGCCGTACCATCTGATTTCACTTCAGGAACCGGGTATTCCCGAAACCATTCGGGGGTGAAATGCCTGGTATGGCAGCTTCTTTATCATTTAATTGAGCGGAGGTATCAGGATACTCCCCTCTCCTTGTAATGGTGCGCATCTTCCTGCACCATTTCTTTGACCTTCATCAGCCTTACCTTGGTCGAGTTCTCGTTCTCGGCAAGCTTCATAGAAATGTATTTGATATTTTCCTGAAGCTCGGGGATCATGACGTATTCGAGCGCGTTAACACGCCTTCTCGTCTTTTCGATCTCCTGCGCGAGCAGCTGCATCGATTTCTCGATCTGCGCGAGCTCGAGCATGTCCTTAAAGACGTTTGCCAGCTGCTCGAGCGCATCGTCCAGCTCGCCGGACGTCTGCGCGAAGCCATAGGGAAAGATCTCGGACGGGTCGTCGTTCTTCGTCTTGAAATCATAGACCGGAACATTGACGCTCATGATGTTTTTGTACTTCATGCCGAGCTCGACGCTCTGGCGTGGGTACAGAAGGGATTGCTCCAGCATCTCCGGCGACATGATCGCCGAGGCGACGGACAGAGAACCGAAGGCCTCCGTGAGCCCCTGCTCCACCTTGATGCGCAGCTGCTGATTGAGCCGCACGATATCGAGGAACTGGCGCATGAGCTCGTCTCGCTTGTCCTTCAGAAGCTTGTGGCCGCGGCGCGCGGTTTTGAGCCGACCCTTGAGCTGGTTGAGCACCATTCTGGTCGGGGTAATCGCGGTACTTGCCATCAAATCACCTACCTTATGAATTCAGCTCGTGATCCGACTCACGCTTCTTCGGGCATGTACTTCTCAATAAACTCAGGCTTGATGCGCTTGAGCTCCGTGCGGGGCAGGATGCGCAGCAGCTGCCAGCCGAGATCGAGCGTCTCCTCAATGGAGCGGTTGGTCTCGTTGCCCTGAGAGACATAGACCTTCTCGAACTCGTCGGCGAACTTTGCAAACTGCTTGTCGTCATCGCTCAGCGCAGCTTCGCCCAGAATCGTCATGAGCTCCTTGGCGTCCTTGCCGCGGGCATAGGCCGCGAAGAGCTGGTTCATCGTGCCGGCGTGATCCTCGCGGGTCTTGCCGACGCCGATGCCCTTATCCTTCAGACGGCTCAGGCTCGGCAGAACGTCGACCGGCGGGACGAGGCCCTTTCGGTGCAGGTCACGGGAGAGGATAATCTGACCCTCGGTGATGTAGCCCGTAAGGTCGGGGATCGGGTGGGTCTTATCGTCCTCAGGCATGGTGAGGATTGGGATCATGGTGATCGAGCCGCGCTTGCCGATGCGGCGGCCGGCGCGTTCATAGAGCGTGGCAAGGTCGGTGTACAGGTAGCCGGGATATCCGCGGCGGCCAGGGACCTCCTTCTTCGCGGCGGAGACCTCACGCAGCGCCTCGGCATAGTTCGTGATGTCCGTGAGGATGACGAGCACCTGCATGTCCTTCTCGAAGGCGAGATACTCGGCGGCGGTCAGCGCCATACGCGGCGTGGAAAGACGCTCGACGGCGGGGTCGTTCGCAAGGTTGGAGAAGACGACGGTACGGTCGATGGCGCCGGTGCGGCGGAACTCCTGAATGAAGTACTCAGACTCCTCGAACGTAATGCCGATGGCGGCGAAGACCACGGCGAAGTTCTCGCCGTCGCCCAGGACGCGGGCCTGACGCGCGATCTGCGCCGCCAGCGCCGCGTGCGGCAGACCGGAGGCGGAGAAGATCGGCAGCTTCTGGCCGCGGACGAGGGTGTTCAGACCGTCGATGGTGGAAACGCCCGTCTGGATAAACTCGGCGGGATAGGCGCGCGCGGCGGGGTTCATGGGCAGACCGTTGATATCGCGGTGCGCCTCGGCGAGGACGGCGGGGCCGCCGTCGATGGGCTCGCCCATGCCGTTGAAGACGCGGCCGAGCATATCCTCGCTCACGCCGAGCTCCAGCGGGTGTCCGAGGAAGCGAATCTTGGACTGCGCAAGGTTGATGCCCTGCGCGCTCTCAAAGAGCTGGACGACGGCGGTATCGCCCTCGACCTCGAGCACCTTGCAGCGGCGAACCTCGCCGTTGGGCAGCTCGATTTCGGCCAGCTCGTCATACGTGACGCCTTCGACCTGATTGACCAGCATCAGAGGGCTGGCAATCTCCCGTATGGTCTTATACTCTTTAATCACAGCTCCTCACCTCCGGCAATGATCTCCTTGATCTGGGTGTTCATATCCTCCCGGATCTGGGCGTAGACGGCCTCGTACTCATCGCTCGGCACGCTCTTGGCGCGGCCGACGGCGACGCGGGCGGGGATGGAAATGAGCTTCTGCATGTCGGCGCCCTTCTCAAGCGCTTCGCGGCAGAGCTTGTCATAGTTCAGAACCATGCTCAGCAGCAGGTACTGACGGCGATACTCACTGTAGGAGTCGATATCGACGAAGGCGTTCTGCTGGAGGAAGTCCTCGCGGATCATCTTCGCGGTCTCCATGGTGAGACGGTCGGCCGCGCTCAGCGCGTCCTGACCGACGAGGCGGACGATCTCCTGCAGCTCACTCTCCTGCTGCAGAATGCTCATCGCCTGCGCGCGGTTTTCCATATACTCGGGGCCGAACGTGGCCTCATACCACGGCTTGAGGGAGTCGACGTACAGAGAATACGACGTCAGCCAGTTGATGGCCGGGAAGTGACGGGCATAGGCGAGGCTGGAATCCAGCGCCCAGAAGACCTTGACGATACGCATCGTCGCCTGCGAGACAGGCTCGGAGATATCGCCGCCCGGAGGCGAGACAGCGCCGATGGCCGTAACGGAGCCGCGGCGGTCATCAGAGCCGATGCACTCGACACAGCCGGCGCGCTCGTAGAACTGCGCCAGACGCGATGCGAGGTAAGCCGGGTAGCCTTCCTCACCGGGCATCTCTTCCAGACGGCCGGACATCTCACGCAGAGCCTCGGCCCAGCGGGAGGTGGAGTCGGCCAGAACGGCGACGTCATAGCCCATGTCGCGGAAATACTCGGCGATGGTGATGCCGGTGTAGATCGAGGCCTCACGGGCCGCAACGGGCATGTCGGAGGTGTTCGCGATGAGGACGGTGCGCTTCATCAGCGGCTCGCCGTTGCGCAGGTCCTTGAGCTCGGGGAACTCCATCAGAACGTCGGTCATCTCGTTGCCGCGCTCGCCGCAGCCGATATAGATGACGATGTCCACGTCAGACCACTTGGCCAGCTGGTGCTGGACCACC
>JAFRDQ010000095.1 GCA_017411225.1 Oscillospiraceae bacterium
CATGAACGCCGCCAACATCCTAAAGCCCGCCCTCTCGCGCGGCGAGATTCAGGTCATCGGCGCGACGACCTTCACCGAATACCGCAAGCACATTGAAAAGGACGCCGCGCTCGAGCGCCGCTTCCAGCCCGTGACGGTCTCGGAGCCGTCTCTCTCGGACAGCGTGGAGATCCTCAAGGGCATCCGCAAATATTACGAGGACTTCCACCAGGTGGAGATCACGGACGAGATGTGCGAGGCCGCCGTGCGCCTGAGCGAGCGGTATATCACCGACCGCTATCTGCCCGACAAGGCCATCGACCTCATCGACGAGGCCTGCTCGGACGTGAACCTCAAAAACGCAAACCTCGTGCGCATCGAGGAGATTGAAAAAGAGCTCGCGGACTACGACCGCGAGCGCGAGCTGCTCCTGCAGGACCCGGAGAACGAAGATTACGCGAGACTCGCCGAGCTGCGCAGCCGCTCCCTGCTCTTAAACGACGAGCTCGAGGCGCTCGAGGCCCTCGGCCGCCCGAAGCTGACGCAGGAGAACCTCGCGCGCATCATCGAGCTCTGGACGAAAATCCCCGCGGCGAGCATCCGCGAGGACGAGTTTGAGCGCCTCGCGCAGCTGGGCGACCGCCTGCGCGCACACATCGTCGGTCAGGACGAGGCGGTGGACGCCGTCTGCGCCGCGATCCGCCGCAGCCGCGTCGGTCTGCAGGCCAAGCGCAAGCCCGTGAGCTTCATCTTCGTGGGCGGCACCGGCGTCGGCAAGACGGAGCTGGTCAAGCGCCTCGCCGCCGACCTCTTCGACGCGCCGGAGAGCCTGATCCGGCTCGACATGTCCGAATTCATGGAGAAGTTCTCCGTCTCGCGCATCATCGGCTCGCCCCCGGGCTACGTCGGCTACGACGAGGCCGGGCAGCTGACCGAGAAGATCCTCCGCCGCCCCTACTCCGTCGTGCTCTTCGACGAGATCGAGACGGCGCACCCGGACGTGATGAACATCCTCCTGCAGATTCTCGACGACGGGCGCATCACGGACGCGCAGGGCCGCACCGTGAACTTTGAAAACACCGTCATCATCATGACGACGAACGCCGGCAGCAACACGAAAACCGGCGCGGTCGGCTTCGGCATGAGCGCGAACGACCAGACGAAGGAGCGCGTGATGAAGGCGCTGAACGACTTCCTGCGCCCGGAATTCATCAACCGCGTGGACGAGATCGTCTACTTTAATAAGCTCACGGAAGAGAATTTCCGCGGCATCGCGGCGCTGATGCTCACCGAGCTCCAGGAGACCATGGCCGCGCGCGGCATGGCGCTCACATGGGATGAGGACGTCATTTCCGCGCTCGTGAAAAAGAGCTTCAGCGAGACCTACGGCGCGCGCAATCTGCGCCGCACGATCCAGAAGGACATTGAGGACGCCGTGGCCGAGGCCGTGGTGACGCGCCGCGCAAAGAGCGCCGCCGTCACGCTCACGGCGCCGAACGGCGAGATTGAGATCACGCTCGACTGAGAAAGGAGTCTCCATGCATCGACAGGACCGTTATCGCGGCTGCCTCGTCGGCGGCGGCGCGGGCGACGCGCTCGGCTATGCCGTGGAGTTTCTGGGCGAGGAGGCCATCTTCGGCCGCTATGGCGAGGAGGGCATCCGCGCCTTCCGGCTCGTGGACGGCATCGCTCAGATCTCGGACGACACGCAGATGACGCTCTTCACCGCGGCGGGACTGCTCCTGCCGGGAGAGGACAAGGTGCAGAACGTCTGGGAGTGCTACAATGAGTGGTATGTGACGCAGTTTCACGCCTTCGGCGCGGCGGGAAAAAATCTCTCCGGGCTGATGGGCGTTCAGGCGCTCTGGGCGCCGCGCGCGCCGGGGCGGACGTGCCTCGCCGCGATCTCCGGCGGCAAGCCGGGCAGCCCCTCGCACCCGATCAACCACTCCAAGGGCTGCGGCGGCGTGATGCGCGCCGCGCCCGCCGGACTCATCAGCCCGGAAAACCCCATGAACGCCGCGATCCTCGGCGCGAAGACCAGCGCGCTGACGCACTGCCACGATCTCGGCTGGCTGCCCGGCGCGATGCTGGGCCACATGGTCGCCCAGCTCGTCTCGGTCGAAAACCTCCCGATCGAAAAGGCGGCGCGCAAGGCGCTCTTTGCGCTGACGTATGAATATGCCCACGCGCCGGATCTGCGCGTATTCCTCGACCTGATGGAGCGGGCAATCGAGCTGGCGCACGCGGACGCGCCGGAGCTCGACGCGATCCACACCCTCGGCGAGGGTTGGGTCGGCGACGAGGCGATGGCCATCGCGCTCTATTGCGCGATCCGGCACGAGAATGATTTTGCCGCCGGCATCATCGCCGCCGTGAACCACAAGGGCGACAGCGATTCCACCGGCGCGATCGCGGGAAACCTCCTCGGCGCGAAGCTGGGGTATGAGGCGATTCCCGACGAATTCAAAGACAAGCTGGAGCTGCGCGAGCTGCTCCTTTCCATGGCGGACAGGCTCTATGAGCAGACAGGAGGAGATTTGACATGAACAAGAACCGCATTGAGGTCATTCAGGGCGACATCACGAAGTCCGAGGTGGACGCGATCGTGAACGCCGCGAACACTTCGCTGCTCGGCGGCGGCGGCGTCGACGGCGCAATCCATATGGCGGCAGGCTCCGCGCTGCTGGCCGAGTGCCGCACCTTAAACGGCTGCCCCACGGGCGAGGCGAAGATCACGCGCGGCTATCGTCTGCCGGCAAAGCACGTGATCCACACGCCCGGCCCGCGCTGGCGCGACGGCGAGCACGGCGAGCCGGAGCTGCTGGCGAGCTGCTACCGCAACTGCCTGCGCGTGGCGGCGGAGAACCACTGCGCGACGGTGGACTTCCCCAGCATCAGCACGGGCGTCTACCACTTCCCGCTCGAGCAGGCGGCCGAGATCGCCATCCGCACGATCGCGGAGACCCTCGAGCACTACAGCTCCATCCGCCGTGTGCGCATGGTCTGCTTCGACGCGAGAACCCAGAAGGCTTACGAAAAGGCGCTCGAGGCGCTGTAAGGAGGCAACCCGATGGACAGAGAGAGAATCGACGGCATCACCCTGCGCTATAACGCCCCCGTAACGCTCACGTTCGCGCTTTTGAGCCTGCTGGCGCTGGCGCTCAATGAACTGACCGACGGCTGGACGACGCAGAACCTCTTTTGCTTTTATAAATCCGCGCTCTCGGACTATCTGACCTATCCGCGCGCGGTGCTGCATGTGCTCGGAAACACGAGTCTCACGACCTGCACCGGCAACATCATCGTCATGCTCGTCGTCGGCCCCACGGCCGAGGAGCGCTTCGGCAGCGCGAAGGTCTTCTTCGCCGTGCTGCTCACGGCGATTGCAGGCGCGGCGATCATGTGGTTCCTCTTTCCGGATGCCACGATCATGGGCGCGAGCGGCGTGCTGTTCTGCATGATGATGCTCGCCTCCTTTGCGAGCATGCGCGGCGGCGCGATCCCGATCACGCTGATCCTCGTGATCATCCTCTATCTCGGCAGCGAGGTGCTGCAGGCCGTCACCGGCGCGGCGGGACTGCAGGAGCTGACGCACATCGCCGGCGGCGTGGTGGGTCTGCTGTTGGGCTTCGCTTTCAGCCGCGGCGCGGCGGACGAATGAGAAAGCTGCTCATCAGCCGCTGTCTGCTCGGCGATCCCTGCCGCTATGACGCCAAGTCCAAGCCGCTCCCGGCAGAAACACTGGACGCGCTGCGCTCTCGGTATGCGCTGGTCCCGGTCTGCCCGGAGGTGCTCGGCGGTCTTCCGACCCCGCGCACGCCCTCCGAGCGGCGGGGCGATCGCGTCGTGATGAAATCCGGCGCGGACGTGACGGCGGAATACCGCCGCGGCGCTTCAGCGGCGCTCCGCCTCGCGCAGGAAAACAACGTCTGCGCCGCTGTCTTAAAAGAGCGCAGCCCCTCCTGCGGGAAGGGCAAAATCTACGACGGCACCTTCACCGGAACGCTGGAAGAAGGCAACGGCGTGACGGCGGAGCGGCTGCTGGACGCCGGATTCACCGTTTACGGTGAATCCGAGATTGAAAAACTATGCGAATGAGGAATTAGGAATTAGGAATTAGGAATTATGGTACAAGCCATTCCTAATTCCTAATTCCTCATTCCTAATTGTTCCGGAGGAACCCATGAGATACAACGCAGGAACTTGTGATATCGCCGTCATCGGCGCGGGACATGCCGGGATTGAGGCGGCTTTGGCCGCGGCGCGGCTGGGGCTCGACACGGTGTGCTTCACCGTGAATCTCGACGCCGTGGGCAACATGCCCTGCAAGCCCGCCATCGGCGGCACGGGCAAGGGGCATCTCGTGCGCGAGCTCGACGCGCTCGGCGGCGAGATGGCGAAGGCCGCGGACAAAGCCTGCATCCAATACCGGCTGCTCATCCGCGGCAAGGGCCCGGCGGTGCACTCCCTGCGCGCGCAGGCCGACCGGCGGCGCTATCAGGCCGTGATGAAGCACATGCTCGAGACGCAAGCGAATCTCCGCGTCAAGCAGGCGGAGGTCGTCTCGGTTGAAACGGAGGACGGGCGCGTCTCCGCCGTCGTGACGGCGACGGGGGCGGTCTGGCGCTGCCGCGCCGCGATCCTCGCCACGGGCACGTATCTGCGCGGGCGCACGATCGTGGGCGAGGTGCTGCGCGATGAGGGCCCCGACGGCCTTGCAGCGGCCGGCCCGCTCGCGGACTGCTGCCGCGCGCTCGGACTCAATATGCGCCGGTTCAAAACCGGCACCCCGCCGCGCATTTTAAAGCGCACGGTGGACTTCTCCAAAATGGAGATGCAGCCCGGGGACGAGGGGATCGAGGCGTTCTCCTTCTCGACGACCGCACCGGTGGAGAACCGCGCCGTCTGCTGGCTGACCTACACCAACGAGCGCACGCACGAGATCATCCGCGCAAATCTCGACCGCAGCCCGATCTACTCCCACGTGATCGAGGGCGTCGGCCCGCGCTACTGCCCCAGCATCGAGACGAAGATCATGACCTTCCCGGACAAGGCGCGCCACCAGCTCTTTTTGGAGCCGACGGGGCTCGAGACGGAGGAGCTCTATCTGCAGGGCTTTTCCTCATCGCTGCCCGAGGAGGTGCAGGTGCAGATGCTGCACACGATCCCCGGCCTCGAGCAGGCGGAGATGACCCGCTGCGCCTATGCGATCGAATATGACTGCGTCGACCCGACGGAGCTCTGGCCGACGCTCGAGACAAAAAAAATCCCCGGCCTCTACGGCGCGGGGCAGTTCAACGGCTCCTCCGGCTATGAGGAGGCGGCGGTGCAGGGCTTCGTGGCGGGCGTGAACGCCGCGCGAAAGCTCCTCGGAAAAGACCCCATGATCCTCCGCCGCTCAGACGGGTATATCGGCACGCTGATCGACGATCTCGTGACGAAGGGGACGAACGAGCCCTACCGCATCATGACCTCGCGCTCGGAATACCGTCTGCTGCACCGGCAGGACAACGCCGACGAGCGCCTCGCCGCGATCGGGCGGGAGATCGGCCTCGTGAGCGAGGAGCAATTCGCCGCCGTGCAGGAGAAATACCGGCAGGTGGCCGAAGAGATGGCGCGGCTGGAAAAGACGCACATCGCGCCGACGGAGGCGCTCAATGAAATGCTCACCGCGCGCGGCACCGCGGCGGCGAAGACCGGCGTCTCGCTGGCCGATCTCCTGCGCCGCCCGCAGATCGGTTATGCCGATCTCGCGCCGTTTGACCCTGAGCGCCCGGCGCTTCCCCACGCCGTGACCGAACAGGCGGAGATCCGCCTGAAATACGCGGGCTACATCGACCGCCAGCTGCGGCAGGTGGAGGAGTTTCAGCGCCTGGAGGCGCGCCCGCTCCCGGACGGGCTGGATTTTGAATCCATCGCCTGCCTGCGCCTCGAGGCGCGGCAGAAGCTCCAGGCCATCCGCCCAAAAAACCTCGGCCAGGCCAGCCGGATCTCGGGCGTGAGTCCGGCAGACGTGGCGGCGTTGATGGTATTCTTAAAAATGGATCATGATACAAATTAATGCAAATTAGGAATTAGGAATGAGGAATGAGGAATGTCCGTTGATGGCAATTCCTAATTCCGAATTCCTCATTCCTAATTAAAGGAGTTCTTATGGCACACGTAATATTGGGTCTCTCCGGCGGTGTGGACTCTGCTGTCTGCGCGGCGCTGTTAAAGCGCGCGGGGCATACCGTGACGGGGCTTTATCTGGAAAACGGCGTTTCGGACACGGGCGCGCGGGACGCCGCCGCCGTGGCGGAGACGCTCGGCGTGGCGCTGGATGTGCTCGACATTCGCAGCGATCTCGAGCAGAAGGTCTGCGCGCCGTTTGAGGCGGCCTACCGCGCCGGGCGCACGCCGAACCCCTGCATTCTCTGCAACCCGACCGTGAAGTTCAAGGCCCTGCTCGCGCACGCCGACCGCCTCGGCGCGGACTATATCGCCACCGGGCACTATGCCCGCACAAAAGACGGCGGGCTCTACAAGGGACACCCCTCGAACGACCAGAGCTATATGCTCTGCCGGCTCACGAGAGAGCAGGTGCAGCGCCTGCTGCTGCCGCTCGGGGCGTTTGAAAAGACGCAGGTGCGCGCAATGGCGGCCGACTTCGGCATCCCCGTGGCGAAAAAGCCGGACAGTATGGAGATCTGCTTCATCCCGGACAAGGACTACACTGGCTGGATGGCGCGGCGCGCGCCCCTGCCCGGGCCGGGCGACTTTGTGCTCCACGGCGAGGTGGTCGGCCGGCACGACGGCATCTGCCATTACACCGTCGGCCAGCGCCGCCCGGGGCTTATCAACGATCGGAAGGTGTATATCTCCCGCATTGACGCCAAGACGAACACGATTCAGCTCGACTACTGGGACGCGCTGTTTCACACCGAGGTGGCCGCCGAGCAGTTTAACTGGCTCATCGATCCGCCTGCGGGAGATCTTCGCGCGAGCGTGCGCGTGCGGCACCCGAAGTGGGAAAACCCGCCCTGCACCGCGCGCATCGACGGAGACCTCGTGCGCATCACCTGCGACGAGCCGGTGCGAGCCCCCGCGCCGGGCCAGAGCGCGGTGCTGTATGACAACGACCGCGTCCTCGGCGGGGGATTTATCGTGTAAATCCGTTGATGGATGGAGCCGTAGGGGAGGGGCTTGCCCCTCCCGGCGTTCCGGAAAAAACAAAATGCAATGTGAGGCGAATTCGATCTTTCTGCGAATTCGCCTCACATTTCTGTTTGATCAATCCATCTGCACGGGAGGGGCAAGCCCCTCCCCTACAGCTTCTATTTCAGCAACAGGCGCTTGAAAATCTCTGCGCCGTACAGCAGCGCTTCCTCATCGAAGTCAAACTGCAAAGCGTGGAGCGGGGCTCCTCCTTTTCCGCCCTCGATGCCGAGGAAGAAGAACACGCCCGGCACCTCGCGCTGGTATTCCGCGAAGTCCTCCGCCGCCATGGCGGGCTTGACGAGCACGGCGTCGTCCATCGAATCGAGCACGGTGTAGAGCTGCTCGACCATGGGGCGCGGGTTCGTGACGCAGGGGTAATAGACCATGCGCTCGATCTCAATGCGCGCGTCCGTCGCCACCTCGAGGCCGTGGATCATGGCCCTCGCCTTGTGCACGAGCGTCTGAAACAGCTCGTCCGAGAACGTGCGGAGCGTGCCGAGGATGCGCACCTGCTCGGCAATGACGTTATGCGCCGTGCCGCCCTCGATGCGGCCGAGCGTCAAAAGCGCGTCCTGATGCGGGTCGACGCTGCGGGTGATGAGCGTCTGCAGCATCGTGATCAGCTCCGCCGAGACGACGATCGCGTCGATGCCCATCTGCGGCGTGGAGGCATGGGCGCTGCGGCCGTGGACGGTGATCTGAAAATCGCTCGTCTGCGCCATCTGGTAGCCCCAGCGGACGCCGATTTTGCCCTTCGGCACGGTCGGCCAGAGGTGCAGGCCGTAAATGCGGTCGACCTTGGGGTTTTCGAGCGCCCCGTCGCCGATCATGCGGCGCGCGCCGCCCCAGCCCTCCTCGCCGGGCTGGAAGAGCAGGACGACGTTGACGCACACCTGATCGCGGTGCGCCGCGAGCCACTGCGCGAGCAGGAGCAGCACGGTCATGTGGCCGTCGTGGCCGCAGCCGTGCATCTTCCCGGCGTGGCAGGAGACATAGTCCTTCCCCTCCGGCTCCGGGTTCGGCAGGGCGTCCATGTCCGCGCGAAAGGCGATCGTCTCGGCCGCGCCTTCTGCGAGGAAGACGGCCTTCGCGCCCGTGACGGCGAGCTTTTCGAGCCGGTCGGGGCGGCAGGCCTCGAGCGTCTGCCAGACAAGCGCCTGCGTTTCAAACAGCTGGAAGCCGAGCTCGGGGATGCGGTGCAGCGCCCGCCGCAGGCGCACGGCCTCCGGCAGCAGGGCTTCAATCTCTTTGCTTAGTTTCATAGATCTCTCCTCAGAGTGTTTCGCAGTAGGCGCGCACGTCGAACGGCTCCGGCGCACTGTCGGCGCGCAGATAGAGCGGATGGTGCGGGTGGCCCTTTTTGCTCCGCTTGCCGAAGGTGAGCCACTCGGCCCCCGCGGCCTCGCCCTCGGCGATCATATCGCGCAGGGCGGTTTTCAGGTATGGCCGCTTTTCAATCAGCGTCCCCCACGCCGCCCAGACGGCGGGGCGGTGATTCTCACCATAGAGCCCGAGCACATAGCGGAAGGCCGCCATGTTCTCGCGGTGGAGCGGTTCATTGAAGGATGTATCCATCGCGTTCGGATCCGTGGCGCGCTGGGCGTAGACGTTGAACATGATGAAGCTGTCGTAGCCGTTGTTCTTTGCGATGCGCTCCACGCTCTTGAGCGTGTTGTCCAGATCGCCCGGCCGCGCGGTGGATGGGTTGATGCCGATGCAGATGAGCGGGTTTATTCCGCGCGTGCCGAGGATGTAACGGTATTCGGTATAAAACGACGGGACATAGAGCCAGACGTCGCGGTCATAATCGCAGGGGGAGTCGTCGTGCAGGGCGGCGTCGAAGGAGAGCAGGGACACCTCGGTGGATTCGCAGGAAGGGATGTGCATTTCTTTCACCTTTTTCAAAATGAGGAATTCGGAATGAGGAATTCGGAGTGTCCGTCACTTTCATTCCTAATTCCTCATTCCTCATTAGATTAACCTGAATTTACACAGAAGTCAATTCCGCCTTGACTTTAGTGCGCTACTGTGCTACTATACAGAAGCATAACTAAGTATTCACCTCCGCCATGCGGAGGTTGGCGGGCAAACGCCCGCCAATTTGCGTGATAGCACGCAAATTGAATACGCCGTTGTAGCGTCATCATCTGAAAATTGCATTTTCAGATCACAAAGCTTTGCTTTGTGTCGCACAGCATTCGCTGTGCTTCTGATGCCGTTAGTGGAAATCTCAAGGAGGAATGATCCATGGCTTTGCCGCAGAATGCGCAGATGGATGCGCTGTTCGAGGCCATTTTGAAGCTGGAGGACCGCGAGGACTGCCGGCTGTTTTTGGAGGATCTGTGCACGGTCAAGGAGCTCCGCGCGCTCGCGCAGCGGCTGGAGATCGCCCGCAGGCTCGACCGGGGCGACAGCTACGTCTCCACCGTGGAGCACACGGGCGCGAGCAGCGCCACCGTGAGCCGTGTCAACCGCTGCCTTGAATACGGCCCGGGCGGGTATCGCCTGATGATTCAGCGCCTCCCCGCGCTCGAGGAGGACTGAGCCATGGCGAGCAGGATTGAACAGCGCCTGCAGGCGCTCTATGCCGGGTGCGGCTATCAGCCGTTTCGCGTGAAGAAGTTTGAGCGCTATGAGCTCTACAGCGAAAACCGCCGCTTTCTCACGACGGAGAAGGTGCTGACCTTCACGAACACGGACGGGCGGCTCATGGCCATGAAGCCGGACGTGACGCTCTCCATCGTGCAGGACACGCAGCCGGAGGGGCTGCGCAAGGTGTTCTACCGTGAGAATGTCTACCGCGAGCAGCGCCCCGGCGAGGGCTTTCGCGAGATCCCGCAGACGGGGCTGGAGTGCATCGGCGCGCTGGATGCCGTCGCGGTGGCCGAGGTCGTGTCCCTCGCGGCGAAGAGCCTGAAGGCGATCTCCGGCGAAGCCGTGCTGAGCGTGTCGCACATCGGGGTGATCTCCGGCGTGCTGGAGGCCGCCGCGCTCGACGAGGCGGCGCAGAAGGCGGTCTTTGCCGCCGTGGGCGCGAAGAACGTCCCGGCGATCAAGGCGCTCTGCAGGGAAGAGACCGCCGCCGTGCTCGCGGCGCTCGCGGATCTCTACGGCCCGCTGGCTGAAACACTTTCCAGGGCCGAGGCGCTCGCCCTGCCGGAGAAGAGCTGCGCGGCGCTCGGCGCCCTCCGCGCGCTGTCGACACAGCTTGCGGCCTACGGGGAGCTCCCGGTTTATCTCGATTTTTCCGTCGTGAACGACGTGGAATATTATCACGACCTCGTGTTTCGCGGGTATGTCTCGGGCGCGCCGAACTGCGTCATCTCCGGCGGGCGGTATGACCGTCTGCTGCAGCGCATGGGAAAGCGCGGCGGGGCGATCGGCTTTGCGGTCTATCTCGACCGGCTCGAGGCCGTGGGCCGTCCGCGCGCGGAATTTGACGCGGACGCGCTGATCTGCTACGCATCCGACGCCGACGCGCCGCTCGCGGTGCAGACGGCGGAGCAGCTGCGCGCCGCGGGCGAGACCGTGCGCGTGGAGGCCCAGCCGCCGCAGGGCCTGCGCTTTCGCCGGATCCTGCGCGCGGAGAAGGGAGCGGTGACAGAATGCTGAACGTTGCGCTTCCAAAAGGCCGTCTCGGCGAGAGGGCCTATGACCTCATGGCCCGCGCGGGCTATGAATGCCCGGAGCTCCTCGCGGGAGGACGAAAGCTCACGTTTGAAAACGAGCGCGCCGGCGTGCGCTATTTCTGGGTCAAGCCCTCGGACGTGCCGATCTACGTCGAGCGCGGCGCGGCAGACGTGGGCATCGCGGGCAAGGACATCCTGCTCGAATACGCGCCGGAGGTCTATGAGCTGATGGATCTCGGCATCGGCAAGTGCCGCATGTGCGTCGCGGGCTTCCAAGACTGGCGAGACGAGGGCGACCGCGATCTGCGCGTGGCGACGAAGTTTCCGCACATCGCCAAAGCCCACTACGCCGAAAAGGGGCGCGACATCACGATCATCAAGCTCAATGGTTCCATTGAGATCGCGCCGCTGCTCGGGCTCTCGGACGTGATTGTCGACATCGTCGAGACCGGAAAGACCCTTCTGGAAAACGGGCTCGCCCCGCTCGAGACCGTGGCGGACATCTCCGCCCGGTTCATTGCAAATACCGCGAGCTACGCCTTTCATTATGATGAGATTCGCTCCATGTGCGAGCGGTTGGGAGAGATACTATGATCCGAATGTTTCAATACGGCGAGGTGCCGAACGAGACGCTGTTTATCCGCAGCCCCCTGATTCAGGACGTGTCCGGCGTGGTGAAGGACATTCTCGCCGACGTGCAGGCGCACGGCGACGAGGCGCTCTTTCGCCTGACGGAGAAGTTCGACGGCGCGAAGCTGAGCTCCCTGCTCGTCTCCGACGAGGAGATTGAAGAAGCCTTCGACGAGGTGAGCGAGGAATACCGGGCGGTGCTCCGCCTCGCGCACGACAACATCGCCGAATATCACCGCCAGCAGATCCGCCCCGGCTTTTCGATCACGCGGCCGGACGGCGTGGTGCTCGGGCAGAAGGTGACGCCGATCGCCAGAGTCGGGCTCTATGTGCCGAACGGCACGGCGGCCTATCCCTCGAGCCTGCTGATGAACTGCGTGCCGGCGAAGCTCGCGGGCTGCGGCATGCTCGTGATCACGACGCCGCCGGGGCCGGACGGCAGGGTCGACCCCGCGATTCTCGCGGCGGCAAAGATCGCGGGCGTGGACCGGATCTACAAGATCGGCGGGGCGCAGGCCGTCGCGGCGCTGGCCTACGGCACCGAGAGCGTGCCGAAGGTGGACAAGATCGTCGGCCCCGGCAACGCCTACGTGGCCGAGGCGAAGCGGCAGGTCTTCGGCGCCGTCGCGATCGACACGATCGCGGGGCCGAGCGAGGTGCTCATCGTGGCGGACGGCACGAACGATCCGAAGGTGCTCGCCGCCGACATGCTCGCCCAGGCGGAGCACGACGTGATGGCAACCAGCGTCCTCGTGACGGATTCTCCCGAGCTCGGCGCCGCCGTCGCTGAAGAGCTGGAACGGCAGCTGAAGACCCTCCCGCGCGAGGAGATTGCCCGCGCGAGCATTGAAAATAACGGCAAGATCGTCATCTGCAAAGATCTCAGGGACGCCTTTGCCTGCGCCAACGAGATCGCGCCGGAGCATCTGGAGATCGCCGTGGACGATCCCTTTACGTGGCTCGGCATGGTCGAGAACGCGGGCTCGATCTTCCTCGGCAAGCACGCGCCGGAGGCGCTCGGCGACTATCTCGCCGGGCCGAACCACACGCTGCCCACCACCGGCACGGCTAAATTCGGCAGCCCCCTCTCGGTGGACGACTTCGTGAAAAAGAGCCAGTACACCTATTACTCCAAGGAAGCCCTCCGGAACGTGAAGAACGCGATCATGCTCTTCGCGGAGGAGGAAGGGCTGAGAGGGCATGCCAGGAGTGTGGAAATTCGGTTTGAATGAGGAATGAGGAATTAGGAATTAGGAATGAAAGTGTCGGACACTCCTAATTCCTCATTCCTAATTCCTAATTTGTGAAAAGGTTTGATGAAGATGAGCCAATTTTTCAGCACCAAATATACCTCCCTTGCCCCCTATACGCCCGGCGAGCAGCCGCGGGATCAGCAGTATGTGAAGCTGAACACAAACGAGAGCCCCTATCCCCCGTCGCCGGCTGTGGTGCGCGCGGCGGAAAGCGAGGCAAAGCGCCTGCAGCTCTACTCCGACCCGGAGAGCACGGAGCTGACGCGCGTGGTGGCCGAGCACCTCGGCGTGGCGCCGGAGAACGTTTTGATGACAAACGGCTCGGACGAGATTTTGAACTTCGCCTTCATGGCGTGGGGCGATCAAAACCACCCCTTCATCTTCCCGGACATCACCTATGGGTTTTACCCGGTGTTCGCGGAGGTGAACCATGTGCCGTACCGCGAGGTGCCGCTGCAGGCGGATTTTTCGATCCGCGCAAAGGACTTCTGCGGCGTGAGCGGCAACGTCGTCATCGCAAACCCGAACGCGCCGACGGGGACGCTCCTCTCGGTCTCGGAGATCGAGGAGATCGTAACGTCCAACCCGGAGCACGTCGTCGTAATCGACGAGGCATATATCGACTTCGGCGGCGAGAGCTGCGTTCCTTTGATTCACAAATACGACAATCTCCTCGTGACGCAGACGTTCTCCAAATCCCGCTCGCTCGCGGGCGGGCGGCTCGGCTTCGGCGTGGGCGCGGCGAGTCTGATTCAGGATCTGAACACCCTCAAATATTCCACGAATCCCTACAATGTGAACCGCATGACCGCGGCCTGCGGGGTTGCGGCAATTCAGGATTCCGTGTATTATCAAACCAACGCCGCGGCCATTCAGGCCTGCCGCGCCTACACCACCCTCGCGCTGCGCCAGCGCGGCTTCACCGTGACGGAGTCGATGGCAAACTTCCTCTTCATCCGCGCGCCGAAGCACTCGGGCGAGGCGCTCTACCGCGGCCTGAAAGCGCGCGGCGTGCTCATCCGCCACTGGCAGAAGGCCCGCATCCGCGACTGGTGCCGCGTAACGATCGGCACGAAGGAGCAGATGGACAAGTTTCTGGCGGCCATTGATGACATGAATTTTGCGAATGAGGAATGAGGAATTAGGAATTAGGAATGAACGTAACGGACACTCCTAATTCCTCATTCCTAATTCCTAATTTATGCGCGTTTTCCAAAAAAGGAGGACCATAGTGATGAGAACCGCAACCATCAACCGCACCACCGCAGAGACCGATATTGCCCTGCGTCTTTCCCTCGACGGTCTCGGCGCCCAGCAGATCGACACCGGCGTGGGGTTTTTGGATCACATGCTGAATCTCTTTGCCGCGCACGGGCGCTTTGATCTCTCGGTCACCTGTAAGGGCGACACGAATGTGGACGATCACCACAGCGTGGAGGACGTCGGCATCGCCCTCGGCATGGCGATCAAGACCGCCCTCGGCGAAAAGCGCGGCGTGCGGCGCTATGGGAGCATGCTCCTGCCGATGGACGAGGCGCTGGTGCTCTGCGCGCTCGATCTCTCCGGCCGCGCCTGCCTGCGCTATGGGCTCGAGATCCCGACCGAGAAGGTCGGCACGTTCGACACCGAGCTGGTGGAGGAGTTTTTCAACGCCCTCTGCCGCGAGGCGGGGCTGACGCTGCACCTCAGGCAGCTCGACGGCGCAAACTCGCACCACATCATCGAGGCCGCCTTCAAGGCCTTTGGGCGCGCGCTGCGCGAGGCGGTCAGCATCGACCCGGCCGCGGCGGACGCCGTGCCGAGCACAAAGGGAGTCCTTGTATGATTGCAATTGTTGACTACGGCGTGGGAAACCTCTTTTCCCTCAAAAGCTCGCTGAAAATGATCGGCGCGGAGGCCGTCGTGACGGGCGACGCCGCGGCGATCCGCGCAGCCGACAAGATCATCCTCCCCGGCGTCGGCGCGTTTGCCGACGCGGCGGCGAAGCTGCGCGCAACGGGGCTCGATCAGGTCGTGATTGCGGAGGCCAGGGCGGGAAAGCCGCTGCTCGGCATCTGTCTCGGGATGCAGCTGCTGTTCGACCGGAGCATGGAATACGGCGAGCACGCGGGGCTCGGCCTGATCCCCGGCAGCGTGGAGGACTTAAAGCCGGATATTCCGACGGACCTCAAGGTGCCGCATATCGGGTGGAACGCGCTGCACAAGCTTCAGGATCATCCGCTGCTGAAATACGTAAAGACCGGCGACTGCGTCTACTTCGTGCACAGCTTTTACGCCAAGCACTGCGGCGAATCGACGATCGCCACCGCCGAATACGGCACGGCAGTCACCGCCGCCGTGGCGCGCGGCAACGTGATGGGCTGCCAGTTCCATCCGGAAAAGAGCGGCCCGGTCGGGCTGAACATCCTCAGAGCCTTTTGTGAACTGGAGGCGACGGCATGATTCTCCTTCCCGCGATTGACTTATACGAGGGCCGCGCGGTGCGGCTCTATCAGGGCGATTACAAACAGATGACCGTCTACGCCGAGCACGGCGCGGACATGGCCGCGCGCTTTGCAGACGCCGGGGCCGCGTGGGTGCACATGGTGGATCTCGAGGGCGCAAAGACCGGCGGCACGCCGAACCTCCCCGCCGTGGCGGAGGTCGTCAGGCGCGGCGAGCTTCAAGTCGAGATCGGCGGCGGCATCCGCAATGACGAGACGGTTGCCCGCTATCTCGATCTCGGCGTGAGCCGCGTGATCCTCGGCACAGCGGCGCTGCGCGACCGCGCGTTTTTGGAGCGCATGGTCGTGAGATACGGCGCGGCGATCGCCGTCGGCGTCGACTGCCGCAACGGCCTCGTCGCCACGCACGGCTGGACCGAGACGAGCGAGACGACCGGCGAGGAATTCTGCGCCGAGCTGGAGCAGCTCGGCGTGCAGACTGTGATCGTGACGGACATCTCCCGCGACGGCGCGATGCGCGGGGTAAACCAGACGCTTTATGAAAATCTCAACGCGCGCTTTTCGATGGACATCATCGCCTCCGGCGGCGTCTCCTCGGTGGAGGACATACGAGAATTGAGAGAAGCTGGACTGTACGGCGCGATTCTCGGGAAGGCGTACTATACGGGTGCAGTAAATCTGCATGAAGCGCTGCGCGCAGCAGAGTAATCTAATTAGGAATGAGGAATTAGGAATTAGGAGTTTCCGTACCTTCATTCCTAATTCCTAACTCCTAATTCATTCAACTGGAGCATTTGCTTATGATTACCAAACGCATCATCCCCTGTCTCGACGTCAAAAATGGTCGGGTGGTCAAGGGCGTGAACTTTCTGGGCTTGAGCGACGTGTCTGACCCGGTGGCGCTGGCGCGCTATTATTCCGAGCACGGGGCGGACGAGCTGGTGTTCTACGACATCACCGCCTCGCACGAGGGGCGGGGGCTGTTCACGGACATTCTCACGCGCGTGGCGGAGACGATTTTCATCCCGCTCACGGTCGGCGGCGGCATCAACAGTCTCGACGATTTTGACCGCGTGCTCAAGTGCGGCGCGGACAAGGTGAGCGTCAATTCCGGCGCCATCCGAAACCCCGCGCTCATCGGCGAGGCCGCCAAGCGCTACGGCGACCAGTGCGTGGTGCTCTCGGTGGACGCAAAGCGCGTCGGGAGCGAATTTCGCGTCTTTGCCAAGGGCGGGCGCGAGGACACCGGCATGGAGCTGATCGAATGGGTGCGCCGCGGCGTCGGCGACGGGGCGGGCGAGATCGTCTTAAACTCCATCGACACCGACGGCGTGAAGCAGGGCTTCGATCTCGAAATGCTCTCCGCGGTCTGCGAGGCCGTGTCGGTGCCCGTGATCGCCTCCGGCGGCGCGGGCTGCGCGCAGGACTTCGTGACGCTGTTTCAGGCGCTGCCCAAGGTTGACGCCGGACTCGCCGCAAGCATCTTCCACTTCGGCGAGGTGGAAATTGCGGAGTTGAAGGCGATGCTGAAAGAGAACGGGATTTTAATTAGGAGTTAGGAATTAGGAATTAGGAATGATCCTATTTCTTCATAACTCCTAATTCCTCATTCCTCATTCCTAATTCAATCACTGCGAGGTAATAATGATGCTTAACGTTGATAACTTGAAATTTGACGACAAGGGCTTAATCCCTGCGATCGTTGTCGATACGGAGACAAAGCAGGTCCTCACGCTGGCCTATATGAACGCCGAGAGCCTGCGGATCTCGATGGACGAGGGGCGGACGTGCTTTTTCAGCCGCTCGCGGCAGGAATTGTGGCGCAAGGGCGAGACGAGCGGGAACGTGCAGCACATCGTGTCGATCACGGCGGACTGCGACTTAGACGCTCTCGTCGTCGAGGTGCGCAAGGACGGCCCCGCCTGCCACACGGGCGCGGAGAGCTGCTTCTTCCAGCCGGTCTACGAGGGCGAGGCGAAGCCGGGCTTCCAATACGAGGATCTCTTCGAGATGCTCAGAGGCCGCAGGGAGACGCCGAAGGAGGGGTCCTACACCTCCTACCTCTTCGACAAGGGGCGCGACAAGATCCTCAAAAAGGTCGGCGAGGAGGCCACGGAGGTCATCATCGCCGCAAAGGACAACGACAAGGCCAACACGATCTACGAGCTCGGCGATCTCATGTACCACGCGATGGTGCTCATGCTCGACATGGGGATCACGATGGACGAGATCCGGGCCGAGATGGCGTCGAGACACGTGATTGATCATAAAGTCAAACAGGAAAAAATGAAGTGAATTAGGAGTTAGGAATTAGGAATTAGGAATGATCCTGCTTTTTCATAACTCCTAATTCCTAATTCCTCATTCCTAATTGGAGAAGGCATATGTTGTTTACGCAATCTATCCATAACCACACCACCTTCGACGACGGCAAAAACACGCCTGCGGAGATGGCCGCTTCGGCGCTCTCGCTCGGTCTGGCCGGTCTCGGTCTTACGGCGCACAGTCCGATGGACAATGAATTCTGGACCGTAAAGCCGGAGCGGATGGCGGAATACTGCGCGGAGCTTCGCCGTCTGAAGGCCGAATATGCCGGGCGGCTGGACCTTTGGTGCGGACTGGAATACGATCTCACCTCCGACCCGAAGTGGCTCGGCGGCTTTGACTATGTGATCGCCTCGGTGCACGCCCTCGAGACCGCGCGCGGGCTCTGGGCGCTGGACGACAATCGCGAGCGGTCGCGCCGCATGATCGTGATCGCCTTCGACGGGGACGCGGACGCCGCGGCGGAGGCGTTCTTCCGGAAGGTCAAGGAGATCGCGCGCATCGACCGGGCCGATATTGTCGGGCACTTCGACCTCATCACGAAGTTCGACGAGCCGGAGCCGCTCTATGATGCTTTCAGTCCCCGTTATCGCGCGGCTGCGCTGGACGCGATGGAGGCGCTGGTCCGGGCCGGGAAGATTTTCGAGATCAACACCGGCGCGATCAGCCGGGGCTACCGCACGGCGCCCTACCCCGCGCCGCAGCTGCTCAATGCCCTGCGCGAAATGGGCGGGCGCATCACGATCACCGCCGACGCGCACAGCCGGGAAAATCTCACCTTCGCCTTCGATCAGGCGGAGGCGGCAGCCAGAGCGGCGGGCTTCACGGAGATCTGGGAATTTGACGGCGCGGGCTTTGTGCCCCGCGCATTTTGACGGAGGACAGCCATGACACTGGACGAAAAATATGAAAGCCTGCTTTCCGCTCTGCGCGGCATGGGGCGCGTAGCCGTGGCCTATTCCGCGGGCGTAGACTCGACGTTTCTGCTCGCCGCGGCGCACGAGGCGCTGGGCGAAAATGCGATCGCGCTCACGGCCGTGACGGCGGCGATCCCGCAGCGGGAGGTGCAGGAGGCGGTGGACTTCTGCGCCGCGCTCGGCGTGCAGCACCGCCTTGTGGAGGTGGACGCGCTCGCGGTGGACGCCTTTCGGCGCAACGCGCCCGACCGCTGCTACCACTGCAAGAAGCACATCTTCTCCACGCTCTGGGACGCGGCGAAGGGCGAGGGCTGCGCGCATCTCGCCGAGGGGTCGAATCTGGACGACGATCTGGACTACCGCCCCGGTCACCGGGCGATCCTTGAGCTCGGGGTCGAGAGCCCCCTGCGGGCAGCCGAGCTCACAAAGGCGGAGATCCGCGCGCTCTCGGAGCGCCTCGGCCTCGCCACGGCGGCAAAGCCGTCGTTCGCGTGTCTGGCCAGCCGCGTGCCCTATGGCGAGGAGATCACGGCGGAAAAGCTCCGGCGCATCGACGCGGCCGAGCAGCTTTTACTGCAGCATGGCTTCGGGCAGTTTCGTGTGCGCAGCCACGGCGATCTCGCGCGCATCGAGGTGCCGGAGCGCGAGCAGGAGAAGCTCTTCTCTCTGCGGCACGAGCTCCACGACGCACTGCGCGCGCTCGGCTTTGCCTATGTGACGATGGATCTGCAGGGCTTTCGCAGCGGGAGCATGAACGAGACGCTGAAATAGGGGCTGCTCCAAGCGGATAAAACCGAACACACCGCCAGAAATTGAACTGCGGAATCAACATTTTTTGCCCACTTCGGATAACGTGTCCGGAGTGGGCATTTTTAACATAGTTATCTATTTAACAACCAGTGTTTCTTGTTGTATTTTACCAAAAGTTGTGTTATCCTGTGCCCATAGTGATTCATCTGCCGGCCTTTATCCGAAAAGGAGCCGAAACGCGCAGAGAGAGGGGTGAGAGGCTTTCGATTGGACCGCACGCAGATGAGAAAGCGAACAGAGAAAAGAGGCTTCCGCAGTTTCCGGATGCGGAGGACTTCAACATTTAGGAGGAGAGACTATGACTGCACTCATCGCTTCACTACCGATCTTACTGGTCATCGTTCTGATGCTGGCCTTCAACTGGCCGGCAAAGCGCGCCCTGCCGCTCGGCTGGCTCGTCGCGGTCGTCATCGCCCTGCTCTACTGGAAGCAGGACTTCACGACCTCCGCTGCGTGGGCGCTCGACGGCTTCCTCGAGGCCATCGGCACGCTCGTCATTATCCTCGGCGCCATCCTCATTATGAACACGCTCAAGCACTCCGGCGCCGTCACCGCCATCCAGCGCGTGTTCAACAACGTGAACCCCGACCGCCGCATCCAGGCGATCATCGTGGGCTTCGTGTTCGCGGCCTTCATCGAAGGCGCTGCCGGCTTCGGCACGCCCGCCGCGCTCGCCGCCCCGCTGCTCATCAGCCTCGGCTTCCCGCCGCTGTGCGCCGCGATCGTCGCGCTGATCTACAACAGCGTGCCCGTCGTCTACGGCGCCGTCGGCACCCCGACCAACACCGCCCACGCCGTCACCGTGCAGGCCGCCGAGGCCCTCGGCGCCGACTCAGAGGCCTACCGCATGGCGCTGACCAAGTTCTCTGCCATCAGCCAGGCCACGTGCGCGCTGTTCATCGTGTTCTTCGGCGTGTTCGTCATGTGCAGGATGTTCGGCAAGAACAAGTCCGGAAAGGAGGCCTTTGCCGCCCTGCCCTTCGCGCTCTTCACCGCCGTTGTGTTCGACGTGGTGTTCCTCGCGCTCGCGTTCTTCTTCGGCCCTGAGTTTCCGTCCCTGATCGGCGCGATCGTCACGCTCGCCATTGTGATCGTCGCCGCCCGCGCGGGCTTCCTCTGCCCGAAGAAGGTCTGGGACTTCGAGCCCCGCAACGAGTGGGACGCCAGCTGGCTCTCCAAGCAGGAGGTCAAGCAGGACGTTGACAACGGCATGTCCGCCGTCCTTGCCTGGGTTCCCTATGTGCTCATCGCGCTCATCCTCGTCGGCACCCGCCTGAACTGGTTCGGTCTCAAGACCCTCCTGACGAGCGACGCCTTCAAGGTCAGCATCAAAAACATCCTCGGCAACGAGAACGTCAACTGGACCTGGAACTGGGGCTGGTGCCCGGGCATCTTCCCGTTCATCCTCGTGTGCATCCTCACGTTCTTCCTGCACAGAATGCCCGGCGCGAAGGTCAAGGAGGCGTTTGTTGACACCTTCAAGCAGACCTCCGGCGTTGCCATCGCGCTGTTCTTCGGCGTCTCGATGGTGTACATTTACCGCAACACCGGCATGAACGCCGCGCTGACGGACAAGTCCATGCTCTACGTCATGGCGGAAGCGCTGGCCAACATCTTCCAGGGCGCCTACATCATCATCGCGCCGGTCATCGGCGTGCTCGGCGCCTTCATGTCCGGCTCCAACACCGTCTCCAACACGCTGTTTGCCGGTCTGCAGTTCCAGACCGCGCAGCTCGTGAAGATGAGCCCGGTGCTGATTGTCGCGCTGCAGAACATCGGCGGCGCCGCGGGCAACATGATCTGCGTGAACAACGTCGTCGCGGCCTGCGCCACCACCGGCACGATGGGCAACGAGGGCAAGATCATCCGCACGAACGCGCTGCCCTGCCTGATCTACTGCATCATCGCAATTCTGGTGCTCGGCGGCCTGATCGTCGCGGGCGTCGACCCGCTCGGCCTTGTCGCCGCGAGCTGATCCTTCCCGAATTCTTCTCACCACAGGGGCAATTTCGCCTCTGTGGTGAGATGCATGTATATCGCAAACAAACAAAATCAATTTTGGAGGTAGATTACTATGATTCATCTGTCTTTTGAACAGGAAAAGAAACTGATCCGCGGCCTGTGCGCGGCGCTGAACGTCGAGGAGATCGACGCGCACTATCTCTCCGAGGTCGTGACGCACTCTGACTTCACCGGCACGTATTCCCACGGCCTGTCCCGTCTGTGCATCTATCTGCGCCAGTACATGGCAAACGCCCTCATCCCCCAGCCCGACTTCAAGCTCGCGAGCGACAAGGACGGCGCCCTCGTCTTCGACTGCGGCGGCGGCTCCGGCATCGCGGCGGTCAACCGCGTCTATGACGAGGTGCTCAAGCGCGCGAAGAAGTACGGCGTGGCCGCCGGCGTGGGCCGCAACAGCGCGAACATCGGCTGCGGCGCCTACTACGGTCACCGCATGGCCGAGGACAACATGATCGGCATCGTCGTGTCCAACACCTATCCCTGCCAGGCTCCGTTCGGCGGCGCGGATCGTCTGATCGGCACGAACCCGATCATCCTCGGCTGCCCGACCACGAACCCCGAGCGTCCGATCGTCATCGACGTGTCCACCAGCGGCGTCGCCATCGGCAAGGTGCAGGCCTATCGCCGCGAGAACAAGGAGATGCCCGAGGGCTGGGCCAACGACTACGACGGCAACCCGACCACCGATCCGAACGTGGCCTACTGCGTGCGCCCGATGGGCGGCCACAAGGGCTACGGCCTCGCCGTGTTCGTCGACATGTTCGGCGGCGTCCTCTCCGACGCGCTCACCAGCCCCGAGATCCCCTTCGTCGAGGATATGCGCCCCGAGGAGACGGGCTTCGCCGTCATCCTGCTCGACATCGAGCACTTCATCAACGTCGACCGCTTCAAGGAGCACGCCTCCCTGTACGCGAGCCTCATCAAGAACAGCCGCGTCGCCACCGGCGTGAAGGAGATCTTCATGCCCGGCGAGATCGAGGCGCGCCTGCTCGAGGAGCGCAAGGTCACCGGCGTCGACTTCTCCGACGCGCTCGAGGCGGAGCTGACCGAGCTCGGCAAGAAGTGCGGCGCGCTGGGCGAGAACGGCACGCTGGCCGATCTGCTCTGATTCCAAGCCGCTTTTTTGGCCGAACCTTCGCTGTGCGAGGGTTCGGTCAATTCATCTGATTTTCTCAAACAGGAGGAAGATTGCATGGCAACCTATAACAAAATCACCCCTGAGATTGCCGAGCAGCTGAAGGCTGTTGTCGGCGACAAGCGTTTCTCCGCGGGCGAAGAGGTCGACCCGAACTACAGCCACGACGAAATGCCGATCTACGGCAAGTTTTTCCCCGAGGTCACCGTGGACGTGGAATCGACCGAGGAAGTCTCTCAGATCATGAAGATCTGCAACGAAAACCACATCCCCGTCACCTGCCGCGGCGCGGGCACCGGCCTTGTCGGCGGCTGCGTACCGCTCGCGGGCGGCGTGGTGCTCTGCACGCGCCGGATGAACAAGATCCTGCACTATGACATGGACAACCTCGTCGTGCGCATCCAGCCCGGCGTCCTGCTGAAGGATCTGGCCGCGGACGCGCTCGCGCACGGCCTGATGTATCCGCCCGATCCCGGCGAGAAGACCGCGACCGTGGGCGGCAACATTTCCACCAACGCCGGCGGCATGCGCGCGGTGAAATACGGCGTCACGCGCGACTATGTCCTCGCGCTGACCGTCGTGCTCGCCGACGGGCGCATCATCGAGCTCGGCAAGACCGTCTGCAAGACCAGCTCCGGCTACAGCCTGCTGCACCTGATGGTCGGCTCGGAGGGCACGCTCGGCATCATCACCGAGATGACGATGAAGCTCATCCCGAACCCGGTGTGCGACGTCAGCTGCCTCGTGCCGTTTGCAAACGTCGAGGACTGCATCAAGTTCGTGCCGCACATCAAGCTCGCGAACCTCGACCCGCAGTCGATTGAGTTCATGGACGCCGACATTGTGACCTCGTCTTCCGCCTTCACCGGCATCCCGACCTTCCCCGAGCGCGTGAAGGACGCGGACGTGGGCGCTTCCCTGCTCGTGACCTTCGTGGGCTCTGACGAGGACGAGCTCGACCAGAAGCTTGTAAGGCTCGGCAAGATTGCGGAAGAGGCCGGCGCGCTCGACGTGCTCGTCGTCGCCACGAGCTCCAACAAGAAGGCCGCCTGGGCCGCCCGATCCAGCTTCCTCACCGCCATCGAGGCCGACACGAAGCTGCTCGACGAGATGGACGTCGTCGTCCCCGTCGACAAGATCCCGGCGTTTCTCATCTACATCCGCCAGCTCGGCGAGCAGGAGGGGCTCACGATCCGCAACTTCGGCCACGCCGGCGACGGCAACCTCCACATCTACTGCTGCTCCAACGATCTGGAGCTCGACGAGTTCAAGCGCCGCACCAAGATCATCATGGACAAGGCCTACGCCAAGTGCGCCGAGCTCGAGGGTCAGGTCTCCGGCGAGCACGCCATCGGCCACGCGAAGATGCAGTATCTGCGCGAGAGCGTGGGCGAGGACGTGTTCCAGCTGATGGGCGAGATTAAGCGCGTCTTTGACCCGAACTACATCCTCAATCCCGGCAAGGTCTGCGACGCCTCTCTCGTCGGCTGAGAAGAAAGGAGAACGCTATGCTGAAAATACTCGTTTGTGTCAAGCAGATCCCGGACGTGGATCTGGTGAAGATGGACCCCGAGACCGGCAACCTCGTGCGCGCGGGCGTGCCCACGCTCACGAATCCCCTCGATCTCAACGCCCTCGAGGCGGCCGTGCGCGTCAAGGAGCAGTACGGCGGCGAGGTCACCCTGATCACGATGGGACCCCCGATGGCCGAGAGCACGCTGCGCGAGTGCCTCGCCGTCGGCGGCGACGACGCGATCCTCATCTCCGGCCGTCCCTTCGGCGGCGCGGACACGCTCTCCACGAGCTATTCCATCGTGAAGGCCGCGGACATGAAGGGCAAGTTCGACCTCATCTTCTGCGGCAAGGAATCGCTCGACGGCGCGACCGGCCAGATGGCCTCGCAGCTGGCGGAGCGCTTTGACGCCTCGCAGATCTCCTGCTGCTACAGCATTGAGCGCATTGCGGACGGCAGGATTCGCGCCGTGCGCGCGCTCGAGGACGGCAAGGAGACCGTGGAGGCGACGCTTCCGTGCCTGCTCACCGTGGAGAAGGACAACTTCTACGGGAGACTACCGAACCTGAAGGCCTATCTCGACGCGAAGAGCGCCCCGATCACGACCTACACGGAAAACGATATTGACGGGCTCGACCTGAACAAGATCGGCGTGCCCGGCTCCGGCACGATCGTGCCGAAGATCTATCCGCCCGAGCTGCCCGAGCCCGGCCAGATCATCAGCACCGGCAGCGCCAAGTCCGACGCCAGACGCCTCGTGGAGATTCTGGCGGAAAAGGGTTCGATTTAAGGAGGGCAATGGAATGCAGAAATCTGACTACAAGAACATGTGGGTCTACATCGAGCACGACGGCAAGACCGCCGCGCCCGTGGGCCTCGAGCTCTGCTGCGAGCTGAGAAAGCTCTGCGACACGACCGGCGACAAGCTCTACGCCGTCATCCTCGGCGATCTGCCGCATGAAGAGTGCGACAAGGTACGCGAGTGCGGCGTGGACGGCATCATCTATGTGAGCGGCACGGGCTATGACTACTTCAACACCGACGCCTATGCCAACGCCTTCACGGTGCTCTCCAAAAAGTACAACCCCTCGGCGATCTTCGTCGGCGGCACGATCAACGGCCGCGACTTCGCGCCCCGCTTCGCCGTGCAGCTCGACACCGGCTGCACCTCCGACGCGATGGAGCTCGAATACGACCCCGAGACGGGCGACATCCAGTTCATCGAGCCCGCCGTCGGCGGCAAGATCATGGCCGTCATCACGGTGCCCGTCCTGCGCCCGCAGGTCGGCACGATCCGACCCGGCACGTTCAAATACGCGCCGACCGGACGCAAGGCTGAGATCGACGTCATCTGCGAGGAGATCAACTTCGACCCCGAGGCGATCCGCTGCAAGCACATCGACTTCACGCCCGATGACATCGACCCCGAGCTCGATATCGCGAACGCCGACTGCATCGTCTGCGTCGGCAACGGTCTGAAGGACTCCGAGCATCTGGAGCGCTACCGCGAGCTGGCAAGGCTCCTCGGCGGCAAGATCGGCTGCACGAGACCGCTGTTTGACCGCGGCATCCTGCCCTACAAGCTGCAGATCGGCCAGTCGGGCGTCATGGTCAAGACGAAGCTCTACATCAGCTTCGGCGTCTCCGGCGCGGTAAACCACACCGCCGGCGTGGACGCGGATCTCTTCATCGCCGTCGACAAAAACCCCGAGGCGCAGATCTTCAACTACTGCGACTACGGCATCGTCGGCGACATGGACCAGGTCTGCGACGAGATGATCGAGCAATTGAAAGCGAGACAAAAATAACTGCCAATATGAAGCAGAGTCTGTAGGGGAGGGGCTTGCCCCTCCCGTGCAGAACAGACGACAGACATAGAAAATGTGAGGCGAATTCGTTCTCTCTGCGAATTCGCCTCACATCTTTTGTTATTTTAAACCGGAACGCCGGGAGGGGCAAGCCCCTCCCCTACGTTCGCCTTTTCGATCTCCGCGTATTAATAAAACACTTCCCAAAGGATCAATCCCTGCGCCGGGGCGGTTTTTCCCGCCGCTGCGCGGTCTCTTGCGTCCAGAATGTCCTGCATCGAATCCGCGTCCCGCTCGCGGAGGCCGACCTCGATCAGCGTGCCGGTCAGGATGCGCACCATGTTCCAGAGAAAGCCGTTTCCGGTGAACGAGAGGCGCACCTCGTCTCCCAGCCGCTCCACGTCGATCAGATCGACGCGGCGGACGGGGGATTTTTTCATGCGCTTATCCGAGCAGAAGCTCGTGAAATCGTGCTCGCCGCAGAGCATCGCCGCGGCGGCTCGCATGGCGTCGAGATCGAGCGCGCGCGGCTCCGACACGCGGTATTTTCGTTCAAAGACGTCGGGCGCGTCGCTGTTCCAGATACGGTAGACGTAGGTCTTCCCCTTTGCGTTCAGGCGGGCGTGAAACCTTGGCGCCGCCTCCTCGAGCGAAATTGCGCCGATGTCCGCCGGGAGGGCGGCGCGGAGTTCGCGCAAAATCGCCTCCGGCATCCGCTCCGTTTTCGCGCGGAAGGAGACGACCTGCGCCCGTGCGTGCACGCCCGCATCGGTTCTGCCGGAGGCCGCGGTCTTGATGGGCTGCGAGAGAATGCGCGAGAGGGCCGCTTCCACCTTCTCCTGAATGGTGTTCGGCGTGTTTCCCTGCCGCTGCCAGCCGCGATACCGCGAGCCGTCATAGCAGAGCGTGAGTTTGTAATTCGGCATATCAGGCCCTCCACAGCGACCAGAGGCCGCGAATCTGCGACACGAGCCGGTCATACGTCCAGAGCTGCGCGGTGTTGGACGGGCTGTTCGGATCATGGACGCGGTACATGCCGTTTTCCATCCCCGTGAGGAGCAGGAAGTGGCCGTTGTCCGTGAAATCCCCCGGGCCGACGCAGCAGAGAACGAGCCGCCCGCTCTCGAGCTCCTGCGCGATGCTGCTCTCGCCCGCGGCGAGCACCTGCGATCTCAACCCGAAGGCCGCGCCCGCCTCGGGGATGAAGGCCCAGCTGGTGCCGTTGTCCGGCACGTTGTAGTGGTGCTCCTCGGCATACTGCGCGAGTGTCCACGGGTCGGCGTCCGTGTTTCCGGTCAGACCGATGATCGCCATCGAGAGCGCCGTCGGCCCGCAGCCGCTTCTCGCCATGAAATTGCCGTTATACGTCCGGTAGCCCCAGCGCTCGTCCCACTGGTAGAGCGCGGGTACCTCGCCCGCGGTAACTTCCTCGGAAAGATCGATCTCCGGGTCGAGATCCTTCTTCGCCGGGTATTCGAGCACAAAGCGCCGCGCGTCCGGGTTCTTCTCATAGAGCTCCACCAAGGCCTCGGGATAGTCCGAGAGCTTGTACCCATGCGCGGCGGCATACGATTCCAGTGTATACACCACCGGCTCTAAGCTCTCTGCTGGTTCAACCTCCCGCGCAGGCAAAGCCGCGCGAAGGAGAGCGGGGAGCGCCAGCAAAGCCGCGACGGCGATAAGAACACCGAGGGCGGCGGTCCATATTCGATTTTTTGTTTTCTCTTTCATCGGCATGTGAATCTTTGCTAATTAGGAATGAGGAATTAGGAATTTTCTAAGACTAACATTTTTATTATACCATACAAATGCAAGAATAAAAAAATGAGGAATCAGGAGCTTCGGACTGAACGCCGGTTCACTCCCAACTCCTAATTCCTCATTCCTAATTCCTCATTCGCTGACGGATCAGCCAACGCCGTCCTTCTCCAGCACCAGCGGGATGCCGTGCGCTGTGAGCCATGCGTTTGTGTGCACGGTATCCAGCGTGGGCTGGTACTGCAGCATCAAGCCGGAGACGCCGTCGTCCGCCGTGATTGCAAGGTTGATCGAGACCTGATAGCAGTGCTCCATCTGCCACTGCTCATCGTAGCCCAGATGCATTTCGTCGTAGTTTCCCTCCCGCACATCGGGGAGGATGGCCTCGTTGTAGAACGCGAGCGCCTCCGCGCCGGTGAGCTCGAGCCAGCCGCCCTTGGCGTAGCTGATCTCGCCGCCTGACACGTGCGTTTTGTCCATCGGCACGGGCGGCGTGAGCTCGATGCGCATCTTGCCCAGCGTATCGCCGCCGAGCGTCTCCTGCGCGAGATCGAGCAGCGGCCCTCTCGGCAGATGATAGCCGCGCATCAGATTCCGGCCGTCCTTCAGCTGATAGGAATACTGCAGGAAGGCGCCGCCCCCGTCGTAGCTCTGTCCCTCGGCCTCGCCGCGGCGCGCAAAGAGCTCGCGCTGCAGCGCCTCGGCCGCCTCGATCTGCTTAGGATCCCGCAGAACAAAGCGCTGCGATCCGCCGGAGACCTGCAGCACCTCGACGTCATCGACCGCGGGGATGTGCCGCGCGATGCCGAAGGCGTCGAACCGGAAGAGCGCGACGACGGCGCAGCAGACGACGCCCGCGATCAGCGCTTTCAGCCAACCCTTGGCCGAGAAGGCGCGGAACGACTTGCGGATGATCATCTCAGAGAGGAAATAGCCGATGACGGCGCCGACGAGCGAGAGGATCAGATGCAGCGGGAAGAACCGCGCACCCTCCACGCCGCTGCCGTAAAAGCTGAAGCCGCCGAGGAAATAGAGCACCAAAAACGGGAAGCCGAGTCCGAAGAAGATCGTGACGATATATTTGAGGATCGGACGCAGGACGCCGAAGGCGGTCGTCTCCTGCGCGCGCTCATTCTGCCGCCGCAGGAAGAGCCACAGCGCGAGCGCTGTGAAGATCATGCCGACGATGAAGTAGCCGATCACCCAGCCCCAGCCGATAAAGCCGGCCGCCTCGCCGTTCTGGCCGAAGCCCTGCCCGCACTCCGTCATGAGACGCACGACGGGCGAGAGCGTATGCAGCCAATAGAGACCGTTTTCGCCGCCCATGACGCCGTAGGAATAGCTCGTAACGAGGCCGCCGAGCAGGATATTCAGCGCGCTGCCCGCGAAGTTTAAGAGCAGATACAGCGCCGGGATGACAAGCACGTGCCCCGTGAGCATGACGCAGAAGGCCGCAAGGCCATAGAACGTGAGACTCTCGAGACTCCAGACGGCGCACCATGTGAGCGCGCTCTGGAGATCCGCCGCGCCGTAGACCGCCTCGACCGCAAGCATCACAAGCGCGATGAAAACCCCGGTCGAGAGGAGCATGACCGCTCCGGCGAGCCAGTGCTGGCCAAAGAGCTTCGAGCGCTTGACGGGCAGGGAGGCAAAGAGCCCCGTGAGCTTTGCGGAATACGTGTGCTCAAAGACCGCCATCGCGGCGATAAGGCCGAAGAGCAGGGCAAAGATCGCGCCCGTCGCCGCGCGGCCGTAGACAAAGAGCTGCACCGGCCCGAGGTCTCCGCTCGCGGCCTGCGGGCGCGAGGGATCGGAGAGCATATTCGCCAGCGGCAGGATATTATAAAACACCAGCACGGCCGTCATGCCGAGCCAGAGGGGCCAATACCGCGCAAGGCAGCGGCGAAACAGGCTCATTTCAGAGCAGGATGTTCTTGACTTCATAGTCCACACCTCCCAACTCATAGATAAAGATCTCCTCAAGCGTCAGCGGCACGAGGTCCATATACTGCGGCTGCGCCGCCGCGAGATAGGCTTCCAATGTGTCGGCGTCGCCGCGCAGGATCAGCGTGTGCATCCGCCCGGTCGCCTGATCGTGCAGAATGTTCAGATCCTGCGGCAGCGCCTGCCCCTCGGGCAGGGCGATCATGACCTTGACAATATTCTCCTGCAGATCGCTGAGACTGCGCTCGAGCAGGAGCTTCCCGTGGTCGAGAATGCCGACGTGGTCGCACACGTCCTCGAGCTCGCGGAGGTTGTGGCTGGAAACCAGCACCGTCGTGCCGCGGTCGGCCACGTCCGCCATCACGAGCGACCAGACCTGCCGGCGCATGACGGGGTCGAGCCCGTCGACCGGCTCATCGAGCACGAGGACGTCCGGCGCCATACTCATGGCGAGCCAGAAGGCCGCCTGCTTCTGCATGCCCTTGGAAAAGCGGCGGATCGGCTGCTTTTCGTCGAGGTCGAAGGCTTTTTTCAGCTTGTCATACCGCTCCCAGTCGAACGCGGGGCAGACGCCGGCATAGAATTTCGCCATGTCGAGGATCGACGCGCTGCGAAAATAGAACACGTCGTCCGGGATGTAGGCCATGCGGCGCTTGACCGCGGGGTTTTCCCAGACGGGCGCGCCGTCCACCGTGACCGTGCCGGCGTCGGGGCGGTAAATGCCCGTGAGATGGCGCAAAAGCGTACTTTTGCCCGCGCCGTTCGGGCCGACAAGGCCGTAGACCGCGCCGCGCGGCACCGTCATGGTCAGACCGTCGAGCGCGCGAAAGCCGTCGAAGGTCTTGACCAGATTTTTAACTTCAATCATGATGTTTCCTCCTCTCCCCGCTCCATGCGGCGGCGGAGCGTCTCCGCCGTCACGCCGAGAAATCTGAGCTCGCGCACGGTCTCATCGAACCGGCGCAAAAGCGCCTCGCGCCGCTCGGAATCGACCTCCGCGCGGTCCATGGCAAAGCTGCCCTTGCCCGGCACGGAGCAGATATAGCCCTCCTGCTCGAGCGTGCGGTAAGCGCGCTGGATCGTGTTCGGGTTGACCGCGAGCTGCTGGGCCAGCTCGCGCACCGAGGGCAGCCGCTCGCCCGCGCCGAGCGCGCCCGAGACGATGAGCGCGCGCAGACCGTCGCGCACCTGCTCATGGATCGGCCGCGGGTCGCGATAGTTGATGCTGATCGTGGTGCATTCCGCCTTTCTGTATGAACTGTATTAATCGTACTAATACACTTATAGCACAGGGATTGGAGTGTGTCAATGGGATTCATGAAATCTTAAAGAATGGAAAAGCGGGCCGCAGAGGGCGTCGCCCCCTACGATGGATGCCCCGCACCGCCGTAGGGGAGGGGCTTGCCCCTCCCGGCGTTCCGTTGTGCGGACATAAAAAAATGTGAGGCGAATTCGATCTTTTTGCGAATTCGCCTCACATCGTTATTTTCTTTCACAGATGCTGCACGGGAGGGGCAAGCCCCTCCCCTACGGATTCTGTCTAACATTACTCGATCGTGACGACATACTTCTCCAGCAGCATCAGCGGGTGGTAGGACTCCTTCGACTGGCGGATGCCCTCGTCGCCGGTGTCCTCCTCGCGGTTGATGTACTTCACGCCCTCCGTGACGAAGTGCTTGGCGTATTCGTTGACAAGCATCTGATACGCGCCGGAGAACGACGTGTCGGCCTTTTCGACGTGGATGATGAGCGTGTCGCCCACGACCTCGCCGGCAGAGAAGCCGACAATCTTATCCTGCGCGCGCAGGACGCCGCCGAGCGGGGCGTACTCCCAATACTGCTTCAAGAATTCGCGCACGCTGTGCTCCTCGAAGATCGCGGTCTCCGCCTCCTTGCGGTTCAACTCCGCGTGCTCCTCGAAATACGCCTGAATCTCCGGCAGGTTCTCCGCCGTGATCTCCTCGAACGACCAGTCGGGATAGAGCCGGCGGAAGCGGTTGACGTGGTTTTTCTGCCCGTGGAGCTTCTTGCCGGCGAAGGTGACCATGGTCTGCGCGTCATAGAGATAATCGCACCAGTCGCGCTGCAGCTCGGCCTTGAGATCGGGGAAAGCCGCTCTCAGCGCCTTGACCTCCTCCGGCAGAACGGGAAAGAGGCGAAACGGCTCGCCCTTTTCCTTTGCCAGCGTCTGCAGCTTGCCGACCACGGCGCAGCAGTCGCCGCCGATGGGCAGCGAATAGACCGTGCCGACGCCGGGGAGGATCTCGCGCAGGACGAGCGCGCCGTCGATCTCCGCCGCCGCGTCCTGAAAATAGCTCTGCCAGAGCACCGCCGCGCCGGCGCTGTCGTTACACAGGCGCGAGGCTTTCGTTTGAAACGCGGCGTTCAGCCGCGGGATGTCCGCCGTCGTGATCGGCGTAAAGAGGGTATCCATAGGGGATGGTTCAATCTCCTGTCTTTTCAGTATGTTTTGCGTTGTCATTATACGCTGTGGCCGACGGCGCGTCAAGTAAGCTTTGTAAGAGCGGTTGACAAAGACTGGGATCGGCGTTATAATGCGTCCATCGAATTCAAACAGGAGGAAGCGTCGAATGCAGTCTCGCTCCATGATGATGATGATGTGCATGTGCATGCCCATGGGTATGTGCACGATTCGTCATGGCCGAAACTTTGATGCGACCTCTCCTCAATAACCGCATTTCGTATGCTTGCAGCGGGAGGCCCCAAAGCGGGGCCTCCCGCTGTTTTTATTTTATCTGAAAGGAAGTCCGTCCAAATGCCGATCATCATCCCTCCCGAGCTGCCCGCCGCCGCCTCGCTGCAGCGGGAGAACATCTTCTACTACCACACGCCGCGCGCGCTGAGCCAGGACATCCGCATGCTGCACATCCTGGTGCTGAACCTGATGCCGACCAAAATCGCGACGGAGACGCAGTTTGTGCGGCTGCTCGGGAACACGCCGATTCAGGTGGAGGTGGAGCTCATGGCCTTCGACAGCCACACCTCGAAAAACACCTCGCAGGAGCACATGCTCACGTTCTATAAGACCTTCGAGCAGGTGAAGCACCGCAATTTCGACGGGCTGATCATCACGGGCGCGCCGATCGAGCAGCTCGCCTTCGAGGAGGCGGACTACTGGGAGGAGCTCTGCCGGATCATGGAGTGGAGCAAGTCGCACGTGCAGAGCACGCTGCACATCTGCTGGGGCGCGCAGGCCGGGCTTTACTATCACTACGGAATTCAGAAGCGCTGGATGCCGGAGAAGCTCTTCGGCGTGTTCGAGCACGAGGTGACGCACAAGGGGTCGATCCTCTTTCGCGGATTTGACGATGTGTTTCTCGTGCCGCACTCGCGCCACACGGAGACGCCGCGCGAGCCGATCGCAGCCGAGCCCCGGCTCAAGATTCTCGCCGAGAGCGAGCGCGCGGGCGTCTACGCCGTGAGCACCGACGGCGGACGCCAGATCTTCATCACCGGCCACTCGGAATACGACACACTCACGCTGGAAAACGAATATCTGCGCGACAAGCGCGCCGGAAAGCCGATCCACCTCCCGGAGAACTACTACCCGAACGACGACGACACGCAGCGCCCGCGCAACACCTGGCGTTCGAGCGCAAACCTGCTCTTTTCCAACTGGCTCAACTACTTTGTCTATCAGGAATCGCCGTACGACATTCAGGCGATCACACCGATTCAATAATCACAGGAGGCAACGAACATGAAAAAAGAAACCATCTGCGTGCAGGGCGGCTACACGCCCGGCAACGGCGAGCCGCGTCAGCTGCCGATCGTCCAATCCACCACGTTCAAATACGACACGAGCGAGGACATGGGGCGTCTCTTCGATCTCGAGGCCAGCGGCTATTTCTACTCCCGCCTGCAGAACCCGACGAACGACGCGGTCGCGGCGAAGATCTGCGCGCTCGAGGGCGGCACGGCGGCCATGCTCACCTCCTCCGGACAGGCGGCGAACTTCTTTGCGCTCTTTAACATCGCCTCCTGCGGCGACCACATCGTGGCCTCCAGCAGCATCTACGGCGGCACGTTCAACCTGATTCTCACCACGATGGCGAAGATGGGCGTGGAGGCGACGTTCGTCTCCCCCGACTGCACGGACGAGGAGCTGAGCGCCGCCTTCCGCGAAAACACCAAGGCCGTCTTTGGCGAGACGATTGCAAACCCGGCCCTCACGGTGCTGGACATTGCGCGCTTTGCCGCGGCCGCGCACGCGCACGGCGTGCCGCTGATTGTGGACAACACGTTCGCCACGCCGATCAACTGCCGCCCGATCGAATGGGGCGCGGATATCGTGACGCACTCGACGACGAAGTATATGGACGGCCACGGCGCCGCCGTCGGCGGCGCGATCGTGGACGGCGGCAGGTTCGACTGGATGGCGCACGCCGAGCGCTTCCCCGGCCTCTGCACGCCGGACGAGAGCTACCACGGCATCATCTACGCCGAGAAGTTCGGAAAGGAAGGCGCGTTTATCACCAAGTGCACCTCCCAGTTGATGCGCGATCTCGGCTCGATCCAGGCGCCGCAGAACGCGTTTTACCTGAACCTCGGGCTCGAAAGCCTGCATGTGCGCATGCCGCGCCACTGTGAAAACGGCCTCGCTGTGGCGACCTTCCTGCAGGGGCAGGAGAAGGTCGCGCGCGTAATCTATCCGAGCCTGCCGGGCGACAAATACTATGATCTCGCGCAGAAATATCTGCCGCACGGCTCCTGCGGCGTGGTGAGCTTTGAGCTCAAGGGCGGCCGCGCAAGCGCGGAGCGCTTCATGAAGGCGCTGCGATGCGCCGCGATCGAGACGCACGTGGCCGACGCGCGCACCTGCTGCCTCAACCCCGCCACGAGCACGCACCGCCAGATGACGGACGAGCAATTAGCCGCCGCCGGCATCCCCGCGGGACTCGTCCGCATGAGCTGCGGCCTCGAGAGCAGCGAGGATTTGATCGCGGATATTCAGCAAGCTCTGGAGCAGGCTTAAAGAGACGCCGTAGACTAACTATCAAAAGTCAAGCGGAAAACGGCGGATTGAACACGGGATAAAAAAGGGCGCAAAAGGGAGAGTGTCCGGCAGGGCACTCTGAGCAGATGGCAGGAAAAGTTATGCGGGCAGATACATCTGCC
>JAFRDQ010000096.1 GCA_017411225.1 Oscillospiraceae bacterium
GAAACGTGGCTCCCGTTATCTTCGTTACGCCCTGTTCAATGCCGCAAAATGCGTTTGCCAATGGGAACCTTCCTTCGCTGCCTATTTATCCAAAAAGCTGGCCGAAGGAAAACATTACAACGTCGCCATCTCTCATGCTGCAAAGAAGATGGTTCGCCTAATCTTTGCCTTGCAAACTTCCGGGCAGATGTATCTGCCCGCTTAACTGCTCTGCTATATTCCCAGAGTGCCCTGCCGGACACTCTTCCTTTTGCACCATTTTTCTCTCCTGTTCAGTCCACAGTCTTTCTGCTTGACTTTTGATAGTTAGTCTACAGGAAAGACCTAGAGGATCGTCCTTGAGATCGCCTTCACCGTCTGCGCGATGCGCTCGAGGTGCTCCTCCTTGTGCTGCACCATGCGCGTCGTCGGGCCGGAGATGCTGATCGCGGCGTAGGCTCTGCCCGCCGCGTCCAAGAGCGGCATGCCGTAGCAGGTGAGACCGACCTCGGCCTCCTCGTCGTCACTGGCGTAGCCGTCGCGCCGCACCTGATCGAGCCTGCGCAGCAGCGTCCCCGCGTCCGGAATCGCGTTTTTCGTAATCTGCGGAAACGGCGCGCTGCGCAGATACAGATTCAGCGCGCGATCGGACTGATGCGCCAGAATCGCCTTGCCCGTCGCGGTGCAGTGCGCCACCTGACTGTAGCCGATGGCGGTGTCCATCTTGAGCCAGCTGGTGCCGAGCGCGCGGTCGATGAAAATCACGTGCACCCCGTCGCTGAGGATCGCCACGTGGCAGGTTTCGCCGCTCTCCTCCGCCATCTGCACCAGATAGGGATGCACGAGGCTCACGAGCTCCATGCGGTTGTAGGCCACCATGCCGAGGGAGAAGAGGTTCAGCCCCAGACGGTATTTTCCGCCGGTCGTCTTCGTCACGTAGCCGCGGCGCTCGAGCGTGACCATGAAGCGAAACGCCGTCGAGCGGCTCATGCCCATGAGCTTTCCGATCTCGCTCGCGCCGAGCTCCTCGTGCTCATAAAACAGATTCAGAATGGAAAGCGCGCTGTCGACCGAGCTGAGAATGTACCGCTCGTCCGGCGCGCTGGTTTCTTCGTTGTGCACTCTGCATTCCCCGCTTCCGTTTTTGTTTGACTCCATTATACGAATCTAAAACGCTTGTGTCAACATACAAAACGTGCGTTGTTCAAAACGCTATTTTTGTCCGGCCATATTGACATTATTTGTAGATTTCCTATAATTTGAGATAAGGGGTTTGCTATAATAAAACATCAGTTTTGAAAAATAAAACCCAACCGCAGAACCGATCAATCAGGATATGGAGGCGTATGCAATGAAAGAAATCCGTCTGCACGGCCGCGGCGGGCAGGGCGTTGTCAAAGCGTCGCACATCGTGGTCAAGGCCGCCGTCTCGTCCGGCACGCACGGCCAGTTTATCCCGTTTTTCGGCGTGGAGCGCAAGGGCTCCCCGGTGTTCGGCTTCCTCCGGCTGTCGAGCGAGCCGATCCGCCGCAAAACGCAGGTCTATGAGCCGGACATCCTCATCATCTTCGACGACACGCTCGTGAAGCTCCCGGCCACCTACGCGGGGCTCAAAGAGGGCGGCACTGTCATCATCAACTCGACCAAGACCATCGAAGCGCTCGGCGTTCCTGCCCAGGCCGGTCAGATCGCCATCGTGGACGCCTCGGGCATCTCCGAAAAGCTCTTCGGGCGCAATATGCCGAACACCTCCATGCTCGGCGCCCTTGCGAAGGTCACCGATCTTGTGAGCAAAGACGCGCTCTTCGACGAGATCGCGGCGGCCTTCGGCGAAGCCAACCGCACCGCCGCCCAGGCCGCCTATGACAGCGTGGTCATCACGAAAAAGGAGGCGTAAACCGTGAACGATACCAGATTTGTCACGCCGCTCGGCAACGACGGCATGTATATCCTCGATACCGCCGCGTGGCGCATCGTCCGTCCCGTCATGGACAAGGAGAAGTGCATCAACTGCGGCGTATGTATGGGCTACTGCCCTGTGAACTCCATTTACGCCGAGGGCAAGGAGATCCGGATCTCCTATGACTACTGCAAGGGCTGCGGCATCTGCGCCGCCGAGTGTCCCAAGCAGGCCATCCACATGGAACAGGAGGTCAAGTAAGATGGGTAAACTTGTTGCAATGACCGGCAATACCGCCGCTTATACGGGCGCCGCGCTCTGCCGCCCGGACCTCATCGCCGCCTATCCGATCACGCCGCAGTCCTCCGTCGTGGAGGGCCTTGCCGGCATGGTCTATAACGGCAAGCTGGACGCCAGCTTCGTGCAGGTCGAGAGTGAGCACTCCGCCATGAGCGTCGTGCAGGGCGCCGCCGCCGCGGGCGGACGCGTCTTCACCGCCACGAGCGCGCAGGGTCTCGCCCTCATGTACGAGCCGTATTTTCGCATGTCCACACTCCGCATCCCAATGGTCATGGCCCTCGCCACGCGCGAGATGACCTCGCCCGAGACGATCTGGAGCGGCCAGCAGGACGCCATGAGCGTGCGCGAGGCCGGCTGGATCCAGTTGTTCTGCGAGAGCAATCAGGAGATTCTTGACATGATGCTCCAGGCCTACAGGATCGCGGAGGATCCGCGCGTGCAGCTGCCCGTGAACGTCTGCTATGACGGGTTCTACAGCTCCCACCTCATCGAGGGGCTGGACATTCCCTCTCAAGCCGAGGCGGACGCGTTTCTGCCTGCCTACGCCGGCAAGACCTATCTCGATCCCGGCCAGCCCGCGGCGCTCGATCCGCTGACCCCGGGCGAGCTGATGATGCACTACCGCAAGAACCACCTCGACGCCATGAAGGCGGCGCAGGAAGTGATTGAAGAGGTGGACGCGAAGTTCGCCGCCCAGTTCGGCCGCAGCTACGGCGGACTGATCGAGGAATACAAGACCGAGGACGCTGACATCGTCATCGTCACCATCGGCGGCATGTCCGGCACCGGCAAGGACGCCGTGGACGCCGCGCGCGAGAAGGGGATCCGGGCGGGCCTCATCAAGCTGCGCTTTGTTCGTCCCTTCCCGGCGGAGAAGCTCGCCGCTGCCCTCCGGGGCAAGAAGGCCTTCGCGGTCGTCGACCGCAGCGTGTCCTTCGGCTGGAGCTGCGGCCCCATGTACATGGAGACGCGCGCGGCGGTCGTGGACGCGGATTCGTATGCCCACTTCTCCGCCATCGGCGGCCTCGGCGGCGCGGATCTCTCCTACGGCCATATGCGCTCCGTCATCGAGAAGCTCGACGCGATCAAAAACGAGCCCGGCGCGCACGACACGCTCTGGCTCATGAACGACTGAGGAGGTACGGAACATGTCTTACATTGATGTTTTGAAACAGACCCAGAATGTCATGACGCCCGGCTCCTCCGCGTGTCAGGGCTGCGGCGGCGAGCTGATTCTCCGCCGTGTCATGCAGATCGCGGGCAATAACAGCGTCTTCGCTGTGCCTCCCGGATGCATGGCCGGCGCGGGCGTCGACGGCTGGAACTTCTCCAACGGCTGCACCGCCCCGATCCACATCACCCTTTTGGACAATACCGCGAGCTTCATGTCCGGCGTCAGCGAAATGTACCAGCGCAAGGGCAGACAGGACGTGAACATCGTCGCCATCGCGGGCGACGGCGCCACGGCTGACTGCGGCTTTCAGAGTCTCTCGGGCGCGGCCGAGCGCGGCACGAAAATGCTCTACGTCTGCTATGACAACGAGGGCTACATGAACACCGGCTATCAGCGCTCGAGCACCACGTCCCTCGGCTCGAGCACCTCCACCACGCCCGCCGGCGCCGCCATCAACGGCAAGGAGCAGCAGCAGAAGTATGTGCCGCTGATCATGGCGATGCACAACATCGAATACTGCGCCACGGCGAGCCCCAGCAACATGGCGGATCTCGTCGCCAAGATCCAGAAGGGTCTGGAGGCGAGCAAGCGCGGCTTTGCCTATCTGCATGTGTTCTCCCCCTGCCCGACGGGCTGGAAGTTCGCCCCCGATCAGAGCATCGCCGTCGCCAGAAAGGCGGTCGCCGCCAATCTCTGCCCGATCTGGGAGTGCGACAAGGGCGTCTTCAAGCTCACGCCGAACCGCAGGCCCATCACCATCGCCGAGTTCGTCGCGGGCATCGGCAAGTTCAAGAAGCTCACCGAGGAGGAGATCGCCTCCATCCAGTCTCTGGTCGACGAGCGCTGGGCGCTGCTTGAGAAGCTCGCAGCAGAATAAAACAGATTGCCGCCCGGCGGGATGAATCGCGTTTCCGTCTCTTGACCTGCACCGCGCAATTGATTATAATGCGCACAGACGGTTCGCGGCATGGCCGCGGACACGCAGAAGGAGGTGCAGGCGATGCTCTATCAGGAATTGATCCTCGCGCTTCGCGACAGAGCCGGCGATTCTGACAGCGAGAGATGGCGCGTCGTCCGCCCCGTCATGGACAAGGGCAGGTGCACCGACTGCGGCGCCTGCATCGAGTTCTGTCCCATGGCCACCATTTTTGCCGACGGAGCCGTCATCCGCATCCGCTATGAGGGCTGCATCGGCTGCGGCATCTGCGCCGTGAATTGCCGGATCCACGCGATCACAATGGAGCCGTCACCCGACTGGCACAATTGATTTTTTTCGTCTGTGATATCATTGCTTCCATACAGGAGGGGCTTGCCCCTCCTGTGCTTTTTTATTTCTACCGGGATTCTACCGTTCGGTTCTTGCCAAAAGATGCGTTCCCATTTAGAATGTAGACGGAAGGAGATGGTAGAATTGAACGACTTCACGTTCGGCAACTATCTGTATGAAAAGCGAAAACAAGCGGGGCTGACGCAGCGGCAGGCGGCGGCGATGCTCGGCGTGAGCGACAAGGCGGTCTCCAAGTGGGAAAACGGCCGCGCCAAGCCGACGACGGAGGTGCTGCGAAAGCTCTCCGCGCTCTATCATACGCCGATTGAGCAGCTGCTGCAGCTGCAGGAGGAGAGCCCCCGGGCGAAGATCACGAAGATCGTCCTCACCGGCGGCCCAGCGCCGGCAAGACCACCGCGCTCAGCTGGATCCGAAACGAATTTACCAAGCTGGGCTACACCGTCCTCATCATCGCAGAGACGGCCACGGAGCTGATCTCCAGCGGCGTGGCGCCGTGGGCCTGCCGCTCCAATCTGGACTATCAGCGCAGTCAGATGCGCCTGCAGCTCGATAAGGAGCGCGTGTATGAGCGCGCCGCCGCAGCGATGCCGGTCGAAAAGATCCTCATCGTCTGCGACCGCGGCGCGATGGACAACAAGGCCTATATGGACGCGCTGGACTTTGCCCGCCTGCTGGAGGACATGGACACGACCGAGGTGCAGCTGCGCGACCGATATGACGGCGTGTTCCACCTCGTGACCGCCGCCAAGGGCGCCGAGGCGTTCTACACGACGGAGGGCCACGCCGCCCGCACCGAGAGCGTGGCGCAGGCCGCCGCGCTGGATGATAAGCTCATCGCCGCGTGGACGGGGCACCCGCACCTGCGCGTGATCGACAATGCCACCGACTTTGACGACAAGCTCAAACGCCTGATTGCCGAGATCCGCGCCCTGCTGGGCGAGCCGGAGCCGATGGAGATCGAGCGGAAGTTTCTCATCGAATACCCGGATCTCAAATGGCTCGAGCAGCTGCCCAACTGCCGCAAGGTGGACATCATCCAGACCTATCTGCTCGCGAAGCCGGGCGAGGAGGTGCGCGTGCGCCAGCGCGGCGAAAACGGCAGCTATATCTACTATAAAACGTGCAAGCGCCGTGTGAGCGACGTCGCTCGCGTCGAGGTGGAGGAGCGGCTGAGCCAGAGCGAGTATCTGAAGCTCCTCATGGACGCCGACCCGGAAAAGCGTCCCATCCGCAAAACGCGCTGGTGCCTGACATATGAGAATCAGTATTTTGAGATCGACGTCTATCCCTTCTGGACCGATCAGGCGATCATGGAGATCGAGCTGCGCGAGGAGCACGAGCCGATTCACTTCCCGAAGCAGCTGAAGGTCATCCGCGAGGTCACCTCGGACGAGCGCTATCAGAACGCATCCCTTGCGAAAACGGGAGGAGAAATAAAATGACTGCGACCACCAAAAAGCTGACGATGCTGGCCGTGGGCATTGCGCTCTTCGTGGCGCTGTCTCTCTGCCTGCAGGTCCCCGTGTTTGAAAACTATTATCTCTGCCTGGGCTACGTCGTCATGGCGGTCTACTGCTATTCCTTCGGCACGCTCGCCGGAACCGTCGTCGGCGTGTTCGGCGTGGTGCTCTACTGCCTCGTCATCAGCGGCCTGCGCGGCATGCCGGGCTGGGCGCTGGGCAATCTCGTCATCGGGCTCGCCCTCGGCGCGTGCTGCCGCATGACGCGCGGCATGTCCAATAAAGCGCTGCGAGTCACGATCCAGCTGGTTGTGATCGTCGCGGCGACGGCGCTGGGCATTCTGGTGGTCAAGTCCGTCACGGAGCAGATCCTCTATGCGCAGCCCTTCGTCGTGCGCGCGGGCAAGAACTTCACCGCCTTCGTGGCCGATGCGGTCATGCTACTCCTCTCGGAGCCGATCTGCATTGCGCTGGACGCTCCCGCACGGAAGATCTTCCCGGAGCTCGCAGTCTCCAAACCCTGAGAACGAGAATCAGGAAAAACAGGGCGCACGGCGCCCTGTTTTTTGTTGCCGGAATCTGTCCGATATGATATGATTTTATCATCAAATCCAAACGAAAAGGGGCGGCGATATGAGAAAGACCAAGATCATCTGCACCATCGGACCTGCGAGCGAGAGCCCGGAGGTGTTCCGCCGCATGTGCCTCGAGGGGCTCAATGTGGCGCGGCTGAATTTTTCCCACGGCACCCATGAAGAGCATCAGAAGAAGATCGACATGATCAAGGCGGTGCGCGAGGAGCTGAATCTTCCCATCGCCATCATGCTCGATACCAAGGGCCCGGAGTACCGCATCCGCACATTCCAGGGCGGCAAGGTCACCCTGCGCGACGGCGCCCCCTTCACCTTCACCACGCGCGACGTGGAGGGCAGCGCCAGCATCGTCTCCGTGAGCTATGCGGGCCTGGCCGACGATCTCGAGCCCGGCGACCGCGTGCTCGTCAATAACGGCCTTGTCATCTTCGAGGTCGAGCGCATTGAGGGCACCGAGATCCGCTGCCGCGTGCTCACGGGCGGCGTCCTCTCCGACCGCAAGAGCATGAGCTTCCCCGGCAAGGTCCTGCACCAGACGTTTTTGAGCGAGCAGGATAAATCCGATCTCCTCTTCGGCATCCAGAACGGCGTCGACTTCGTGGCGGCCTCGTTCGTCTCCTGCAAGCAGGATCTGCTGGATATGAAGGCGTTTCTGGACGCCAACGGCGGCGGGGACATCGGCGTGATCGCCAAGATCGAAAACCAGTCCGGCGTCGACAATATTGAGGAAATCTGCACCGTCTGCGAGGGCATCATGGTCGCGCGCGGAGACCTCGGCGTGGAGGTGCCGTTCACGGAGCTGCCCGCGATTCAAAAGCACCTGATCACGAAGTGCCGCATGCTCGGAAAGCGCGTCATCACCGCGACCGAGATGCTCGAGAGCATGATCACGAATCCCCGCCCGACCCGCGCCGAGATCAGCGACGTGGCCAACGCCGTCTATGACGGCACGAGCGCCATCATGCTCTCGGGCGAGTCCGCCGCGGGCAAATACCCGGTCGAGGCGCTGCGCGTCATGGGCGAGATCGCCGAGGAGACGGAAAACCACATCGACTACATCGGCCAGTTCCGCACGCGCGATTTCGTCATCCGAAACCGCGTCGACGCCATCTCCCACGCCGCCTGCACGATGGCCATCGACCTCGACGCCAAGGCGATCGTCGTCACGTCGCTCAGCGGGCTCACGGTGCGCATGGTCTCGCGCTTTCGCGCGCCGATCACGATCCTCGGCCTCGCCACGGGAAAACGCGCTTGGTATAAGCTCGCCATGTCCTGGGGTGTGCTCCCGCTGCTCACCGAACAGTTTCCGAACATGGAAGTTTTGAATTACTACGCCCTGCGCGCCGCGAAGGACGCCCTGCAGCTGCATGAAGGCGATACCGTCGTCATGACCGGCGGCGACACCAGCGGCGCGAGCGGCAACACCAACGTCATCCGCATCGAGCAGATTTGAACTCGTAGGGGTCGGCGTCCCCTGTCAAGCCCACATAGGTAACACTTTGTCCAACAACATGGGTTACACTTTTTCGGGCGGCATCCTGCGCCGCTTCTTGGAAATAATCAGCCTTTGCTCAGTGTCGATCTGGGCAAATTCAAAGGCACCATATTGCAGTCC
>JAFRDQ010000097.1 GCA_017411225.1 Oscillospiraceae bacterium
CGTCTTTCAGACATGGCAGTTCTCTCTTTCCAAGGCATTGGCAAGGATTCTCCTTTGCTGTGTAATGCCTTTATTCTACTCCAAAACTGTTACCTATGTCCTTGGACATTCTGTTACCTATCTTACTGGGCTATACAGCCCCCGACGACCCGTTTTTATCCGAAATCTATTCAGAAAGGCAAACCGTCATGTCCAACATCCAAGGCGAATCCAGACTCAGCTTTTTTGAGGCCAGCGGCATCATCGTCGGCCACGGCGTCGGCGCCGGCATTCTGGCCGTGCCCGCGCTTGCGGCGCGCAACAGCCTGCGCGAGATCCTGCTGATTCTGTGCTTCTGCTATCTGTTCAATCTCGTGCTGCACCTGATCATCGCGGAGCTGAGCTACAATAACGGCGGCGCGCAGTTCATCTCCTGCTTCGACCGCGAGCTCTTCTCCGGCAGATTCAAGCAGATCTTCACCTGGGCGGCCTTCGCGCTGCTGGGGCTGTCGGTGCTGATGAACGTCAGCAGCTTTCTCACCGGCGCGGCGAACGTCTTTCAGCAGTGGTTCGGCCTGAACCACTGGGCGGGCATGCTGCTGTTTTATGTGCTTGGCGCGGGCGTCGTGTTCTTCGGCATGAAGCTCGTCGGCGTCTGCGAAAAATACGCCGTGGCGGCCATGGTGCTCGTCATGGGTCTGCTCTTCGTCTTCACGCTCACGCGCGAAACAGAGCCCCTGCCCATGGCCTTCGGCGGCGGGAAGAACGCGCTCGCGCTCCTGAGCGTCGTGTCGTTCTCGCTCTCGGCCGTCATGTCGACGCCGCAGGTCGTCAAGGGTCTGGAGGGGGATGTAAAGCGCATCCGCCTCGCCATCGCGGCGGGCCTTGCCGTGAACGCGCTCCTCATTCTCCTCGTCACGATCACGACGCTGCTCGGCGTCGGCGCGCCGAACGTCACGGAGCGCGGCGCGCTCGTCGATCTGTCGGCCCGGCTCGGCGGCTGGGTCAGCGTGGTGGGCTATGTGTTCTCGCTCTTGGCCCTCGCCACGTCCTTCTGGGCGAACACGCTGAACCTGCGCGACATCGTCCATGAGCAGACGCACTGGAACGAGCGCCTCAGCTGGCTCGCAGCGTCGCTGCCGTGCCTTGTGCTGGCGATGCTCAGCAGCGTCAGCTTCGTGAAGTTCACGCTTTTTGCCAGCGCCATTCAGGTCGTCACCGGCCTCGGCATCATTCTGGCCTACCACCTCTCGCGCAAACGCGTCGGCGAGAGCCGGATCGTGGGCCGCTTCGGCGCAACGCCGTTTCAGATCTTCGTCTTTCTCTGCACGATGCTCGCCACCGCGGGCTCGTTTATGAGCTGAGATGAGAAAGCTGTTTTTGCTCGCGCCGCTTGCGGCGGCTGCTCTCGGCGTCGAAGAGCTCTATCGCTATACCTTCTGCCGCGAGGGATCAAAGCTGCTCGCGCCGCTTCTGGATCATAAGGGGCACGAGAACGCCTATTACCCCCGGCGGGACGCCGCGGCGTACCGTATGCGCCGCACGCCGAGCGAGCCGATGGAGATCCGCTCCGAGCGCGGCGAGCGCCTGCGCGGGTGGTATTATCCCCTCGGCGGCGAGGGGCGGCGCATCGCCTTCATCGTGCACGGCTACCGCTCGGAGCACGCTGAGACCGCGGGCATGTATCTCGATTACTATGCCTCGCGCGGGTTTGACCTCTTCTGCTGCGACCACACCGCCCACGGCGAGAGCGAGGGTCGCTTCATCGGCTTCGACGTGCTGGAGAGCGCCGACTGCCTGCGCTGGATCGACGCGCTCATCGAGCGCTTCGGAGAGGATGTCGAGATCATCCTGCACGGCTTTTCCATGGGCTCGGCCACGGTGCTGCAGATGAGCGGAAGGTGCCCCAAGCAGGTGCGCCTGATCGTCGCCGACTGCGGCTTTATCAGCGCGGAAGAGCAGCTGCGCGGCTCGTTCGGGCGGTTTTACCCCGTCATGGCGTGGCTGCACCGCGTCATCGCGCTCGTCGATCTGCGAAAATCGGACGTGCGCCCCTCGCTGGAACGGTCAGATAAGCCGATTCTCTTCGTCCACGGCAGGGAGGACCCCACCGTGCCGTTTTCAAACGGCGAGCGGCTCTTCGATTTCTATCAGGGTCCGAAGGACTGCTTTTTCGTCGACGGCGCCCGCCACGTGGAGTGCATCCACGTCGACCCCGAGGGGTATGCGCGGAAGCTGGATCGGATGATTGAACAATATCTGTAACTGCAAAAGAGAACCTGTAGGGGAGGGGCTTGCCCCTCCCCTACAAATGATCATTTACAATTCTCAATGCTTCAGCCGATATAAAAGCGTCACAAACTCCGCCCTCGTGCAGGGCGCATCCGGGGAGAAGGTGTTCGTCCCCGTGCCCTCGGTGATGTCGTTGTTCACCGCCCAGGCGACCGCCTGCGCGTAATAGCTGCCGGAGGATACATCCCGGAAGCGCGATGTGGTGAACGCAAACGGCGAGCCGGAATAGCGCCACAGGAAGGTCACGGCCTCCGCGCGGGTGCAGACGGCGTCCGGCGAGAAATGGCGGCTGTCGGTGCCGTTCGTGATCCGGCGCGAGACGGCCCAGGCGACGGCGCTGTCATAATAGCTCCCGCGCGCCACGTCGCGGAAGGTGTTCGAGCCCGAGCCATAGCCCGACGGGGAGCCCGCGGCGCGCCAGAGGAAGGTCACCACCTGCGCGCGGGTGCAGGGCTGATAGGGCGAGAAGGTCGTGCTGCTCGTGCCGGTCGCGATCCGGTTCTGCGAGGCCCAGAGCACGCTCTCGGCAAAATAGTCGCTCGTGTGCACGTCCGAAAAGCCGCCCACCGTGCCGTAGGACGGCGCTGTGGAGCCGGCGGACGCCGCCGAGGTTGAGAGCAGAATGACCCAGTAGCGCGTGCCGTTTGTGTCATAATAGGCCGCGCCGACGGAGCGCACCTGCCGGTGCATCAGCAGCGCGCGGTGGTCAGAGGAATTCATAAACGCGTCCAGCGCCGCCTGCGCGATGCCGGTCTCCGCGGGCTGGAACCACCAGTAGCACTCCGCCTCCGCCTTGCTGTTCACCGAGTTGAAGTAACTCCCGTCCGGGCGATAGTGCGAGGTGCGCACCGCCTGCTCCTTCGCGCGGATCGCGGCGGCGTCCATCAGACCGCCGTCCGTGCCGAGGGTCACAAGCCCCTGCGCGGCGCGGCGCTGATTCAGGAGCGAAATAAAGGTCTGCGCCTCGCTCTGGGCGGCGAAGCTGCCCATCGTGAGCGCGCACGAAATCAGCATCACGGCGGCCAGCAGGAACGAAAGCCAACGTCTCATCAGTGCATCCCTCCTAGTTAATGGTTACACTATACCATAGACTGTAAAGAAATGTAAATAACAAATGTTGGTGTTTGCATTGTGCTGCGTAGGGGAGGGGCTTGCCCCTCCCGTGCGGTATTCATGACGTATGATAAAAATGTAAGGCGAACTCGCAGAATGAACATACTGCGGATTCGCCTTTCCTTGTTTTTGCTTGCAGCGCCGGAATGCCGGGAGGGGCAAGCCCCTCCCCTACAAACCACGATTTCACGTTTTGCATTTCTCACGTCTGCGGCAGGGCGTCGATCATCTGCAGCAGATTCAGATAATATGGCCGGACGTCCTTCTTGATCGTCATGCCGCCGATGATGGACATGAGGTCGCCCTGAAACACCGGCATTTCGTTCCAGACGCCGGGCTGGATGTTGTTCGGATCATACGCCTGCGCCGGCGCGCCGATGGGGGCGTAGGAGGAGATCGTGTTCACAAGGCCGTCGTTTTCCTTCCAGCTGTCGTCGATCACGACGCCCCCGGCGGTGATGCCGCTGTAGGCGCCCATGTACCGCGAGGTCTTGCGGAACATGCCCTCCATCCACGTCGTCTTCGGCACCTGCGTGCCGTTTCTGCCCGGATAGCTCGCCGAGCACGGCACCGCGAAGTAATATACATCCGGTCGCGTCTCGATCGTCGCGTTGAGCGCAAGGGCATTGTCGATGTGCATGTCGTAGGCGGCGTAATCGTCCTCGATCCTGCCGTCGCGGTCTCCGCCGCTGCCGCCGCTGAAGAGCTTGCCCATGAGCATTTCACTCTTCGGAACCTTCACGCGCTCGGGGTCGAAGCTGGGATCGTCCCAGAGATCATAGGCGGTCGTGCCGTTCGTCGGCGCCGCGAGCGTCACGAGCGCGTGGAGCCGATCTCCCTGCCCGCCCTGAAAGAAGGGGGAGAGGTCGGCTGCATCGGTCGCCGCCTGCTCGGCTGCGCTGCCGTTGGCCAGAATCTCCGCAAAGAGCCGGATCGTCGCCCCGCCGAAGCTGTGGCCGAGCAGCACGATCTTCCCGCCCGCGTTCCAGTCGGGGATCAGCGGGTCGTTCGTGTAGTCCGCGCCGAAGCGCTCATGGCTGCAGCGCGCGCTGTGCTCTGCGCCGTAGTCCACCACGGAGCCGGTCAGCTGCGCGTAAAGCTCGCAGGCGCGGTCCCAGGCGCTCCCGATCGGGTCGACGGAGGCCGCGTGGCAGCGGTAGCCCTCCGCGCCGAGATACTTCATCAAGTCGCCGTTTCGCGTGCCCCAGTAGGGGGCGACGCGGTAGATCTTGTCATACCGGCCCCAGCCGGACAGACCGTGCACGAAAATGTACTGCAGCTCGCTCGTTCCCTCCGTGTCCTGCGGCCGCGGTGCGCTGCAGCCTGCACAGAGAATCACTGCGAGACACAGCAGCGCCGCGAGTGCGCGTTTCAGATGGTGCATCGTTCACCCTCCTGTATTTGTGATGCGTCGATTCTACCAGTTTTTGCCGTATTGCGCAAGAGGAGAGGCGAATTGCCTCTCCTCTTGCTTTTATGACAGCTTTCAGCCGTTCAGCCACCACAGAATGCTGGCAAAGAACGAACCGAAGATATCGAAGAAAGCGTCGAGAAACTTCTCAAAACCGGACATGCTGTTTTCCTCCTTTTCCGAAACATTTTACGGGTACTGTGTCTAACATACCATATTCGCTCCAGATCGGCAACCCCCTCTTGACATGCGAACGATCGTTCGCTATACTGAGAATGCGAACGAACGTTCGCTTTTTTCCCGGAGGTGCGTTATGGCGAAAGATACGAAAGAAAAAATCCTCTCTGCGGCGTTGGAGCTGTTTTCTCAGAACGGCTACGCGGGCACGAACATCCGCGAGCTCTCGGCGGCGCTCGGCATGGGCAAATCCTCGCTCTATCGGCATTTTGAGAGCAAGGAGGCCATCTGGAACGCGCTGCTCGATGAGATGATTGCCTATTACGCCGAGCGCTTCGGTTCGGCGGAGCATCTGCCGCCCGTGCCGGAGTCGTTGGAGGGGCTGACGCAGATGACAATGCGGATGGTAAATCTCACGATTCGGGACGAAAGAATCATCATGACGCGCAAGGTGCTGACGCTTGAACAGTACAGAGATCCACGCGCGCGGGCGCTCGCGACAAAACACTTTCTCACCGGCCTCACGGAGATGTTTACGCGGATCTTCACCGGCATGATGGAAAAGGGCCTGCTCCGCCGGGAGGATCCCCAGATGCTCGCCTTCGCCTACACTGCGCCGATCTCTTCGCTCATCCACCTCTGCGACCGCGAGCCGGAGAAAACGGGGGACGCCATGGCGCAGATCGAGGCGTTCAGCCGCCATTTTGTGAAAACCTACGGAGGAGAATGATATGATCAAAAACATTGCCATCGTCAGCCTCTCCAGCGGCATCATCGGGGAGCCCGGCGTGCAGTTTGAGGTGGAGCTCGGTCTGCGCCGATTGGAGGAGTATGGCCTGAACGTCAAGTTCATGCCCCATGCGAAAAAGGGGCTGAACTATGTGCAGGCGCACCCGGAACAGCGCGCCGAGGATCTGCTGGAGGCCTTTCGCGATCCGGAGATCGACATGATCCTCTGCGCCATCGGCGGGGATGACACCTACCGCCTCCTGCCGTATCTGTTCGAGTACGACGAGCTCAAAAACGCGGTCACGGACAAGGTGTTTCTGGGCTTTTCCGATACCACGATCAATCACCTGATGCTGCACAAGGTCGGGCTGAAAACATTTTACGGGCAGTCGTTTTTCTCCGACGTCTGCGAGCTCGGGCCGGAGATGCTGCCGTACACGCGGCAGTATTTTGAGGAGCTGATCCGCACCGGGCACATCCGGGAGATCGCGCCGAGCCCGGTCTGGTACCGCGAGCGCGAGCGCTTCACGCCGGATCAGGTTGGTGTCCCGCGGCAGGCGCTGCCGGATCACGGCTTCGAGCTGCTGCAGGGGCCGCCTGTATTCTCCGGAAAGATCCTCGGCGGCTGCATCGATACCATCTATGATATCTTCAACGGCGAGCGATATGCCGACATGCCCGCGCTCTGCGAGCAGTACGTCTTGTTCCCGGACGCCGCGGACTGGGCGGGGCGGATTCTGCTGCTGGAATCCAGTGAGGAAAAGCCGGAGCCCGAAAAGTACCGTCGCGCGCTCGCGTATCTGAAGGAGGCGGGCGTCTTCGAAGCGGTCTCCGGCGTGCTCGCCGGAAAGCCGATGGACGAGGCGCACGCGGAGGAATACAAGAAATTGCTCGTCGAGGTCATCGACTGCCCGGAGCTGCCCATCGTCTTCAACATCAACATCGGTCACGCCCTGCCCAGATGCATCCTCCCCTTCGGCGTCGACGCGGTCGTGGACGCGGAGCGGCAAAGGATTCGGTTTGATCAGGAAATCTGAGACTGGCATGGAAACGGAAAGACTATTGATTGATCCAATTCGGGAGACCGACAAAGCGGATTACTTCCGCAATATCTCGTACGACAAAAAGGTGCTGGAGACCTTTATCTGCCGGTACGCCGAGACCATGGAGGCATTCGACTTTTCCTCCTATCCGGCCCGGCGGGATCTGTTCGCGATCCGGCTGAAAGAGACGGGGCGGCTGATCGGCATCATCCTATACGCGGATGAGAAGGAAGATTCCTGCGAGATCGGCTACGGTCTCGGCTCGGACTACTGGGGCAAAGGCTGCGCCACAGAGGCCGTCCGGCGGTTTTTGGAATACCTGTTTCGAGAGAAAGGAATGCAAACGGTGTACGCGTCGTACTTCACCGGGAACGACGCTTCCCGCCGCGTGATGGAAAAATGCGGCATGGCATTCAGCCATTTCTCGGAAAACGAACTGACCTATCTGGGCATCCCTCGGGATCTGACCTATTACGTGATGCAAAGAGGCGCGGAGGAGGCGGATGTCACCGCCCGTGCAGAGCAGGCCGAAACATTGTGCTGAGCCAAGGCGTACACGATGGATGCCGAAGCTGCCGTAGGGGCGGATATCATCCGCCCGCGCGGAACAAGGTACCATATACTGCCGGACTTCGGCGCATTCGCAATCGCTCAAACTACCGTAGGAACGACCTGCGGTCGCTCGACTATTTGCGTATTCTTTCAGACGCCGTAGGGCGGGTTGCGAAGCGCCCGCCTCTTACCAAAAGCAAAATCTCACAGGCGGGCGCTGGCGCAACCCGCCCTACGGCAAATGTTAGCCAATTGCGAATTCGCAGGGAATCCGATCGACATTTCAACTTGTACCGCGCGGGCGACCGCAGGTCGCCCCTACTGTTCTGCTTTGGTGCAATTGATGATGATTTGAGGGAGTCAACGATGAACAGCCGCAATCAATCGGGAACGTATCGCTTCCTCACCCTGCGGGACTGCCCGGAGCAGATGGAGCCGGCGGCGCGATGGTTTCATTCCAAATGGCGCGTCCCGGAGGAAGCCTACCGCTCCTGCATGACGGCGTATCTGAACCGGGAGACGGAATATGGCTGGTATCTGTGTCTCGACGGCGAGCGAATCGTCGGCGGACTGGGCGTCATTGAAAACGACTTCCATGACCGCAGGGATCTGACGCCGAACGTCTGCGCGGTGTATACAGAGGAAAACCATCGCGGCCGGGGCGTCGCCGGGCGGCTGCTGAACATGGCGGTGGAGGATCTGCGTGCCGGGGGCGTGTCGCCGGTGTATCTGCTCACCGACCACACCGGTTTTTACGAGCGTTACGGCTGGGAGTTTCTCTGCATGGTGCAGGGAGACGGTGAGCCGGGGATGTCGAGAATGTACATCCACCGCTGAAAGAACGGAGGCTTTGACAGAGATGCATTTCGGTTTTTCTTATGTGGGACTGGTTTTCCTGCTGATGCTGTTTGTGCCAAATCTGCTTTGGACGAAGCACCAGCC
>JAFRDQ010000098.1 GCA_017411225.1 Oscillospiraceae bacterium
CCTCAGCCCGCTGCGCGGCCAGCTCCCCCGGAGGGGGAGCCGAGTGCATTGGCGCACCCACTTGCCTCCCCCTCAGGGGGGGGAGGTGGCAGAGCGAAGCGAGGCCGGTGGGGGTCTACGCCTTCGCCGGGAAATCGACAGTAAACCTTGTTCCATGCGGCTCTACCCCCTCGAGGGTGATCTCGCCGCCGTAGAGCTTGACCGCGTCGTGCACGATGGACAGGCCCAAGCCGCTGCCGCCGTGCTCGCGGCTGCGGGCCTTGTCCACGCGGTAAAAGCGCGTGAAGACGTTCGGCCGGTCGGCCTCGGGGATGCCGATGCCGGTGTCCTCCACAACGAGGCGGCAGCGGTCGTCCTCGCGCGCGGTTTTGACAAGCACCTTCCCCATCGGGAGGTTATATTTGATCGCGTTTTCGACGAGGTTGAATACAATATGATAGATATCGTCCTCCGTCGCGCGCACGACGCAGCCCTCGGCAAGCTCGGTCTCGACCGTGACGCGGCTGGCCTGCGCCAGCGGCTCGAGCAGGCGGCGCGTGCCCTCGACAGCGGCCTTGAGATCGACGTTTTGCAGCTCGGCCTGCACGCCGTCGTCGCGGCGGGAGAGATTCAGAAGCTTCTCCGTCGTGCGCTGGAGGCGCTCGGCCTCGACGCCGATGTCGGTGACGAATTCGCGCATGGTCTCGGCGTCCATGCCCTCGCTCTGAACGATGCTGTCCGAGAGCAGGCGGATGGAGGCGAGCGGGGTCTTGAGCTCGTGCGACGCGTCCGACACGAAGCGGCGGCGCTCGGCCTCGGTGGTCTCGAGCCGCTCGGTGAGGTGATTGAGTTCGCTCCCGAGCTCGGTGAGCTCGTCGTTTCCGGTGAGCTTCAGGCGGAAGGAATAGTCGCCGGACTGCACGGTGCGCACGCCGTCGGCCAGCATCGTGATGCGGCGCGTCATCATGCGGATGGAGAAGAAGATGATGACGAGCGCAAGCAGCGCCGCCGCGAGGGAGATCGTGCCGAGCCGGTGCTGGATCGAGACGATCAGCTCCGCCTGCTCGGCGTCGTGCTCGAGAATGTAGACCGCGCCGATCGTGCGCCCGTTGTTGCGCACGGGCACAGCCGCGCCGGAGTCGAAGGCCGTCATGTCAAAGTTCGAGCGGAAGGCCGCCTTGCCGCCCAGCGCAGTCTGCACCTCCGCGGGCGCGTCGGCTTCGGCGTCGAGCGTGTCATAGAGCGGCGCGCCCTCCGGGTCGGTGACCAGCACGCGCTCGAGCCCGGTCGTGTCGAGCAGGCTCATAACCTGCCGGGTGTTGTCCTCGGTGAGCGTCTCCATCAGCGAGAGGGACGACGAGAGCACCGAGGCGCGGCTCATCAGCGCGCTCTCCTTTTCGGAGAACACCACATCGCGCGACGCGCGCAGCGGATAGGTGTTCAAAAGCGCGAGCAGCACCACCGTGAGCAGGAAGAAATAAGCCGCAAACTGCAGCTGCACGCTGTAGCGATAGGGCTTTTTGGAAACTGGTTCGTTCATAGAATTGTGCGCCTCAATTTCAAGTGTGGAGTTTGGAGTGTGGAGTGTGGAGTTTAAAGGTATCATTCCTAATTCCTAATTCCTAACTCCTAACTCGCATTCTTTTACGCCTCGGCAAAGTAATACCCCACGCCCCACTTTGTAATAATGTATTCCGGGCTGTTGGGCTGCTTTTCGAGCTTTTCGCGCAGGCGGCGGATGTGCACGTCGACCGTGCGGATATCGCCCTGATACTCATAGCCCCAGACGAGGTCGAGCAGATTTTCGCGGCTGTAGACCTTGCCGGGGTTGCGCATGAGCAGCTCGATCAGGTCAAACTCCTTGACCGTGAGCTCCACGTTCTCGCCGAAGCGCTTGGCGCTGCGGCGCTCGGGGTCGATCTCGATCTGGCCGCGCACGAGCTTGCCGCTCTTCGGCGCGCCGGCGACGGGCATGCTGCTGCGGCGGATGAGCGCGCGGATGCGCGCCTTCAGCTCGAGGATGTTGAAGGGCTTGGTGATATAGTCGTCCGCGCCGGACTCAAAGCCCATGAGCTTATCGGCGTCCTCGCTGCGGGCCGTAAGCATGATGATCGGCACGGTGGAGAACTGGCGGATCTGCTGGCAGGCCTCGAGCCCGTCCACCTTCGGCATCATGAGATCGAGGAGGATCACGGCATAGTCGCCGCTGCGCGCGAGCTCCACGGCGGCCTCGCCGTCATAGCAGGCGTCCACCTCGTAGCCCTCGTTTTCCAGATTGAATTTGATGCCCTTGACGATGGTTTTCTCATCATCGACGACGAGTATTTTCATAAGGAGGTCCTCCCTTCGACGATTTCATTTGCTTTTCGACGACAAAAACAGTATAATGGCACGGGTGCATACTGTACTTATTATAATATACCATAGTTTATCGGAGAAAACCATGAGAAAATCGAAGCCGATTCTGTTTTTGCTGATCCTGTGTCTGGCGGTCACGCTCTGCGTCCCGGCGCTCGCCGCGGACACGCCGGCGAACTACTCCGCCGGGGGTGAGGCGCAGCCCGCGCCGGACATTCACGCCAGGTGCGCGCTGCTGTGCGATCTCGAATCCGGGCAGACGTATTACGCCCGCAACGCCGACCAGAAGGCCTACCCCGCAAGTCTGACGAAGATCATGACCGTGCTCCTCGCGCTCGAGGCGCTCGACCGGGGCGAGGTGCAGCTCACCGACGAGGTCACCGCCGGAGCCGACGCGCGCCAGGGTCTGGACGAGGAATCGAGCACGGCGGGCATCCAGCCGGGCGAGACGATGACCTTTGAGCAGTATCTCTACTGCGCGATGATCTCCTCGGCCAACGAGGCCTGCAACGTGATCGGCGCGCATCTCGCCGGGAGCATCTCCGCCTTTGTGCAGCGCATGAACGACCGCGCCGCCGAGCTCGGCTGCACGGGGACGCACTTCATGAACCCGCACGGTATGCCGGACGACAACCACTACACGACGGCGGCGGATCTCCGCCTGATCACGGAGGAGGCGCTCAAGTACCCCCTCTTCGAGACGATCAGCAACACGCTCAGCTACTCCATCCCCGCGACGAACATGAGCGACGCGCGCGTGCTGCAGAACACGAACGGGCTCATTAACCCGAACGCCGTCATGTATCCCAACTACCTCTACGAGCCCGCCGCCGGCATCAAGACCGGCCACACGAACGCTGCGGGCTACTGCCTGATCTCCACGGCGGAGAAAAACACCGTCAAGCTCCTGTGCATCATCCTCGGAAGCGACACCTCCGAGAAGGACGACGGCACACTCGACTTCCACAACTTCACCGACTCGATCGACCTCTATGAGTGGCTCTACAACCACTTCAGCATCCAGACCGTCGTGAGCGCGGACACGCCGATGGCGGACGTTGCGGTCGAGATGGGCTCGGACGCCGACCGCGTGACGGTGCATCCGCAATCGGATCTCGCCGCGGTGCTGCCGAACGACACGGATCTCTCCCTGTATCAGAAGGACATCACGATCTTCTCCGAGCGGGACGGGACGCCGGTCGTCGCGCCGGTGAGAGCCGGGGACGTGCTGGGCGAGCTCGTCGTGTCAAAGGACGGGCAGGAGCTCGGCCGCATCCCGCTCGTGGCGAGCGTGGACGTGTCGCTGAGCCACGGCGTGTATCTCCGGCAGGGGCTGCACAATTTCTTCGCCAAGCCCGTGGTGCTCATCGCGCTGCTCATCGTGCTCGCAATCGTCATTGTCTATCTCGTCAGCTACATCCGCTACCAGCGCCGCCGCCGCGCCAGAGCGCAGGAGATGCGCCGCCGCCGGCAGCAGGAGGAAGCCCTCTTCCGCAAGCAGCAGGAAGAAGCCATGCGGAGGGAGTTTGAACGAGGCGGCAGAAGAAGATAACACAAAAAGAGAGTCTGCACAGCAGGCTCTCTTTTCAATTCGGAATGAGGAATGAGGAATTAGGAATTGATGGCGTCGGCTGACGCCGACGGAATATGATTTATGGCGCGAAGCGCACCTTCATTCCTAATTCCTGATTCCTAATTCCTAACTCCTAACTCACAAAAAAAGAGCCCGCTGTGCGGGCTCTTTTTTAATTGGTTTTACGCTTCCTTCTTGACAGGCATGACCTGATCCTTCAGGATGCCGCGCGGGCAGATGTCTACGCAGTGGCCGCACTGGACGCACTTGCTGTAGTCGATGCGGGCGAGGAAGTTCTCGACCTTGATCGCGTCCGCCGGGCACTCCTTCTGGCACTTCATGCAGCCGATGCAGCCGACGTCGCAGATCTTGCGGGTGACGGCGCCCTTGTTCTCGTTGCGGCAGGCCTGCAGAACGGTCTGCTTGTAGGGAACCTCCTGCACGAGCTTCTTCGGGCAGACGTCGCGGCAGGCCATGCAGCCGACGCACTTTTCGCGGTCGACCTTGGCGACGCCGTTGATGACGTGCATGGCGTCGAACTTGCAGGCGCGCTCGCAGTTGCCGAGACCGATGCAGGCGAAGGTGCACTCCTTGTTGCTCTTGCCGCCGAAGAGCATGGCGGCCTGGCAGTCCTTGGGGCCGGTGTACTCGAAGCGAGGCACCGCCACATCGGAGCAGCCGGAGCAGGGCACGAAGGCGACCATCTTTTCGCCGGCGCCGGCGGAGACGCCCATGATCTCGGCGACCTTGGCAGCGCACTCCGCGCCGCCCGCGACGCACTTGTTCGTGGGGGCCTTGCCCTCGGCGACCGCCTTGGCATAACCGTCGCAGCCGGGGAAGCCGCAGCCGCCGCAGTTGGCGCCCGCGAGACATTCACGGATGGCGGCCTCTCTGGGGTCGACCTCGACGTGGAAGATCTTGGCCGCGAAGGCCAGAGCCGCGCCGAAGATCGCGCCCATGGCGCCGAGCACGGCGATGGCGATGAGAATGTTGGTAAAGTTCATTTCCGGCCCTCCTTAGACAATCTTCATGCCGGAGAAGCCCATGAACGCAAGGGCGATCAGGCCGGCGGTGACGAGAGCGATCGGGAAGCCGTTGAAGCTCTCGGGATAGTCCGCAAACTCGATCTTCTCGCGCACGCTGGCCATCAGGCAGATGGCGAGCATGAAGCCCGCGCCGCCGGTGACGCCGTAGACCACGCTCTGCAGGAAGTTGAAGCTGTACTGGGTGTTGAGCAGGACGACGCCGAGCACCGCGCAGTTGGTGGTGATCAGCGGCAGATAAATGCCGAGCGCCGAATACAGGGAGGGAACGGATTTCTTCAGGAACATCTCGACGAACTGCACGAGCACCGCGATGACGAGGATGTAGGCGATGGTCTGCAGGAACTCGAGGTGGAGCGTGACGAGGATGTACTCATTCACGATCCAGCAGATCGCGGAGGCGAGACCCATGACGAAGATGACCGCGAGGCCCATGCCGGCGGCGGTGTCGATCTTGGACGAGCAGCCGAGGAACGGGCAGCAGCCGAGGAACTGCGAGAAAATGAAGTTGTTGATGAAGATGGCACTCAGTACGATCTCAATAATGGTTGCGTTGGCATTCATACGTTCGCACCCTCCTTCTCTTTCGCTTCTTTCTTCTTCTCGTTCTTCTTGAGCACATACTGCATCAGCGCGATCAGGCAGCCGAGCGTAATGAAGCCGCCGATCGGGAGCGTGAGCACGAGCGCGCCGTATTCACTCGGGAAGATGTGGATGCCGGAGCCGGTGCCGATGCCGTTGGTGGTGTTGAAGATGCCGGAGCCGAAGGAGCCCTTGCCGAGGAACTCGCGGATCACGCACATGCAGATCAGCACGCAGGTGTAGCCCAGGCCCTGGAAGATGCCGTCGAAGAAGCTCGCGCCGACGGGATTCTTCTGGCAGAAGGCCTCCGCGCGGCCGATGATGATGCAGTTGACGACGATCAGCGGGATGAACACGCCGAGGCTTTCGCTCAGCGCGGGGATGAACGCCTGCAGCACGAGGTCAACGATCGTGACGAAGCCGGCGATGACGAGAACGAAGATCGCAAGACGGATGTCGTTCGGGATGATCTTACGGATCAGGGAGATGACGACGTTGCAGCACGTCAGGATGATCAGGACCGAGAAGCCCATGCCGATGCCGTTGAAGAGGCTCGTCGTGATGGCCATGGTGGCGCACATGCCGAGCAGCTGCACGAGCACGGGGTTGTTGGTAATAAGGCCCTCTTTGAATTGCTGTTTGATATTCATGTCCGGCCTCCTTTACAGCGATTTGACGGCGTCGATGACCGTCTGGATCTCGGTGACGACCGCGCGGCTGGTGAGCGTCGCGCCGGAGATGGCGGAAACGGAGCCGCCGTCCTTCGAGAGCTTCGCGCCGTCGGTCAGGCCGACCATGCTCTGCGGGAAGGGATCGGTGGGATCGGCAGCCTTCGCGCCGAGGCCGGAGGTCTCGGAGTGCTCGGTCACGCCGATGCCGGTGCAGGTGAGGTCGTTGTCCAGACCAATGACCATCGTGATCATGCCCTGCGCGCCGGAGAAGGTGGTCTCGGCGACATAGCCGATATCGTTGCCGGAAGCGTCCTTCGCGGTGCACAGCTTGGTGATGGAGTTGGAGGGATCGTTGGCATAGGTGCCGGCTTCGATCTCCTCATAGGTGTTGCCCTCGCCGGGCATGACCATGGCGTAAGCGGCGTCGCGCTTGCCGTTGAGGTACTGCTCGATGGGGCCCCTGGTGATTTCGTTCACCACGCCGAGAACGAGCGCGATGACCGCGGCGACCGCGAGCAGAACCAGAGCGAGCTTGAGGATCTGGCCGCCGCCGGACTGTTTGGTTTCCGTCATTGTGCTGCCGCCTCCTTTGCTTCTTTCTTGGCTGCCTTGGCGGCTGCCTTCTTGGCCTTCACGTCTTCACGGCTGACGCCGAACTGGCGGCGCTGCGTGAGCTGATCGAGGAACCACGCGCAGCAGTTCATGATCAGGATCGCGAAGCTGACGCCCTCCGGGTAACCGCCGAAGCGGCGGATGACGACCGTGAGGATGCCGCAGCCCGCGCCGTAGATCAGGCGGGCGTTGAAGCCCGTGGGGCTGGTGGAGTAATCGGTGGCCATGAAGATGGCGCCGAGCATCAGACCGCCGGAGAGGAGGTTGTAAACCATCCAGTCGACGTGGCTGTACTCGCTGCCGCCGCCGAAGATCAGGCTGAGCACGGCGACCGTGCCGATGAAGGCGACGGGGATGTGCCAGGTGATGACCTTGCGGCAGATGAGGTAGATGCCGCCGAGCAGCAGCGCGGCCGCGCTGATCTCACCGAAGCAGCCGGGCATCCGGCCGATGAACATGTCGGCCACGGTGAAATACTCGGGCAGGGCGACGCCCGCCTTCATGGAGCTGAGCGGGGTGGCCATCGTGATCGCGTCGACGCTGCCCTTGAGCCCGTTGGGGGTGGTCCACTGGGTCATGAGCATGGCGTAGGACGCAAAGAGGAAGGCGCGGCCCGCGAGCGCGGGGTTGAGGAAGTTGGTGCCGATGCCGCCGTAGAGCTGCTTGACGAACACGATCGCGAAGAGGGCGCCGATGATCGGCAGCCAGAACGGGGCGTTGGCGGGAAGGGTCATGGCGAGGAGCAGGCCCGTGACGACGGCGGAGAGATCGCCGATCGTGGCGTGCTTATGCAGGAGCTTGCGGTAAGCCCACTCGAAGAACACGCAGCTGAGCACGCTCGTGCAGACCGGGATCAGCGCCTTGAAGCCGAACTGCCACACGCCGACGCAGATGGCGGGGATCAGGGCGATGATCACATCGAGCATGATGTTCGACGTGCCGCGCTTCGCGCGGACCTGAGGCTGATAGCCGGCGTCAAACGTATATTCTTTTCTTGTCATTTGGCTTCAGCCTCCTTTTTCGCTTCGGCTTCCTTCGCGGCGGCCTCGGCGCGGGCCTTTTCCTCGGCGGCGCGGGCGGCGAAGAGGAGCTTCGCGGTTTTGAAGGTGTGCGTCAGCGGCAGTCTGCCCGGGCAGTTGTAGGAGCAGCAGCCGCACTCGATGCAGTCGAGGATGTGATACTTCTGCATCTTCTCGAAGTCACGCTTCTGGAAGTACTTGTACATGTAAACGGGCTCGAGCTTCATCGGGCAGACCTGCAGGCACTGGCCGCAGTGGATGCACGTCGGATTCTCGACGTTGCGGTCCTCCTCCTCGGTGAAGAACAGCAGACCCGCGGTGCCCTTGATGTTCACCGCGTCGATGTTCGAGCAGATGAGACCCATCATCGGGCCGCCGAGCACGATCTTGCGGGGCTCCTTGACGAAGCCGCCGACCTGCTCGACCATGTAGCGGATCGGGGTGCCGACACGGACCGTGGCGTTCACGCTCTTGCCGAGCGCGCTGCCGCCCATCGTGAGCGTGCGCTGATAGCAGGGCACGCCCTCATAGCAGGCGCGGTAGATGGCATAGGCCGTCTGCGTGCTGATGACGTTGCAGCCGACGCCCGCCGGCAGACCGCCGGGCTTGACCTCGCGGTTCGTGATGGCCTTGATCTGCAGCTTCTCGCCGCCCTGGGGGTACTTGACCTCCTCGGGCACGATCTCCACGCCGTACTGCGCGGGGTTCTTGGAGTTGAGCAGATCGATCGCGTCCTGCTTGTTCTTCTCGATGCCGTAGTAGGCCTTGTCAAGACCGGAAGCGATGCGGGCAAGCTGAATGCCCTTGAGCAGTTCTTCCGGATGCAGACGCATGGTCCAGTGGTCGCCGTTGAGATACGGCTCGCACTCGGCGCCGTTGATGATGAGCGTGTCGACCTTGCCGAGACCGCCGCGGATCTTGAACGCGGTGGGGAACATGGCGCCGCCCATGCCGACGATGCCGGCCTCGCGAATGCGCGTGAGAATGGCTTCCTGATCCTGCAGCTCCGCCTCGGTCAGCGGGGCCAGATCGGTACATGGGGTGTCCTGATAGTCATTTTCGATTACCACGGCCGGGATGTTGTCCCCCAGGGGATGGGGTCTCGGCTCGATGGCGATGACCTTGCCGGACACGGGCGAATGAATCGGGGCGGATACCGGCGCGGGGTTGTCGCCGATCTTCTGGCCCATCGTCACATAGTCGCCCACCGCGACGATCGGCTTGCACGGCGCACCGATGTGCTGCGCCATGGGCACGACGACCTGCGGCGGCGGCGTAATGGAGATCACCGGAACGTCCGGCGCCTTCATATAGTTCGGATGAACTCCGCCATGATACTTAAAGGGCATTTGCATCACCTCTCTATTTTATGACTAAGATATTTTATCACACACGCTTGCACAAGTCCACCAAAAACGCGGCTTTGCACTAATTTAATTATTAACAAACCTGCCAAAACGTCAGCATTTTCAGCAATTTTTGCCACTTTTGCGGCACTTCAGCAGGCCGATGTCCCATTTTGCGGCACGATGTATTTTTTTGTCGAAAAATAAAATTAGCGCTTAACAAACGCAGGGAAATCGGGTAGAATAAAAAAGTTAGGAATGAGGAATTAGGAATTAGGAATTGACAGTTGGTTGCTGCGCAGAATCTGTTTTGTCATCCTGAGCTTGTCGAAGGATCTTGTCACCGCAGCAAGAGAGAACCTGCAGCCTCTATCCATCTGCGCTGCCAAGATTCTTCGTCGTCAGAAGAAACTCGCTCCGCGCCGCAGCCGCGCTTTGGCGCGACGGCTATGCATCCGCTCCTTCCTTCTTCCTCTCCAAATCAAAGCATAGGCTTTGATTTGGTTAAGGAGAACCGGGGGCGCGGATATGGAGACGCCGCCAAGGCGGCGGAATGGAGCAAGCCCGGTTGGACGCCGTGCTCCGCTCAGAATGACAGACTCGGAAAACTCCTAATTCCTAACTCCTAATTCCTAACTCCTAATTGAACTTTCCCCTCACGCAAGGAGGTCATCCGACATGCTCACCCCCTGGGGCGAACAATTCAATCCTGACGCGCCGCTGCCGGAGTATCCGCGCCCGCAGCTGGTGCGCGACAGCTATTATAATCTCAACGGCCCGTGGCAGTATGCCGTCACGCAGGACGCCCAGCGCCCGACGAAGGCGGACGGCACGATCATCGTGCCCTACAGCCCGGAGTGCCAGCTCTCCGGCGTGGAGCGGCGCATCCGCCCGGGCGACTGGCTCTGGTATATCCGCGACTTCACGCTGCCGGAGGACTTCTTCCGCGGCCGCGTGCTGCTGCACTTCGGCGCGGTGGATCAGCTCTGCAGCGTCTGGCTCAACGGCGTGGAGGCCGGCTCCCATTCCGGCGGCTACAGTCCCTTCACCGTGGATCTGACGGAGCTCTTGAAAAAGGGCTCGAACACGCTGATGGTCTGCGTGCGCGATCTGACCGACCGCAACGAGCTGCCCCGCGGCAAGCAGCGGCTCGAGGGCACGGGCATCTGGTATCCCGGGCAGAGCGGCATCTGGCAGACGGTGTGGCTCGAGAGCGTGCCGAAAAACTACATCCGCGGCCTGAAAATCACGCCGCGTCCCGACGAGGGGCTGCTGGAGCTCGTGGTCTACGGGCAGGGCAAGTGCGTCGCCGGCATCCACGGCAGGAAATACGCCTTCCCCGCCGGGTCCACGGTGCGCGTGCCGGTGCCGGAGTGCGAGCTCTGGACGCCGGAGCACCCGAAGCTCTATTATTTCAGCGTCACGCTCGACGGCGTCGACCGCGTGAAGAGCTATTTCGCCATGCGCAGCATCGCCGTCGGCCCGGACGAAAATGGCGTGCCGCGCCTGCTGTTAAACGGCGAGCCGTATTTCCAAAACGGTCTGCTCGACCAGGGCTACTGGAGCGACGGGCAGTACACCCCGCCCGCGGACGAGGCGATGATCTTCGATATCATGACCGCGAAGGACATGGGCTTCAACATGCTGCGCAAGCACATGAAGGTGGAGCCCGACCGCTGGTACTACCACTGCGACCGGCTGGGCATGCTCGTCTGGCAGGACATGCCGGCGGGCGGCGGGGAATACTCCCCCGCCGTGATCACCGCCCCGCTCGTGACAAAGCGGCACCTCGACGACAGCCGCTACCGCATCTTCGGCCGCGAGAGCGCCGAGGGCAGGGCAAACTTCCTCATGGAGCTCAGGCGCATGGTCTCGCACCTCTACAACCACCCGAGCATCGTGCTGTGGGTGCCGTTCAACGAGGGCTGGGGCCAGTTCGACAGCCAGACCGCCGTCGAGACGATCCACTCGATCGACCGCACGCGCGTGATTGACCACGCCAGCGGCTGGCACGATCAGGGCATCGGCGAGACGCAGAGCCTGCACGTCTACTTCACGCCCTACCGCTTCAAGCCCGACAAGCTCGGCCGCGCGGTGCTCCTGTCGGAGTTCGGCGGCTATACGCTCAAGATCGCCGACCACAGCCGCCCGGACCGCCCCTTCGGCTACAAGCCCTGCGGCGACGAAAAGGCGCTGGAAAAGGCGCTCTGCAAGCTCTATTACAAGCAGATCCACCCGGCGGTGGAAAAGGGACTCGCCGCCGCGGTTTACACGCAGCTTTCGGACGTGGAGACCGAGATGAACGGTCTCATCACCTACGACCGCCACGTCGTGAAGCTCTCCCCCGACGTGCTCCGCCCGATCGTCACCGGTCTCGGCGAGGCCCCGGAGGATCTGGAGGACGAAGAGTTTGAAGAAGAAGTCCCCGTTGAGCTGTAGGGGAGGGGCTTGCCCCTCCCGGCGTTCCGGTCTTTCAAGCTTAAAAACAGGTGAGGCGAAGTCGTACACAGGTGCGAATTCGCCTCACATTTCTTGTATTCTGTTTGCGGTTCTGCGCGGGAGGGGCAAGCCCCTCCCCTACAGAATCTATTTCAGCGTTATGCCGCCTGATCGAGCTCTGCTGCGCCGATGTACTCCGCTGCGCTCGTGCCGGCGATGCGGCCGAAGATCACGAAGTCGGCAACGGCGTTGCCGCCCAGACGGTTGCCGCCGTGGACGCCGCCGGTGACCTCACCGGCCGCGAAGAGGCCGGGGATGACGCTGCCGTTGGTGTCGATGACCTCGGCGTTGGTGTTGATCTTCACGCCGCCCATCGTGTGGTGGACGCCCGCCGTGACATGGATGGCATAGTACGGCGCGGTATCCAGCGGCTCGGCAAAGCTGGTGCGGCCAAAGTCCGGATCATTCTTCTGCTCAACGTAGCCGTTCCAGGTCTTGAGCGTCTCGGCGAAGGCCGCGGGATCGATGCCCATCGCCTCGGCGAGCGCCTCGGGCGTGTCGCCGGTGACGGTGATACCCTGCTTGATGTAGCCCTGAATGACGCTGGAGGCCTCGGCCATCTTGCCGTCGACGATCAGCCAGCTGGCGGAGCCGGTCTGGGCGATCTCAGCCGCGGAGACCTTGTCGCGCGTGGAGACCTCGTCGTAGAAGCGCTTGCCCTCCTGATTGACGAGGATCGCGCCGTCGCCGCGCAGACCCTCGGTGATGAGGGCGGCGGTGTCAGCCTGCACGGTGGGATGGATCTGGATCTGATCCATGTCCACGGTGTCCGCGCCGACCGCCTGCGCCATGGCGATGCCCTGGCCCTGGATGCCGGAGGCGTTGGTGCTCATGAAGCCCTTGAGGCTGGGCTGATAGCTCTCGACCATCTCATGGTTGGCGCCGAAGCCGCCCGTCGCGAGGACGACCGCCTTGGCGTGGATGGTGACGGTATTGCCCGTCGGACCCTTGCAGACGACGCCGACAGCCGCGCCGTTGTCCATCAAAATCTCCTGCGCGGGGGTGTTCAGGCGCACTTCCACGCCGCGGTCGGCGAGGTTCTGCTCCAAAATCGGCACGACGAACTCACCCACGGGGACGACCTTGCCCTCGGCGTTGAGCGGGCGATGGATGCGCTTGACAGAGGCGCCGCCGAAGCTGGAAACGCTCGGCATGTCCGCGCCGATGCCCTTGAGCCAGTCGATCGCGTCGGCGCTGTTTTCCGCGAGGGTCTCGACGAGCGCGGTGTCGTTGAGCGCCTTGCCGCCGATGAGCGTATCGAGCTGGAAGAGCTCCACGGAGTCGAAGTAACCGTCGGGGTTGGCCTGATAATCGGCCCACTGCTGCGCAACGATTCCCGCCAGCTCCTGAATGCGCGCGTCGTCCGGATAGGACTTGGCGGCCTCGAGCTGCTTTTCCACGCCGGCGGCCTCGCCGAATTCGTTCTGGTTCTGATACTCCGTATCGGCGGCGTTCAGACCGCCGGTGGAGCGCACGGAGTTGCCGCCGACCATGGCGGTGCTCTCCACGACGATGACGTTCGCGCCCGCGTCGTGCGCCTCGATGGCGGCGGTCATGCCCGCGCCGCCCGCGCCGACGATGACGACGTCGCAGCTGAGCTCCTCATCCGGCTCGGGCTCGACGTTCAGCACAGCCTCCACATCGAAGACTGTCGGATCGAGACCGGCGTTCGTGAGCGCGTTGCGCACGGCTTCCACGAGCGCGTCCGACGTGATGGTCGCGCCCGAGACCGCCTCTGCCTGCAGGCTCTGGGTCTGGAAAATACGGCTCGGCATCTCCGTCACGGCGACGGAGCCGATGCCCTCGGTCTCCTCCTGCTCGAGCACCTCGATCTGATAGATCGCGTTCTCATCGGCGGTGACGGAGACGGTGATCGGACCGTTGCGGCCCTGCGCCGTGCCCTCGGCAGTGACGGCGGTGTCCGGAATTTCGGCGGCGCCCGCGACGGACGGCTGGTTGTTGATGACGACGCTCAGAATGCACACCACCAGCAGCAGAATGCCGGCGGCGATGCCGATGATGTCATACATCTTCGGATTGACTTTTTTCATATGCTTCCTCCCTGTTGAAAGAATGTGCTCTGTGCAACAAGACAACAATATCACATTTCTGTAAAAAAGCAAGAAAAGACCGCAATTTCTGCCGAAGAATTTGCGGTCTGTTTTCTTATTTTTCCCACGTTCTCTCGCTGATGATGTAGCGCGGTCGGTGCTTGGTCTCCATGTAGACCTTGCCGATGTATTCCCCGATGATGCCGAGGGAGATGAGCTGCACGCCGCTGACAAAGCAAATGATGCACGTCATGCTCGCCCAGCCGGCGACAGTCTTGCCCGCGAGGGCGGAGACGAGCGCCCAGATGCACCCGATGAAGCTCACGATCGCGACGAACACGCCGAAGGACGTAATCAGATGCAGGGGCTTGACGGAGAGGCTCGTGATGCCGTTCATCGCAAGCGAGAGCATCTTGCGCAGGGGGTACTTGCTCTCCCCCGCCAGCCGCTCATGGCGGGCATACTCCACCGTCGTGCTCGGAAAGCCGACGAGCGGGATCATGCCGCGCAGGAAGAGATTGACCTCCTCGAAATCGGCAAAATGCTGCAGCACGCGCGACGAGACCAGCCGGTAATCCGCGTGGTTATAGACGACCTCCGCGCCCATGGCGGAGAGGAATTTATAAAAGCCCTGCGCGGTGGTGCGCTTGAAGAACGTGTCGGTCTCGCGGCTCGATCTCACGCCGTAGACAACCTCGTTTCCCTCGAGATAGGCGTCGACCATGCGGTCCATCGCGTCGAGATCGTCCTGCCCGTCGCAGTCGATGGAGATCGTGATCTCGCAGCGGTCCTTCGCCTCCATGAGCCCGGCGAGAACGGCGTTCTGGTGCCCGCGGTTGCGGCTGAGCGAGGCACCGAGAATGTGCTCCTCTTTTTCCGCCATGGCGCAGATGAGCTCCCACGTGCGGTCGCGGCTGCCGTCATTGACAAAGAGCACGCGGCTGTCATCCGAGATCTTGCCGTCCGCGATCAGCTGCAGGATCTTTTTGCGAAAGAGCGGCGCGGTGATCGGCAGCACTTCCTCTTCATTATAGCAGGGCACGACGATGTACAGACTCGGCTGCATCTTCCGCCCTCCTTAAATCAGGCCGCGCAGCTTCAGATATTCCTGAACGAGCGTGACCGTGCCGGGGATGCCGAGCTTGGAGGTGTCGATCGTGAGGTCATAGTCCTTCGCGTCGCCCCAGTGCTCGCCGGTGAAGAAGTTGTAGTATGCCTGGCGCTCCTTGTCGGTGAGCTTGATCTTGCGCTCGGCCTCGGCGGCGTCGAGATTGTCGCGCTCAGAGACGCGGGCGACGCGCGCGAACATCGGCGCGTGGACGAAGAGGTTCACAACCGTGACGTTCTCCTCGCGCAGGACGTAGTTGCCGCAGCGGCCGATGATGATGCAGGAGCCTGCGCGCGCGGCATTGCGGATCACGTCGGACTGCGCCTGAAACAGCTGCACGGACACGGGCTGATCGCCCATGAAGCCGGCGCTGCCGGTCACGAGGGAATACAGGAAGCTCTGCGGGCGCTGCTCCTCGTGGCTCTGGACAAAGCCCTCGGCAAAGCCGCTCTTGGCCGCCGTCTCGGCGATGAGCTCGGAGTCATAACACTTAATGCCCAGAACTCTGGCCAGCTCCTCGCCCAGATAACGACCGCCGCTGCCATGCTCGCGGCCGATGGTGATGACATAGTTCGCCATGGTAATCCCTCCCGGTAAATTCTTGCTCGAGTTTATTATAGCTCGTTTTTGAAACATTGTAAATGTGAAAATAGTGAGGAGGGAGGAGTAAATTAGGAGTTAGGAATTAGGAATTAGGAGTTAGGAGTTTTCCAAGTTCGTCATTCTGAGAGGAGCACGGAGTGCGGAGTCGAAGAATCCTGGCAGAGCAGTTGGACAGACGCTGATGGTTCTCCTTTTCTGCGCTGCCAAGATCCTTCGACAAGCTCAGGATGACAATTCTTTGCGGCGCAGCAACCATCTGTCAATTCCTAATTCCTAATTCCTCATTCCTAATTCTCTTGTCATTCCGCCCAACTTTCCCGTTTTGCCCCGTATTTCCCTGTCTCATCTGCCTAAATTCACAATTTATTTACAAACACGGTTGACTTTCCTGCTTTAACGGACTATACTTTAGAGCACTGAACAAAGTGATAGAGGCGCGGACGTCATCAGTACGCTCCATTTCCCGGCAGGAACCGGGGAGCGGAAAGGGGCTGCCGCCGAAGTGTTCGCTTCGATTCCTGTCGGGCGGGCGCTGGGTCGCCGGAGAAGATCCGGCGGACTGTCGCGTTTTTCGCGGAGCGCTGTCATGGGCAATTGCATTTTCATTGTGTCATGAACAGTTTCACCTCTGTTCAGGACACATTTTTTATTTTGGAGGCATCCATCATGAGAAACAGCCGCAAGCTCCTTGCCATCGCGCTGCTGGTCATCCTCGCCATGTCGCTCCTGACCGTCACCGGCCTCGCCGTGGACGTGGACGACAACGGCGTCGCCACGGGCAGCGCCATGGCCTATTCCTTCTGGGCGCTCGTGCCGCCCATCGTCGCCATCGTGCTCGCTTTGATCACGAAGGAGGTCTTCTCCTCTCTGTTCATCGGCGTGCTGCTCGGCGCGCTCTTTGCCAACAACTTCGCCCCCGTCGGCACGCTCGACAGCGTGCTGGGCGAGGCGATCGTCCCCGCGATCACCGACCTTGCGGGCAACTTCATGTTCCTCGTCATCCTCGGCATCCTGGTCGTACTCATCAACCGCTCCGGCGGCAGCGCGGCCTTCGGACGCTGGGCCGAGAAGAACATCAAGAGCCGCGTCGGCGCGATGATGGCCACGTTCATTCTGGGCGTGTTCATCTTCGTGGACGACTACTTTAACTGCCTGACCGTGGGCTCGGTCATGCTCCCGATCACCGACCGCCACAAGGTCAGCCGCGCAAAGCTCGCCTATCTCATCGACGCGACCGCCGCCCCGATCTGCATGATCGCCCCGATCAGCTCTTGGGCCGCCGCCGTTTCGAGCTACGCCGAGGACGGCCAGGGCTTCGTCCTGTTCGTGAAGGCAATCCCCTATAACTTCTATTCGCTGCTGTCCATCGTGTTCGTCGTCGCGATCATCCTGATGAAGTTCGACTTCGGCCCGATGCGCCTGCATGAGATGAACGCCGTCCTGAACGGCGACCTCTACACCTCCGGCGACCACGTCGACAAGGCGCTGGAAAACAGCAAGTTCAACCCGAACGGCAAGGTCATCGACCTGCTGTTCCCCGTGGTCGTGCTGATCGTGGCCTGCTTCATCGGCCTGCTGTACGCGGGCGGCTACTATGACGCCTCCGGTGACTACTTCCACCAGTTCCAGGGCGCCTTCTCCAACACGGACGCGACCGTCGCCCTGCCGTGGGGCACGCTCATTGCCCTCCTCATCAGCCTCGTCTACTACTGGTGCCGCCGCCTGATCTCCTTCAAGGAGTCCATGGAGGCGATCCCGACCGGCTTTATGAACATGGTCCCCGCCATCACGATCCTCACCCTCGCGACCGCTCTGAAGAACGTGACGGGTCTGCTCGGCGCGAAGTACTTCGTCGCCGGCGTGACCGAGAGCGCGGCGGCAGGCCTGTTCAACTTCCTGCCCGCGATCATCTTCGTCATCGCCTGCATTCTCTCGTTCTCCACCGGCACGAGCTGGGGCACCTTCGGCATCCTGATCCCGATCGTGGCCGCCGTTTTCGGCGATCCCAGCACGCAGCTTTACTACATCGGCATGTCCGCCTGCCTCGCCGGCGCGGTCTTCGGCGACCACTGCTCCCCGATCTCCGACACGACGATCATGGCCTCCGCGGGCGCGATGTGCAACCACGTCAACCACGTGGCGACGCAGCTGCCGTACGCCGGGTGCGTGGGCATCATCTGCTTCGTAAACTACATCATCGCGGGCTTTGTCCAGAACGCCTGGATCTGCCTCGTCATCGGCGCGGCCATCACGATCTGCACGCTCTTCGTCATCCGCTCCATCGTGAACAAGAAGGGCGTCCAGGCAGCCGCCTGAGCTCATTGCAAAACTGATATGTAGGGGAGGGGCTTGCCCCTCCCGCGAAGAACCACACCGATACTAAGATACTGTGGGGCGAAATCGCAGAATGCTCGAATTCGCCTCACATGTTTATCATTCTGAATCCGGAACGCCGGGAGGGGCAAGCCCCTCCCCTACGGCCATTCATTTGCTCTTTCCGCTGATTCTGTGGTATACTTTCCTAAGCAATCCAACTCAGGAGTTATCTTATGGACAACACTGCTCCATCCAAATATCTCACCCTCGGTGTTTTGGCGCATGTGGACGCCGGGAAGACGACGCTCTCGGAGGCGATGCTCTATCGCTGCGGGGCGAGGCGCGCGCTGGGGCGCGTGGACCATGGCGACGCGCTGCTGGACTACCACGCGCTCGAGCGGCGGCGGGGCATCACGATCTTCTCCAAGCAGGCCAGATTTGACCTTGGGGAGGATCTGCACGTGACGCTGCTCGACACGCCCGGCCACGTCGACTTTTCCGCCGAGATGGAGCGCGCGCTGCAGCCGCTTGATCTCGCGGTGCTGGTCGTCAGCGCGGTCGACGGCGTGCAGGCGCACACCGAGACGCTCTGGCGGCTTCTGAAACGCTACGACATCCCGACCTTCGTCTTTGTGACGAAGATGGATCTGACAACGCGGACGCCGGACGAGCTGCTGCAGGAGCTGCGCCGGCTCGACCCCGGCTGCGTGGACTTTACCGCCTCTCCCGACGACCTTTGGGAAAACGCCGCGATGACGGACGAGGCTGCGCTCGAGACGCTGCTGGAGTCCGGCTGTCTGGAGGACGATCAGCTGCGCGAGCTCATCGCGCGGCGGCGCGTGTTCCCCTGCGCCTTCGGCTCGGGGCTGAAGCTCACGGGCGTGGACGAATTTCTCACGATTCTGCGGCGCTATGCCCCGCGCAAGGCCTACGGCGCGGCCTTCGGCGCGCAGGTCTTTCAGATCCTGCACGAGCCGCAGGCCGGGCGCCTCACCTGCCTGAAGGTCACGGGCGGCGCGCTGCATGTGCGCGACACGGTCACTTATCAAAACCGCCGCGGCGAGACCGTGACGGAGAAGGTCACCGCCCTGCGGCGCTACTCGGGCGAGAAGTTCGAGGCCGCCGACGAGATCCCGGCGGGCGACGTGGCCGCGGTGCAGGGGCTCTCGGAGACGTGGCCCGGGCAGGGCATCGGCGAGGCGGAGACCGGTCTGCGCCCGGCGCTCGAGCCCGTGATGACCTACCGCGTGACGCCGCCCGCGGACATGAGCGCGCGGGAGCTTCTGCCGCGCCTGAGAGAATTGGAGGAAGAAGATCCGATGCTCCGCCTCGTCTGGGACGAGGAGCACCGCGAGATCCGCATGCAGCTGATGGGCGCGGTGCAGATCGAGGTGCTGCAGAGCCTGATTCAGGAGCGGTTTGACGCCGAGGTGAAGCTCGACGCGCCGCGCATCCTCTATCAGGAGACGATCACCGGCCCCGTCGAGGGCGTGGGGCACTTTGAGCCCCTGCGGCACTATGCCGAGGTGCATCTGCTGTTGGAGCCCGCGGCGCGCGGCGCAGGCATTCTCTTAGAGAGCCGCTGCCCGGAGGACGCGCTGGACCGCAACTGGCAGCGACTGATTCTGACGCATCTGGCCGAGAAGACGCACCGGGGCGTCCTGATCGGCGCGCCGCTCACGGACGTGAAGATCACGCTGCTGGCCGGCCGCGCGCACGCCAAGCACACCGAGGGCGGCGACTTCCGGCAGGCGACCTACCGCGCCGTGCGGCAGGGACTCATGCAGGCCGAGAGCCTGATTTTGGAGCCGCAGTACGCCTTTCGTCTCGCCGTGCCGACCGAGCAGATCGGCAGGGCGATTAGCGACATTCGCTTAAAGCACGGCGTGTTTGAAGGCCCCGATACCGAGGGCGAGTTTTCCGTCATCCACGGCACGGCGCCGGTCTCCCTTCTGGGCGACTACGCAGCGGAGGTCGCGGCCTATACGCGCGGGCGCGGGCGTCTCTCGCTCGAATCGGGCGGCTATGCCCCCTGCCACAACCCGGACGCCGTGATCGACGCGATCGGCTACGACGCCGAGCGCGACACGTTAAACCCCGCCGACAGCGTGTTCTGCGCGCACGGGGCGGGCACCGTGATCCCGTGGAATCAGGTGCGCGACTATATGCACATCGACACCGGGTTTGGCCGCGAGACCGAGCCCCCGCCCCCGGCGCCGCGCATCTTCCGGCGCAACTTCGATCTGGACGACCGCGCGCTGGAGGAGATCATGCTGCGCGAATTCGGCCCGATCCGGCGCAAAGAATACAAGGCCCCGGTCGTGAACGCGGCGGCCGACCCCGCCGACCCCTTCCACAGCCGGAAGCAGACGCTGATCGTGGACGGGTACAACGTGATTTTCGCATGGGACGAGCTGAAAACGCTCGCGCGGGACGATCTCGATCTCGCGCGGACGCGGCTGATGGACATGCTCTCGAACTACGCGGGCTTTACGCAGCGGCGGCTGATTCTCGTCTTCGACGGCTACCGCGTGCGCGGAAACCCCGGCGAGAAGGGCGACTACAATAACATTCACATCGTCTACACGAAGGAACACGAGACCGCGGACGCTTACATTGAGCGCATCGCGAACGACATCGGCAAAAACGAATCCGTCCGCGTCGTGACGTCGGACAGTCTGATCCGCATTTCGGCGCTCCGCTCGGGCGTGCTGCGCACGTCGTCGAAGGAGTTTCACGCCGAGGTGGAGCAGGTGGCCGCGCGGATCGAGCAGGCGATCAGGGATCTGAACCAATGACGAATGAAGAGCTTCTAAAGCGCGCGGACGATCTCGCGTCCCGCGCGGAAAAAACCGGCTCCGTGACGCACACGGCCTTTCTCACCCCGGCGGAGCAGTATGTTCTGCGCGGCTTTCGCCCGCGCGGGGACTGCCGCATGGTGTTTTCCGGCGGTGTGGAGGGCGCGGAGCGCCGGTGCGCCTTCTTTCTCCCGGACTGGATGGACGAGGCGTATTTTGACCCCTCGGACACGATCCGCTGCATCCGCATCACGGCGCACTTCGGCGCGCCGGGGCACCGGGATTATCTCGGCGCGCTCTTAGGCATGGGCGTCGGGCGCGAGTGGATCGGGGACATTCTGATCGAGGAGAGCGTCGCGCACGTACTCTGCATTCAGAGCGTGGAGGCGCATCTGCTCGGCATCGAGAAGGTCGGCCGCTGCGGCGTCAAGACCGCCGCCGTCGCGCTCGAGGACGTCCCCGTGCCGGAGCGGCGGGTGAAGGAGATCTCCTTCACGGTGCAGTCGCCAAGGCTGGACGCCGTGCTCTCGGGGCTCTTTCACCTCTCGCGCACGCAGGCCGCCGAGCGCATCCGCGCCGGTGACGCGAGCCTGAACTACACCGAGTGCCTCCGCCCCGACGCCGAGATCCGCCCCGGCGACGTCGTCAGCCTGCGCGGATACGGCAAGGCCGAGGTCAAAGACCTCGGCGGACAGTCGAGAAAGGGCCGGACGTATTTGACCGGAGAAGTGTACCTCTAAGTACGGAAAGGACATCACTATGCCCCGTGAACTCTCCCGCTCCGCGCTCATCGAGCGCAGCATCATCAAAACCTATCACAAGCAGCTCTGGACGCCGTTTATCAATGCCCTCAAGCAATATGCGCTGATCTCCCCGGGCGACAAGATCGCCGTGTGCATCTCCGGCGGCAAGGATTCGATGCTGCTGGCCAAGCTCATGCAGCAGCTGCACCACCACAGCGACGTGCCGTTTGCGCTCGAATATCTCGTGATGGACCCGGGCTACGCCCCGGCAAACCGCGCGAAGATCGAGGAAAACGCCGAGATTCTCGGCGTGCCGGTGACGATCTTCGAGTCGGACATTTTCGCCGTGGCGAACGGCGCGGAGAAAAACCCCTGCTATCTCTGCGCGCGGATGCGCCGCGGGGCGCTCTACGCGAAAGCACAGGAGCTGGGCTGCAACAAGATCGCCCTCGGCCACCACCGGGACGACGTGATCGAGACGACCGTGATGGCCATGTTCTACGGCGCGCAGCTGCAGGGCATGATGCCGAAGCTGCACAGCACGAACTTCCCCGGCATGGAGCTGATTCGCCCGCTCTACTGCGTGCGCGAGGAGGACATCATCGCCTGGGCAAAGCACAACGAGCTCTCTTTTCTCCAGTGCGCCTGCCGCTTCACCGAGCGCACCGCCACCGCCGGCCACGAGACCGAGAGCAAGCGAAAAGAAGTCAAAAACCTCATCCGCACCCTCCGCGAGAACAACCCGGATCTGGAATCGAACATTTTCCACGCCATCCACGCGGTGAATCTGGACATGTTTCCGGGGTGGAAAACGAAGGGGGAGAAACATTCGTTTCTGGAAACCTATTGAGCCGTTTTGTAGGGGAGGGGCTTGCCCCTCCCGGCGCGCCGGAGAACAAATGAAAAACAGTGTGAGGCGAATTCGCAGTCTGTACGAATTCGC
>JAFRDQ010000099.1 GCA_017411225.1 Oscillospiraceae bacterium
ACGTCTCCGCCAAGGACCTCGGCACCGGCAAGGAGCAGCACATCACCATCACCTCCTCCACCAACATGTCCAAGGAGGACATTGAGAAGGCCGTCAAGGAGGCCGAGCAGTTCGCCGCCGAGGACGCCAAGCGCAAGGAAGAGGTTGACGTGCGCAACCAGGGCGACCAGATGGTCTATCAGACCGAGAAGACCCTCGAGGAGCTGGGCGACAAGGTCGACGCCGCGGAAAAGGGCGAGATCGAAAGCAAGCTCCAGAGCCTGAAGACCGCCCTCACCGGCACCGACACCGCCGCCATCAAGAGCGCGACCGAGGAGCTGACGCAGGCGTTCTACAAGCTCAGCGAGAAGATGTATCAGCAGGCAAACCCGCAGGGTCAGCCCGGCGCGGGCTTCGATCCCAGCAACATGGGCGGTCAGCCCGGCGGCGGAAATGATCAGCAGTATTATGATGCTGACTACACCGTGGTCGACGACGACAAATAATAACGCTGTGACTGGCGCACACCGACGTGTGCGCCAGTTTGTGAGGAAACACATATGGCAGAAAACAAACGAGATTACTATGAGGTGCTGGGCGTAGACAAGTCCGCCTCGGACGACGAGATCAAGAAGGCCTACCGCAAGCAGGCCAAGGCCAATCACCCGGATCTGCACCCGAACGACAAGGAGTGCGAGGCGCGGTTCAAGGAGATCAACGAGGCCTACGAGGTGCTCTCGGACGAGCAGAAGCGCAAGCTCTACGATCAGTACGGCCATGCGGCGTTTGATCCCAACGGCGGCTTCGGGGCAGGCGGCCCCGGCTTTGGGGGCTTCGGCGGCTTCGGCGGCTTTGGAGACATCTTCGGCGATCTCTTCGGCGGCGGCTTCGGCGACATCTTCGGCGGCGGCGCACAGCGCGGCGGCCCGAGAAAGGGCGAGAGCATCCGCGCGAGAGTCACGGTGTCCTTTGAGGAGGCGGCCTTCGGCTGCAGCAAGGAGATCAACATCGGCCGCGTGGAGCCCTGCCCCGACTGCGGCGGCAGCGGCGCTGCCAAGGGCACGAGCCCGGAGCAGTGCCCCGAGTGCAAGGGCACCGGCTCCGTGCGCACGACGCAGCGCACCCCCTTCGGCATGGTCCAGTCCATGGGCGCGTGCAAGAAGTGCGGCGGGCGCGGCAAGATCGTGAAGAATCCCTGCCCCAAGTGCGGCGGCAGAGGCGCCGTGCGCAAGAACCAGAAGATCAACGTGAAGATCCCCGCCGGCATCGACGACGGTCAGACCATCTCGCTGCGCGGCCAGGGCAACGCCGGTCAGGACGGCGGCCCGCAGGGCGATCTGCTCGTGACCGTGATGGTAAAGCCCCATCCCCTCTTCGAGCGCGACGGCAACGCCGTGCTGCTCGAGATGCCCGTGACGTTCGCGCAGGCGGCGCTCGGCGCGGAGATCGAGGTGCCGACGATCGACGGCAAGGTGAAGCTCACCATCCCCGAGGGCACCCAGCCCGGCAGCGTCTTCCGGCTGCGCGGCAAGGGCATCCCCTATCTGCAGAGCAAATCCGGCCGCGGCGATCAGTTCGTGACGATCATGGTGAACGTGCCGCGCAATATGAACGGCGCGCAGAAGGAAGCCCTGCGCGACTACGCCAGAGCGATGAACGAAGCCGTGCCCGAGGGCAAGGGCAGCATCTTCGGCGGCAAGAAAAAGAAATAATCGATCAAAACAGCAAACGGCACAGCCGGTCATGAATGACCCGCTGTGCCGTTTTTTCTTTGCCGTTTCAGCCGATGTCCAGATCGGCTGTGACCTGATAGTAATCGCAGGCGTGGGCGGTGTAGCCCGTGACGTTGGCCTTGGAGATCATGTTCATCTGCAGGAAGGAGCAGAAGAGGTAGGCGTTGTCGTCGAGGATCTTCTGCTGCAGCTGCACGGCGAGCTCACCGCGCTTGGCCGTATCGAACTCAACGGCGAGCTGCTCCATGAGCGCGTTGACCTCCTCGTTCTCATAGGCGCCGAAGTTATAGCTCTGGCCGGGAAGACAACTCGTGGTGAAGAAGTACTGCGGATCGCCGGAGGGGGCGGTCACGAGCGCAGAGGCATAGACGTCCCAGCTGGTCATGTCGGCGAGGAACTCGCGGCGGTTGGCGGTGCAGTTGATATCCACCTCGACGCCGATCTTCTTCAGGTCCGCCTGCGCGGCCTCGGCAAGCAGCGGCAGCTCCTGTCGGCTGGGATAGGTCAGCCAGCGGATGACGAGCCGGACGCCGTCCTTCTCTCGGATGCCGTCGTCATCGGAGTCGACCCAGCCGGCCTGCTCCAGCACTTCCATGGCGTTGTCGGGATCATAGCCCTCGGTGTCGATCTTGTCTCCGCCGAAGGTACTGAAGCCGTCCGGGAAGGCGCCGTGGCCGACCACGCCGTGGCCCTCCAGCAGCGTATCCACAAAGCCCTGCTTATTGATGCCCATGGCGATCGCCTTGCGCACGGCGGGGTCCTGAATGATCGGGCTCGTCATGTTCATGGAACCGAAAAAGGCACGGGAGGTCTGGATGCTGGAGAACTGGTAGTTGTCGTTCTCGAAGTTCGGATAGGCCTCGTAGGCCATGCCGTAGG
>JAFRDQ010000100.1 GCA_017411225.1 Oscillospiraceae bacterium
CTCCCTCAGGCTCGCGTGACGCGAGCCTCTCGCGCCGACCAAGCGGGGCCAAAGCCCCGCGCGATAAGCGCGAGTCCCAAAATGAAAGAGACAGCCCAAAGGCTGTCTCTTTCATTTTGAAATTCAGATCTTGGTCTGAATTTTGACGCCGGGGCCCATGGTGGAGGCGGTGACGCAAGAGCGGATATACTGGCCCTTGGCAGCCGCGGGCTTGGCCTTGATGATGGCGCCGATGAGCGCTTCGTAGTTCTCGTTGAGCTTCTCAGCGCCGAAGCTGACCTTGCCGATCGGGCAGTGGATGATGTTGGTCTTGTCGAGACGGTACTCGATCTTACCGGCCTTGGCTTCCTTGACGGCGTTGGCGATGTTCGGGGTCACGGTACCGGCCTTCGGGGACGGCATGAGGCCCTTCGGGCCGAGGACCTTACCGAGACGGCCAACGGTGCCCATCATGTCGGGAGAAGCAATGACGGTGTCGAACTCAAACCAGTTCTCGCCCTGGATCTTCTGCACGAGATCCATGCCGCCGGCGTAATCGGCGCCCGCGTCGAGGGCTTCCTGGATGCGCTCTTCCTTGCAGAAAACGAGCACGCGGACGGTCTTGCCGGTGCCGTGGGGCAGGACGATGGCGCCGCGGACCTGCTGGTCAGCGTGGCGGGAGTCGACGCCCAGCTTCACATGGAGCTCGACGGTCTCGTCGAACTTGGCCTTGGAAGCCTTGGTCACAAGATCAAAAGCCTGCAGGGGCTCATACTGCGTCTGCTTATCAATGAGCTTTGCGCTCTCTTTATAATTTTTACCTCTGAACAATTTGGTTTCCTCCTAGTAATGTGGTTCGTCGGATGGGTATCCTCCCACGACTGGCGGTTCTTACTCGCCGACGAGTACGCCCATGCTGCGGCAGGTGCCGGCGATCATGCTCATGGCGGATTCGATGTCGGTGCAGTTGAGGTCGGGCATCTTCTGCTCGGCGATCTTGCGCAGATCTTCCTTGCTGATGGTGGCGACCTTGTCTCTCTGAGGCACGCCGGAGGCGGTCTCGATGCCGCAGGCCTTCTTGATCAGAAGGGCGGCCGGGGGGGTCTTGGTGATGAAGCTGAAGCTTCTGTCAGAGTAAACCGTGATGACGACGGGGATAATCATGCCCATGTCGCCCTTGGTACGCTCGTTAAAGTCCTTGGTGAACTGGCCGATGTTGATGCCGTACTGACCAAGGGCAGGGCCGACCGGGGGAGCCGGAGTGGCTTTGCCGGCGGGAACCTGGAATCTGACGTATCCAACTACTTTCTGTGCCAAGGTTAAGCACCTCTTTCTAAATTATTCTTTGTCGGCCTCGACCTGATCGAGATCGAGGTCCACGGGGGTCTCGCGTCCGAACATGGAAACGGCCACGCGCACGCGCTCCTTCTCCACGTCCAGCTCCTCCACGGTACCGAAATAGCCCTCCATCGGGCCGTCCGTGATGCGGACCCGGTCCCCGACGTTGATGCCGACGACGACCTCGCGGTGCTCCACGCCGAGGGCGATGATCTCGTCCTCCGTGAGCGGGATGGCCTTGCCGTCCGCGCCGACGAAGCCGGCGGCGCCGCGCACATTGTGCACCAGATGCCAGCTCTCATCCGTCAGGACCATCTTCACCAGCACGTAGCCGGGGAAGACCTTGCGCTCGACCGTCTTCTTCACACCGCTCTCGGTGATCTCGGTGACGGTCTCCATGGGGATCTTCACCTCATGGATCAGGTCCTGCATGTGGCGGTTTTCGACCGCCTTCATGATGGACGCTGCAACGCTGTTTTCATAACTGGAGTATGTGTGGACCACATACCATTTTGCATTGTCTGCCATTGGCTCAGCCGCCGATCTTCAGCAGCAGCTGCACGCCCTGATCCGCAATGAAATCGAACGCCCAGAGGACGACGGCGGACCCGGCCATGACCACCAGCGACACGCCGGTGTTGTTCACAAGCTGCTTGGGGGTGGGCCAAACGACTTTTTTCAGCTCGCTGCGCATTTCGCGGAACCACTTTGCGGTTCTGCCTCCGAAGCCGAGCTTGGTATCGACTTTCTTGACGGCAGCAGTGCTGACTTCCTTTTTGTTCTCAGCCATTTGATACTACTCCTTTCGAAAGTCCTTACTTCGTTTCCGTGTGCTTGGTGTGCTTACGGCAGAAGGGGCAGTACTTGCTCATTTCCAACTTTTCCGTGGTGTTCTTCTTGTTCTTCACGGTGTTGTAGTTTCTCTGCTTGCACTCCGCGCATCTCAGCGTGACCTTCACGCGAGCTCCAGCTTTCGCCATGGTTTCGGCACCTCCTTTTAGATTTCGCATCGCTGCGATTTGCCTCCCTGTATGGGGCGAAAAGACGGACCTTTCCGGGCATTTTTGCGCACAAAAAGAAACCCTCTCGTCTGACAGGTAGAGATACTATAACACAAAGAAAATGAAAGGTCAATGAAAAGTTTCAAAAAAATGCAACAAAATCAAGGGCTGAAGCCCCCTCGGTTTCCGTCAAAAACGGTTGAAAAAATGTCATCCGTCATGTAAACTGAATTTGACTCGGGAAAACGAGAGGAGAAAGAACCATGGCCATCACCAAAATCGTCATCACCGGCGGGCCCGGCGCGGGCAAAACCGGCGCGCTCGGCAGGATCAAGGAGGTCTTTTCCGATCTGGGCTACACGGTGCTGTTTGTGCCGGAGGTCGCGACCTCGCTGATTAACGGCGGCGTCGCCCCGTGGACCTGCGGCTCGAATCTGGAATACCAGAAGTGCCACGTCGCCACGCAGGCCTTCCGCGAGCAGATCTTCGAGCAGGCCGCGCGCACGATGCCGAATGACAACATTCTCATCGTCTGCGACCGCGGCAACATGGGCAACAAGGCCTATATGACCGAGGAGGAGTTTCAGGGCATTCTGCGCGACCTCGGCACGACGGAGGTCGCCCTGCGCGACGGGTACGACGCGGTGTTCCATCTCGTGACGGCGGCGAAGGGCGCGGAGAAGTTCTACACGCTCGAGAACAATCAGGCGCGCATCGAGACCGTGGAGCAGGCGATCGAGCTCGACGACAAAGACATTGCCGCCTGGACGGGGCATCCGCACTTTCGCGTGATCGGGAGCGAGGACAGCTTTGAGAAAAAGCTCGACCATCTCATTGCGGAGATCAAGCGCTTTCTCGGCGAGCCGGAGCCGCTCGAAATTGAGCGAAAGTTCCTGATCGAATACCCCGATCTCGAGTGGCTGGAGAGTCTCCCGAACGCGCACAGCGTGGAGATCTCGCAGACGTATCTGCGTCCCCTGAACGGAGAGCGCATCCGTATCCGCAGGCGCGGCGAGGCCGGGGGCTATATCTACTATAAAACCACAAAGCGCTCTATCACGAACATGGAGCGCATCGAGGTCGAGCAGCGGCTGAAAAAAGAGGAATACGAGGAGCTTTTGAAATACGCAGATCCCGACCGCCGCACGATCGAAAAAACGCGCTGGTGCCTGACATGGGACGAGCAGTATTTCGAGATCGACGTCTTCCCCTTCTGGAACGACAAGGCGCTGCTGGAAATTGAGTTGTGCAATACAGACGATGAAGTGCGCATCCCGCCGCAGCTGAAGGTCATCCGGGAAGTGACAGACGAGCCGGAATACCGGAATTCGTCGATTGCGATGAGAACATAAAAACATACCGCCGTCTCTGTACGAGGCGGCGGTTTTGTATTGTTGACAGTGAGGTGTGTAAGTAGTACCATAAAGAACAGAAGCCAGACAAAATGTTCAAAATTTGCAAAGGAGGAATTCGTATGGATGGATTCAGCGCTTACACCCAGTCTGCGCTGGAAGTGCTCCGCCAGCCCGCGAAGACCATGCACTGGTACGCCGTCCCCCTGCTGCTGATCGTGATGTACATCGTCACGAAGGAGCTGAGTCAGAAGCACTACAAGGTCGTGCTGGGCGGCTTCGCGCTGTGGGGTGTGGACATCTTCAACGAGATCTGGAACTCGATGAGCTGCTTCATCAGCGGCTACGCCCCTGTCTGGGGCACGCCGGTCGGCGTGGGCAACAGCGCGTGGCTGCTCATGATCGGGTACAACATTGAGATCTCGTTCATGTTCCTGATGATGGGCATCACGGTCTGCCTGATGCTGCCGGAGGATCCGAAGGCGAAGATTCTCGGCATCAACAACCGCATCTTCTTCTGCGTCGTGCTCACGACGCTCGCCGTGATCATCGAGTGCTTCCTGAACTGGTGCGGCGTGCTCACATGGGAGTGGGCGTTCTGGCAGCGCAGCTGCCCGTGGATTTTGTGGCTGATCGGCTATCTGCCGTTCTTCGCCACGGCATTTTATGTACATGACCGGCCGACGGTCAAGCAGTCCGCGGCCATTGTCGGCGGAATACTGGGGTTTGACGCGGTGCTGATCGTCATCTGCGCCTGCCTCGGCTGGATCTGAGGAGGGAACGATATGGCTGTCATTTCCGGCGGCGCGCTGGCGGTGCTGATCGGCGCGATCATCGTCGACTGCGGTCTCGTGGCCGTGGCGTTCATCAGCTTTCTGAAGAAATAAGCAAGAAAAAACCTCCGGGAAAATCCCGGAGGTTTTTTATCGGACGAAGTTCGTCGCGATCCGCTCGGCCTCGTGCTGGGGGAGCGGGACGCCGGCTTCCTTTCCGGCGGCGATGCATTGGAGCAGCCAGACCATGTTCCGCGCCATCTGGCGCATGATCTGCAGGCCCTCGAGATCCTGCTCGACGTCGGCGGCGGTGTTGCCATGCACCATCGGCCAATAACGTGAAGGGACGATGGGCATATTGGCGTACATCGGATATTTCAGCAGCTGGTCGAGCGCGGCGGTCGTGCCGGCGCGGCGCGCCGAGACGAGACAGGCGGCGGGCTTGTTTTTCAGCCCCTCATTCCCTGCATAGAGCGCGCGGTCCATGAACGCGGTCATGGCGCCGGAGAGCGACGCAAAATGCACGGGCGAGCCGAAGACGAAGCCGTCCGCCGCGTCCGCCTGATCCAGAAACTCGTTCACCGCGTCCGAGAAGACGCAGCGCCCCGTCTGCCTGCATTTGCCGCAGGCGATGCAGCTGCGGATCTCCTTCGTGCCAAGCAGCATTTTCTCCACTTCAATGCCCGCGGCGGTGAAGACCGATTCCATCTCCGCCATCGCCCGGGCGGTGCAGCCGCTGGGGTGCGGGCTGCCGTTGACCATGAGAATTTTCATATAAAATTCCTCCCGTTTTTGATACCTTCAGTGTACCAGAAACGGGAGGAAATGGCAATTGTGCTCTTGTTTATTCTTCCGTGAAGAGCGGGGTGGAATAGTAGCGGTCGCCGCTGTCGGGCAGGAGGGCGACGATGACCTTGCCCTTGTTCTCCGCTCTCTTGGCGAGCTCGATCGCGCCGTGGAGCGCCGCGCCCGAGGAGATGCCGACGGAGACGCCCTCCTCCTTGGCGAGGAGCTTCGCCGCGGCAAAGGCGTCCAGATGATCGGCCTGGAACACCTCGTCGTAGACGGCGGTGTTCAGCACGTCCGGCACGAAGCCCGCGCCGATGCCCTGGATCTTGTGGGAGCCCGCTCTGCCCTCGGAGAGGACGGGGGAATCCTTCGGCTCGAGCGCCACGACGCGCACATTCGGGTTCTGCTCCTTGAGATATTCGCCCACGCCCGTGACTGTGCCGCCGGTGCCGACGCCGGCGATGAAAACGTCGACCTTGCCGTCGGTATCGCGCCAGATCTCCGGGCCGGTGGTGGCCTTATGGATGGCGGGGTTCGCGGGGTTCACAAACTGGCCGGGGATGAAGCCGCCGGGGATCTCCCTGGCGAGCTCCTCCGCCTTCGCAATCGCGCCCTTCATGCCCTTGGCGCCCTCGGTGAGCACGAGCTCGGCGCCGTATGCCTTGAGGATGTTGCGGCGCTCGACGCTCATGGTCTCCGGCATGGTGAGGATGATGCGGTAGCCCTTCGCGGCGGCGATGAAGGCGAGGCCGATGCCGGTGTTGCCGGAGGTGGGCTCGATGATGACGGAGCCGGGCTTCAGGAGGCCCTTCGCCTCGGCGTCCTCGATCATGGCCTTCGCCACGCGGTCCTTGACGCTGCCGGCGGGGTTGAGATACTCGAGCTTGACGAGGACGATTGCCTCGAGGCCGAGCTTCTTTTCGATATTCGTGACCTCCAGCAGCGGGGTGTTCCCGATCAGCTGGTCGGCGGATTTGTAAACGTTGGACATGACAGGTTCCTCCTTCTGTATTCTTATACAATATAAAATCTATTCTTTCGGTTTGTCAACCTTGCTTTGCCGCGGCAAAGCCGCGCTCCAAATCGGCGAGGATATCGTCGATGTGCTCGGTGCCGATGGAGAGGCGGATCGTGTTCTGGCCGATGCCCTGATCGGCGAGCTCCTCGGCCGTGAGCTGTGAGTGCGTCGTCGTGGCCGGATGGATGACGAGGGACTTCACATCCGCGACGTTCGCGAGCAGGGAGAAGATCTCCAGCGCGTCAATGAAGGCGTGGGCCTCGGCCTGCCCGCCCTTGATGTCGAACGTGAAGATGGACGCTCCGCCGTTCGGGAAATAGCGCTCATAGAGCGCGTGATCCGGGTGCTCCGGCAGCGAGGGGTGGTTGACCTTCTCCACCTGCGGGTGCGCGGCGAGGTATTCGACGACCTTCTTCGCGTTCTCGGCGTGGCGCTCAAGGCGGAGCGAGAGCGTCTCCACGCCCTGCAGGAGCAGGAACGCGTTGAAGGGCGAGATGGCGGCGCCGGTATCACGCAGCAGAATCGCGCGCAGATACGTGATGAAGGCCGCCTTCCCGGCAGCGTCCACGAACGAGATGCCGTGGTAGCTCGGATTCGGCTCCGCGATCGGGGCGTACTTCCCGCTCGCCTTCCAGTCGAACCGGCCGGAATCGATGACCACGCCGCCGAGCGTCGTGCCGTGGCCGCCGAGGAACTTCGTGGCGGAGTGGAGCACGATGTCCGCGCCGTGCTCGATCGGGCGGATGAGATAGGGCGTACCGAAGGTGTTGTCCACGACCAGCGGCAGGCCGTGCCGGTGCGCGATGCAGCCAATCTCATCGAGATCGGGAATGTCGGAATTCGGGTTGCCGAGGGTTTCGAGATAGATCGCCTTCGTGTTCGGGCGGATCGCCGCCTCGACCTCGGCGAGATCGTGCGCGTCGACGAAGGTGGTCTCAATGCCGTAGAGCGGCAGGGTGTGCGCGAGGAGGTTATAGCTGCCGCCATAGATCGTCTTCTGCGCCACAATGTGCTCGCCCTGCTGCGCGAGCGCCTGAATGACATAGGTCACGGCAGCCGCGCCGGAGGCCAGCGCCAGCGCGCCCACGCCGCCCTCGAGCGCCGCGATGCGTTTCTCCAGCACGTCCTGCGTGGAGTTCGTGAGGCGGCCATAGATGTTGCCCGCGTCGGTCAGGCCGAAGCGCGCCGCCGCGTGGGCGGAATTGTGAAAGACATAGGACGTGGTCTGATAAATCGGCACGGCGCGGGAATCCGTGGCGGGATCGGCCTGCTCCTGACCGACGTGCAGCTGCAAAGTTTCAAAACGATAGTTGCTCATGATGGTATGCTCCTTTTCAAAATCCAAATGTGCCTTCGCGCGCAAAAAAGCCCGGCAGCTTTCAGATAAGCTCCCGGGCACGCAGCACATGGCAAAATGCTGATCACGCTAACATCGTGGGGCAATGAGGCGCGCAGAAGTCCAGCCGGATGCCTCAAGCCCAAGTCCAGATGCCCGGGAGCAAAGCATTCGACAACACCAGATATTCTGCTTGCGGTCAACGACACGGAACATCTGCGCCGCCTCCTTACGTTTGGATTGATCGTATGATAGCACTAATTTCCTACTATGTCAATAGGGATTAAGAAAACTTTTTCCAGTTTACCTGAAACCGCACCGCAAAGCGGGAGGGGCAAGCCCCTCCCCTACGGATTCCATTTCAATGCACACAAAAGCCTCGCAGAGTTCGCGCGAACGCGCGAATACAATCAAATCCGATTTTCCTGCGACATGTGCGGTGGAAAATCTCCCTCGGGCGAGCGCGACGCTCGCCCCTCGCTTCGACCAAGTGAGGCAAAGCCTCACGCGATAAAAGCGAGTAAATCAAAACAGAGCCTGCCATAAGGCAGACTCTGTTTTGGAGCGTCAGCTCAAAAGGATCTCGTCGCTTTCCAAACCCGCGCCGGCGATCTCGGCGAATTTGTCCATGAGATCGGCCTTGGTGAGCTTCGATTTCTCCTCGCCGGAGACGTCGAAGATGATCCTGCCCTCGTTCATCATGATGAGCCGGTTGCCGTGGCGGATGGCGTCCTTCATGTTGTGGGTGATCATGAGCGTGGTCAGGTTGTTCTCCTCGATGAGCTTGTCGGTGATCTCGAGCACCTTCGCGGCGGTGGCGGGGTCGAGCGCGGCGGTGTGCTCGTCGAACAGGAGGAGCTTCGGGCGGCGGAGCGTGGCCATCAGGAGCGTGAGCGCCTGGCGCTGTCCGCCGGAGAGCAGACCCACCTTCGCCGTGAGGCGGTCCTCCAGGCCGAGGCCGAGGATCTTGAGCTTTTCGTGGTATTCCTCGCGCTCGGCGTTCGTGACGCCCCAGCGCAGACCGCGCCTGCGGCCGCGGCGGGAGGCGAGGGCAAGATTCTCCTCGATCTGCATGTTCGGCGCGGTGCCGGTCATGGGATCCTGGAACACGCGGCCGATATACTTTGCGCGCACGTGCTCGGGCATGCCGGTGACGTCCACGCCGTCGATGACGACGCTGCCCTCGTCCACGGGCCAGACGCCCGCGACGGCGTTGAGCATGGTGCTCTTGCCGGCGCCGTTGCCGCCGATGACCGTGACGAAGTCGCCCGGCTTGAGATGCAGGTCGATGCTCTTGAGTGCCTTCTTTTCGTTGATGGTGCCGGGATTGAAAGTCTTGGAGACCTGATGGAGCTTAAGCATTCGCGTCTCCCCCTTTCTTGGCCGCGGCGGCGTGCCTGGCAGCCGCGCGGAAGGAGCTGCGCCGCTGCCCCTGCAGATACGGCACGGCAAGGAACACGGCCACGAGCACGGCGGTGACGAGCTTCAGGTCGTTGGAGTTCAGGCGGAGCCAGAGGATGATGACCATGACGATGTAATACACCACGCCGCCGAGCGCCACGAAACCGAGGCGCACCCAGAAGCTGCTGCCCTTGCGGAAGAAGGCGTCGCACAGCACCTCGCCGATGATGACGGCGGCGAGGCCGATAACGATCGCGCCGCGGCCCATGTTGATATCGGCAAAGCCCTGATACTGCGCCATGAGGCCGCCGGAGAGGGCGACAAGGCCGTTGGAGAGGCTCAGGCCCAGCACCTTCATGTTATCGATGTTGATGCCCTGCGCGCGGCTCATGTTCGGGTTCGAGCCGGTGGCGCGCATGGCGCTGCCCTGCTCGGTGCCGAAGTACCAATAGAGCAGAGCGATGATCGCAACGACGAAGATCGCGCCGACGAGGATGCTCTGCGGCACATGGCGGCCCGTGAGCAGCAGCGCGTACTTATCCGGGTTCACGCTCTGGTTTGCGTGCATGGCCATGATGTGCAGGTTGATCGAATAGAGCGCAAACTGCGTGAGGATACCGGCGAGGATGGCGGGGATGCCGAGCTTGGTGTGCAGCAGGCCCGTCACAAGACCGGCGAGCAGACCGGCCGCGAGCGCGACCAGCAGCGCCAGCCACATCGGGCAGCCCGCGAGCGTGAGCATGACGGTGACGGCGCCGCCGGTGGTGAACGAGCCGTCCACCGTCAGATCCGCGACGTCGAGCAGGCGGAACGTGATATAGACGCCGAGCGCCATGATGCCCCAGATCAGGCCCTGCGCCACGCCGCCCGGCAGACGCCCGATCAGATTCGGGATGCTCAGGGAGGCAAAATAGGCTCCTAGACTCATAAAACTCTAACCTCTCTTCATAAGGAAAAAGCCGCACTCCGGTGCGGCTTTTTCCGGGATACTTCGTAAATCTTAGCCCTCGATGGCGGTGTAGTCGTCGGGGATGGTGACGCCCAGAGCCTCAACGAGCTCGGGGTTGTACTTCTTCACGGGGTTGGGATCGTAGCCGATCTCCATCTCGGCGACGTTGGCCTCGCCCTTGAGGATCTTGGCGGCCATCTCGCCGGTGGCGACGCCGAGCTCATAGTAGCTGATGGAGAGGGTCGCGATGCCGCAGCCCTTGCAGAGGCCTTCCTCACCGGCGATGATCGGCACGCCCGCGGGCTGCGCGACGTTGTTGATCGCCTCGGTGCAGGAAGCGGCGGTGTTGTCGGTCGGGATGTAGAGCGCATCGCACTCGTCGCAGGCGGTGCCGGTGACGGCGGCGACGTCGTTGGAGTCGGAGAAGGTGTAGACGTTCACGGTCAGACCGGCGGCCTCGAGCTCGCTCTTCACGACCTCAGCCTGATAGACGCTGTTGGCCTCGGAGGCGCAGTAGAGGATGCCGACGGTCTTGGCGTCCGGGCAGAGCTCGGTGACCATCTTGGCCTGCTCGTCGAGCGGAGCCAGGTCGGAGGTGCCGGAGACGTTCGTGCCGACGACGCCGTTGAAGTTGTCAAGATCGAGCGCCACGCCGTACTCGGTGATGGAGGTGCCCAGCACGGGGATGGTGTCGGTGGCGGTGGCGGCGGCCTGCAGCGCGGGCGTCGCGTTGGCGAGGATCAGATCCACGCCCTCGGTGACGAAGCCGTCGCAGATGGTGGAGCAGGTGGCGGGGTCACCCGCGGCATTCTGCTCGTCGAAGACGACGCCGTCTTCGCCGAAGGCTTCGATCAGCGCATCCTTGAAGCCCTGGGTCGCGGCGTCGAGCGCCTCGTGCTGAACGAGCTGGCAGATGCCGACGACGAACGCGTCGTCACTGGGGGTCACGGCCTCGGCGGCGCTGCCGTCGGCCGCGGGTTCGGTCTTGCTGCCGCATGCCGCCAGGCCCAGCAGCATCACGAGCGCAAGCGCCATTGCAAGAAACTTTTTCATGATTGAAAATCCTTCCTCATTTAACATTTTGCCCGGAGACGTCAAAATCCTCCGGAACGGTGTACACTTTACTACCACAAAGAAAAAAAGTCAATGCCGCACGGCGTTGAAAAAATCATTTTTGGAGAGTTGCACGATTTTGACGGTCTTACTTTGCCCATTTAAATCAAATATGTTCATAATTTGAAGTGGTTCGATCGTCGTTGACGGGAGAAACATCGTCAAGGTATAATGTAAAAAATGAGGAATTAGGAATGAGGAATGAGGAATTGCCCATTCTTCAGCATTCCTAACTCCTAATTCCTAATTCCTAATTCAGGAAACTCCGCAGCGGCGAAATCAAGCCATCTTCACTTGTGATAATACAAAATCCCCATGCAGCCGGGGCCGCAGTGCTGGCTGACCGTGCAGCCGGCCTGGGTGTGGTGCACTTCCTCGAAGGGCTGGCAGCTGCGCACGACCTCCTCGAGTTCGGCGCGCACCTCCTCCGAGAGGCCGGAGTCGGTGATGAAGATGCGCTTCGTGTCAATGTCATCGCGGTTCGAGAGGCGGTCCTTGATGTACTGCACATAGCACTTGTTGATGTTGCCGCGGTACTTTTTGCCGACGCCCATGCCGCCGTCCTTGACCTCGATGGAGGGCTTAAGGCCGAGCAGGTTCGCGCCGAAGGCGGCGACGGCGCTGCAGCGGCCGCCGGCCTTGAGAAACTCGAGCGTGTCGAGCACGAAGCTGACGTCGAGCTTCGCCTTCTTCTCGTTGAGCGCGTCCACGATCTCCTGCGCGGTCAGCTTCCCCTCGGCGGCCATGATGGCCGCGTCGAGCACGAGGTGGCCGATGCCGGTGGAGAGGTTGCGCGAGTCGACCGGGAAGACCCTGCCCGGGAAATCCTGCGCGGCGATGCAGGCGTTCTGATAGCAGCCGGACATGTCGCTCGAGATGGTGAAGTGGATGATCGCGTCATGATCCTCGAGCTGCTTTTTGAAAAACGTAATGTAGTCCGAGACGTTCACGGCGGCGGTGTGGCAGAGCTTGCCGGTTTTGCGCACGTACTCGTAAATTTCCTCGGGGACGATGTCGATGCCGTCGCGCAGGGTCTCCTCGCCGCGCACGATGTAGAGCGGCGTGATGTCGATGCCGTACTGCGCAATCAGCGCGGGGGACAGATCGCAGGTGCTGTCCGCGGAAATCTTGATGTTCAAGGGGAATCTCTCCTTCAAATCTACATACTTGAGGAGATTCTAACACTTTTCTAATAATTTGCATAGTCCTATTTTGAAAAAAGGAGTATTTTGCCTGATGGGAGCGAAAATTGTGGTCATTACCGGCCCCACGGCCTCCGGAAAGACGGCTTTGGGCGCGGCATTATGCCAAAAATTCAACGGTGAGGTCGTCTCGGCGGACTCGATGCAGATCTACCGCCGCATGACGATCGGCACGGCGAAGCCCACGCCGGAGGAGATGCAGGGCGTCAAGCACCATATGATCGACGTGGCGGAGCCCGAGGAAAACTGGTCGGTCGCGCGGTATGTAGAGGCGGCGGAGAAGTGCGTGGAGGACATTCTCGCGCGCGGGAAGCTGCCCGTGATCGTCGGCGGGACGGGGCTTTATATCGACTCTCTCCTCTCCGGCCGCACCTTCGCGGGCGGGCCGGTGAACGAGGCGCTGCGGCAGGAGCTCTCGGAGCGCTATGACGAGATCGGCGCGGATGGCCTGCTCGGCGAGCTGCGCAAGGTCGACCCCGCGCGGGCGGAAAAGCTCCACCCCGGCGACAAAAAGCGCATCGTCCGCGCGCTGGAGGTCTTTATCCTGACGGGAAAGACGATCACGCAGCACGATCTTGAGACGAAGGCGATCCCGCCGCGGTGGGAGGCCGCGAAGCTTGCGCTGGATTTTGAAAACCGGCAGGATCTCTATGACCGGATCGACCGGCGCGTGGACAACATGTTCGCGCGCGGGCTGATGGACGAGGTGCGCGCGCTTTTGGATTCCGGCGTGCCGGACGACTGCACCGCCATGCAGGCGATCGGCTACAAGGAGACCGTGGCCGCGCTGCGGGGCGAATGCTCCGAGGAGGAGGCCCGCGCGCGGATCCAGCAGGAGTCGCGCCGGTACGCCAAGCGCCAGCTCACGTGGTTTCGCCGCGACAGGGAGATCGAGTGGCACCGCTTCGGCGCAGAGCCGGATCTGGACGAGGCCATACAGCATTCGACAGCATTCCTCCGCAGCCGTGGAATAGAATAGTCCGTGATACAAGTCCCGCCGTTCCCCGGCGGGATTTGTAGAAATTCACTATTTCACGGAGCGGGAATTTATGTTAAAATATAAAAATAGTGTCGCTCCGGGAGGAAGGAGCGCAGCATGCAAAAGACACAGAATCTTCAGGAGGGCTTCCTCAATCGGGCGCGGACGGAGCGCGTGGGCGTGACGGTGTTTCTCGTCAACGGCTTCCAGATGCGCGGCACGATCCGAGGCTTCGACAGCTTCGTGGTGCTTCTGGAGAGCGAAGGCAGGCAGCAGGTCATCTATAAACACGCGATATCGACGATCGTGCCTGCAAAGAATTTGAATCTGGCAGAAAGCTAAATGAGGAATGAGGAATTAGGAATGAGGAATTGCGGTGTCGGCTGACGCCGACGAATTTTATTCGAATATAATTCCTAACTCCTTATTACTAATTCCTAATTTGAAAGGCGGTGATGTACCGTGCGCAAGCTCAAAGATTTGTGGGACACCCTCGGCAAGAC
>JAFRDQ010000101.1 GCA_017411225.1 Oscillospiraceae bacterium
GCCCCGCTTGGTCGGCGCGAGAGGCTCGCGTCACGCGAGCCTGAGGGAGATTTTTCGCCGCATATGTCGCCGAAAAATCGGATTTCAATTTTATTCGCGCATTCGCGCGAACTCTGCGAGGCTTTTTATGGTTGAAGTAGTTGCTGCATTGATTTGGGATGGGCCGCGGTTTCTGATCTGCCAGCGGCCGGCGCATAAGGCGCGGGGTCTTTTGTGGGAGTTTGTCGGCGGCAAGGTGGAGCCGGGGGAGACGAAGGCGGAGGCGCTCCGGCGCGAATGCCGGGAGGAGCTCGATATCGATCTCGCGGTCGGGCCGGAGTTCATGGCCGTCCGGCATGTCTATCCCGATCTCACCGTCCATCTCACGCTCTTCGAGGCGACGATTGTCTCCGGCACGCCGAAGCTCCTGGAGCACAACGCGATCCAATGGATCACCCCGGCGGAGATCCCAAACTACGAGTTCTGCCCCGCCGACGAGGAGATCCTGGAGCGCATTCAACAAAAATCGCGATGATTCGGAAATCCCGAATCATCGCGATTTTTGATTTGCAGTTGTTATCCCTTTTTCCTTCTGTGCGCCTTCAGAATCAGCAGCACGAGCAGCGCGCCGTAGATCGCCGCGAGCGCGAGTGTGACAAAGCACATCAGGTCGCTCTTCGGCGCGAGGCCGACGAGGATGAGCACCGGCGCGCCGAGGATGATGCCGAAGCTGCTGCCGGTGATGAGGTTGTTCGCCGCCGGCGTGGAGAGATCGGGGTCGATCTCGCGCAGGAGCAGCACGCCGGAGCTGATCGTGCCGGTCAGCATGCCGAACATGGAGATGAGCCCCTCGTAGTAATAATCCGGGTAGACCTTGCGGCAGACAAAGCGCAGATGCACCCACGTCACCACGCCGCCGAGGATCGCAAGCAGCAGAAACGGCACCCACAGCCCGCGAATGTCCTCGAGCTCAATGGACGCGATGCCCGCCACGATCATGATATCAAAGAAGAAGCCGGAGATGCGGTTGAGCAGGTAATTGTTCTGATACTGCCGCCGGATCAGCCCAGACTTTTTGCCCTTTTCGAGCAGGACGCGCACGCCGATGGCGAGCGCCGAGCCGATGATGAAGTTAAAGCCCCAGATGAGCGTGTTCACCGTGCCGGCGAGTCCCGGCGCCGCGGCGGCAAGACCGCCCGTGATGCCCTTGGAGACGAGATAGGTCACGAGATAGATCAGCGCCACCATCGCAATCTGCACCGAGAGCTTGTCAATGGAATCCGAGACCGGGATCTCGTTCTTATCCTGGAAGAAATCGACCGTGGGCTCGGCGTCCGCGCCGTCCCGCCGCGAGGCGATCTTGCCGCGCCGCGTGAGAACGTTCAGGATGATGACGCCGACGATGCAGGCCACAAGATAGCCCGCCGCCGCGATCGAGAGGCCGAAGCTGCGCCCGCCGGCAAAGCCGAGCGCCTCATAGCTCGAGCCGATGTTGTTCGCCTGTCCGGGGCCCTGTCCGTAGCCCATCGGCAGGAGCAGACCCGCCGCCTTGAACAGGCGCGGCATGAAGGTGTAGCCGAGGAAGATCGTGATGATCAGACCCGTCACGCCCTGCACCAGATAGGTGCTCACGATCACGGCGCCGCTCTTGAGCCCCGTGAGATCGCCGCTTTCGGTTTTTTCCGGCGGCACGCGCAGACTCATCGCGATGAAGCCGAGCGCGATGCCGTGGTAGACGAGCATTTCCATCATCGTGTTGTCGATGTGGACGAGCCCGGTGTATTTCAGAATCAGCAGCAGGAAGCCCGCCAGCACCGCCACGGGCATCAGGCTCCGGCGCACGAAGCCGAGCTTCTGCCGCAGCAGCTGCGCGAGCAGAATCACGCCCGCGATCAGGCCGAGCTGAATGATGATGTTCCAGAGCGCGAGATTTTCAGCGGAATAGTTCATTTTTTGCCCTCCCTGCTGTGGCGCCAGAGCGCCAGATATTTGCGCAGATTCACGTCATGCTGCGCGCGGATCTGCCAGTATTCGCCGCCCACGTTCAAAAGCAGCAGATGGCTGAGCACCATCGCCATGTTGTCAATGTCCTTCAGCGGGAACGTGCGCAGCCCGCAGACGATCCGGTCGGGATACTGCGTCAGCTTCCCGCCGCCCATCGGGCGGTCGGTGTGATCGGGCAGCACCCGCGTGAGCACAAAATCGTCGTCGGAGAAAAGCTCCTCGCCGTTTGCGTGAATGAAATCGTCCTCGCACAGCGTCACGCGCTGCCAGTCCTCCCAGTCCGCGATCGTCTGAAACGGCGTCGGCGGGTCGAAGGCGCCGTATTCGGTGTAGCGCCAGCGCTTGCCGCAGGAGCAGGAGAGCGTGTCGCCCTTCGAGGAGAGCCCGCTCGTCCGCCGGCAGGCGGGGCAGAGGTAAACTGCCCGCTCCAGACCCTCGGCGATGTTCTTGCCGCGGTAGCGCACCGGGTGCAGGCGCTGCCGCACCCACGCGTCCTCGGAGATGTCCCGCTCGATCGCGGCGGTGACCTCCTTCGCCGTCATGGTCTTGAGCTGCTCGGGGGAGTAGACGTTCACGACGCCGCCGCGCACCGCGCCGCGCCGGATGCCGTGACCCCAGCGGGGGAGACTCAGGTAAGCGCCCTCGAGCCGGTAGGTGATGAGCGACGCACCGGAATTTTTCGCGAGCTTTCCCGTCGCCGGGAAGATCGGCGCGGTGCGCCCGTCCCAGCTCTGCTCGCCCTCGGCGAAGAGCCCGACGGACTGCCCGTCCTTGAGCCGGCGCAGGCAGACCTTCACCGTCTCAAACCCGGAGGACGCCTTGCGCCGCGGGATCGGCGCGACGAGATATTCCAGCGCCTTCGACACCAGCCCCATGCGGAACAGATGCTCGCTCGCCACATAATAGAGCTGCTTGTGCTTCAGGCTCATCGCCACGAGCAGGGGATCCCACGCGCTCACGTGGTTCGAGACCAGCAGACACGGCCCGTCCACGCGCACCTCGTCGTGCGTGATGTTGAACTTGTGATTCACCAGCAGGTGGATCGGCCCATACAGCAGCCGCCAGACCAGCTCATGCCGCTTCTGCTCTGTCATCCGGCGTCACCTCCCGAAAGATTAAGATATCTTAACTATATCATGCGCACGCTTTGGACGCAAGGGAGGAGTTTTTGCCGATCTGCATTGCACGTAAAAAGACGCCGTAGGGCGGGTTGCGTCAGCGCCCGCCTGTGAGATTCTGCTGGTGGTAACAGGCGGGCGCTTCGCAACCCGCCCTACGCATTCTCTTTGAGATGATTAGATTGTTGTTATCCGCACTCCCGGATGCACGCCAGAAACGCCTCGCCGTACCGCTTCGCCTTCGTCTCGCCGACGCCGGAGACGGCGAGAAATTCGCCCATCGTTGTCGGGCGAACCTCGCACATGCTGCGCAGCGTCGCGTCGGAAAAGACCATGAACGGCTTGAGATTCTGCTCTCTCGCGATCGAGAGCCTCAGCTGGCGCAGCGCCTCGAAGAGCGCGGGGTCTTCCACATCCTCGTTTCGCTTCGCGCGCAGTTCTTTTTTCGCGAGCTTAATCGTTCCCTCATCGTCCTCGCGGGGCAACCCAAGACAATTGGAGCAGTGCCCGCATCGATCATATCGCTTCTCGCCGAAGTAACGCAGCAGGTGGCTTCTGAGACAGCCGTGATCCAATGCGTAATTGCGCATCTGGTTCAGGCGCTGTTCGTCCATCTGCCGCACCTGCTCCTGCTCGTCCTCGGTCAGATTCGGGTTCGGCTCGGAGTGCTCGATCAGATAGCGCTGCGTCATCACATCGCCGGGGGAGTAGAGCAGCACGCAGTCGGCTGCCTCGCCGTCGCGCCCTGCGCGGCCGGCCTCCTGATAATAGGCCTCCACGCTCGCGGGCATGTTGTAGTGGATCACGAACGAGACGTTCGATTTGTCGATCCCCATGCCGAAGGCGTTCGTCGCCGCCATGATCTGCACGCGGTCGTGCAGAAAGTCCTCCTGCGCCTGCGTCCGCGCTTCCTTCTCCATCCCGGCGTGGTACATGCCGGCGGCATAGCCCTCGGAGCGCAGCAGCTCGCACACGGCCTCAACCTTCTTTCGCGTCGCGCAGTAGACGATACCGGACTGATTCGGGTGCTTTTCGATCTCCTGCAGCAGCGCGCGGTTCTTGCTCTTCGGCTTGCGCACGGCGAAAAAGAGGTTCGGGCGGTCAAAGCCCGTCGCCGCCATTACGGGATCGCGCAGATCCAGCGCCGCGATGATGTCGCCCTTCACCTGCGCCGTGGCGGTGGCGGTGTAAGCCCCCAGCACCGGTCTCGTCGGCAGCGCCGCGAGAAACGCCGGAATGCGCAGATAGTCCGGGCGGAAATCCTGCCCCCACTGGGAGATGCAGTGCGCCTCGTCCACGGCCACGAACGTGATCGGGAGCTTTGCGCACAATTCCTGAAACCCCGGCAGCGCCAGACGCTCCGGGGCGACGTATACGAGCTTGTAGCGCCCGGCCTCCAGGCGGCGCAGCGCCTCGCGAAACTGGGCGGGGGAGAGCGAGCTGTTGAGATAGGCCGCCGGCACGCCCGCCTGCACCAGCGCCGTCACCTGATCCTGCATCAGGGAGATGAGCGGCGAGATGACGAGCGTGATGCCGGTGAGCATCAGCGCGGGGATCTGGTAGCACAGGCTCTTGCCCGCGCCCGTCGGCATCACGCCGAGGGCGTCCCGCCCTGCGAGCACGGCGTCGATCAGCGCCTCCTGCCCGGGTCGAAACGCGTCATAGCCGAAATAGCGGGATAATACTTTCTGTTTCTCCATCGCTGATCCTCAGTGCTTCAAGTCGCGCAGCATCAGCTCCGCCACGCCCTGCACGCGCAGCTCCGAGGGGTAAATGTCCTCGAAGGCGGGGTTCTCCGGGTGGAGATAATAGCGCTCGCCGTCGTGCTTCAGGCGCTTGAGTGTCGTCTGTCCCTCGTCGTCCACGGCGACAATGATCTGCCCCACCGAGGCCGTCGGCGTCTTGCGGATGACGACGAGATCGCCGTCATAGATCCCCGCGCGGATCATGGATTCGCCGTAGACGCGCAGGGCGAAATATTCGCTGCTGCCGAGCATGCTCAGCGGCACCTCCACGAAGCCCTCGCGCACCTCCTCCGCCGCCGTGAGTGTGCCCGCGGCGACGTGACCGATGATCGGCAGCGTGACGAGCTGCGCCGCCGTCCGGGAGCGGATGTGCTCCGTCACGATGCCGCCGCGCCCGTCGTACTGCAGTCTGCCCTGCGCGTCCATCTCGCGCAGATAGCTCGAGGCCGTCTGCCGGGAAAGGCCGGTGCCGGTCTCGATCTCGCGCATCGACGGCGTGCGCAGATGCTGATCGAAAAAATCGTCCACAAAGCGGATGATCCGCTCCATGGTCTCCGGATTTTTGGTTCTCATAAGCGCCCTCCTTTGGTCTAACGATGACACTTGTCATCATAATGATAGCGGAAACGCTGACGAATGTCAATAGAAAACACGCTCTTTTCAGCGGTCGGAAGTTGTGATATAATCAATCCGTACAGACGAATTCACAGGAAAGGAGGACCACTCTGATGATGACTGTTGACGAAATCCGCGCTCTGGGTCTGAGCGAGGAGGCCATCGCCGAGCTCACCGGCGGCGCCGAGAAGATCGAGCTCGTGCGCGACGGTATGCCCTGCCCCCTCTGCGGCCTGACCGAGACGATCTGGTTCGCCCCCGCCACGGGCAAGCACGTCTGCATGGACTGCCACTATGTATTTTAAGGCGCATCCGCGCCCAAAATGAGAGCCCGCCACAACGTGGCGGGCTCTCATTTTGATACTCGCGCTCCATCGCCCTCGCTTCGCTCGGTTGGTCGGCGCGAGAGGCGTGCGTCGCGCACGCCCGAAGGAGTTTTTCCGCCGCACATGTCGCCGGAAAAACGGATCCGATTTGATTCGCGGCAAAGCCGCGAACTCTGCGAGGCGCGTCGCGCAAGTTCCATATCTCTTACTTTCCCGCTCGCGGGAAAGTAAGACCGGAGAAGTGGATGTGAAGCCGTCGAGCTTGCCTCGGCTGCGGAACGGAGCGCGTCCGGTCTGACGATGCGGCGTGGAGCAAGCCCGAGGCAAAAACGAGAGAACTATTGTCAATCGATCAAAAGGATGATAATATAGAACTATAATTGGCAAATACAAACTGAGACAAATGAAGTGCCAATCAGGAGGGAACCAACGATGAGCAATACAACACATGATAATAACACAGTAAGCTATTGCGCGTATGATTCTTATAAAAAGAGCTTTATCCAGGCCATCGTTTTTATTTTGATCGCATTTCCGCTGATGTGCATTCTTGCAAAACAAGGGCCGTTCAGTAAACGCCTGCTTCCGTTCACGATCCTCGTCATCTTCTTTTTGGTCTTCTTTATCGCTATGTTTTCCCGTGCCAAAAAGATGTTTGAAACCATCTATATCTCAGACAAACAGATAAAAATCTGCCTGCCAGGAAAAGAAACGATTGAAATACCGTGGTCAGAGGCAATCAGCGTAGGCGCTTTTTCTGGGGTCGGAAGCATGGCAAGGACGCTTCAAGCACCGGGAAAGAATTGGTTTGAGTTGGTTCTTTCAAGCGAGAAGCCTTCATCGGTGTTTCAGGTGGAGTCGATTTTACGATTCTCTCCTGAAAAGTATCGTGAGACCGGAAGCTGGCGCGTCTCGCTTGGCAGAGGTAATCGGAAATGGTGTGAAAAGCAAATTGAGATCATCGAAAACATGAAGCAAAAAGCCTTGTCAAACTAACAGGACAGATTGATTCGCTGTGACAATATGAAATAATACCAAAACGGCCGCGCCGGAGGAGGTTTCCCACGGAGCGGTCGTTTCCCGTTTCTACCCGACCTTTTTGCCCGCGCGGCATTGTGCGCCGCGGGCTTTTATGATATACTGAATTGATAAAAAAGAAACCAGAAAAGGGAGGGATTTTCATGCGGCGTGTTCGGCTTTTGGCTTTGCTTCTGGCGGTGGTGATGCTGCTTTCCGGCTGCTCGCTTTTGAGTGTGAATCGGGACGGCTTTGTGGACATGGTGCCGTTTGACGAGATGCGGTATGAGCGCCCGGATCTCGATGCGATCCTTGCGGATGCGGACGAGCTGATCGCCTCCCTTGAGCGCGGCATGAAGCTGCGCGAGGCGACCGATGCGCTCGACGCGCTCTTTCTCGAATTTTACCACATACGCACGATGGAGACGCTTGCGACCATCCGCTCCGATTCGGACGTGACGGATGCGTATTACAGCGAGGAGCTCGCCTTCTGCTCCGACGCCGTGATCACCTTCCGCGGCAAGCTGGAGGAGGTCTTTGCGGCCTGCGCCGCGTCTGATTTGAAGGACGATCTGGCCGACTACTTCGGCGAGGGCTTCCTCGATGATTACGGCGAGGACTATGTCTATCCCGAGCGGCTCTTTGAGCTGCAGAAGCAGGAAAACGAGCTGGTCAACCGCTATTTCACCACGCTTGCGGCCCAGCGCCTCACGATCGGCGGCGTGGACTACACGCTCGATGAGATCCTCCTCGCCGACCGGGACGGGACGCTCCCGGGCGTCACGATCGAGCAGGCGATCGATCAGTATTACGACGCGGCGAACGCCGCCCTCGGCAGCATCTTCGTCGATCTCGTGAAGGTGCGCCATGCCCTCGCCCAGGAGGCCGGGTATGACCGCTTCCTCGACATGGCCTACGATCAGAACTACCGCGACTTCACGCCCGACGCCTCGGCGCAGTTCTCCGAGGCGGTGCAGCGCGAGCTGGTGCCGCTCTACCGCGAGGCGCAGGAGCGCGGGCTTGTGGACGAGGCGTTTTACGGCACGCCCGAGATGGACGCGCGCGATTCTCTCATGACCGTCATGGACATCGCAAGCTCCATGGGCGGCGATATCGGCGACACGGCGGATTTCATCATGGAATACGACCTCGTGAACGCTGAGGTCTCGGACAAAAAGGTCTCCGACAGCTATGAGATCTACATCCCCGATTATGAATCACCCTACATCCTCGCGGGCACGATCGGCTATGCCGAGGACATCCTCACGATCGCGCACGAGCTCGGCCACGCGGTGGACGACTTTGTGCACTACGAGGCCGCCGACAGCACCGACGTGAGCGAGACGCTCTCGCAGGCGATGGAATATCTCACGCTGTTCTATCTGCAGGATGACGACGTGTATGATTCGCTCCTCGCCTACAAGCTCATGGACGTCCTGCGGCTCTATGCCGAGCAGGGGAGCTACAACGCCTTTGAGGAACGCGTCTACGCGCTCGAGGATGCGGACGTCACGCTCGAGCATCTCAACGCGATCGCGCTTGACTGCGCGCGCGATTTCTCGCTCGAGAGCGAGTGGGGCGAGGGCTATGACAGCCGCAGCTGGGTTGAGATCACGCATTTCTTCCAGCAGCCGCTGTATATCGTCAGCTACATCGCCTCCGACAGTCTCGCCATCCAGTTCTATCAGCAGGAGCTGGCCGAAGAAGGACAGGGCCTGAAGCTGTATGAAAAGGCAATGGACCTCGCCGGGGACACGGAGTTCATGGCGCTCGCCAGGGAGCTCGGCATGAGAGACCCGCTCAGCGAGGAGCAGGTCAAGGCGACCGCGGACTTGATGCGGGACCAGCTGCTGAACTAATTAGGAATGAGGAATGACCAAGCCGTTGCTGCGCAGGAACCATTCGGCAATTCCTAATTCCTAATTCCTAACTCCTAATTCTTTCAAAGGAGGATTTATGCGCATTTTAGCCATCGATTACGGAGACCAGCGCATCGGGCTGGCTCTTTCTGACGCGTCCGCCATGCTCTGCGGCAGAGCGTGGACGGTGCATGAATGGACTCTGGACCGCGCCGTGGAGGCGATCGCCGCCGCCGCGCGGGAAAACGAGGTCGGGCTTCTCGTGCTCGGCCTGCCGAAGAACATGGACGGCACCGAGGGCCCGCGCGCGGAAAAGAGCCGCGCCGTCGCGGCACTGCTCGAGGAGGCTGCCGGTCTGGAGGTCCGCCTTTGGGACGAGCGGCGCAGCTCCATCGAGGCGCACGCGATCCTCCATGCCAACGGAAAGAAGGAAAAGAAGCATCGTCAGACCGTCGACGCCGTGGCCGCGAGCCTGATCCTCGAGGGCTTTCTCGGCGCGCACGGTGCGGAGTATCGGAAATGAAACGAATCTTACTATGCCTGCTCGCGGCGCTGCTGTGCCTCTCGCTCGCGGGCTGCGCCGCCAAGGGCGACACGTCCAGCGTCCGCATTGTCCGCGGGACGTCGGAGACGCTGGAGAAGGATGAGATCCGCGCGGCCATAGACGCCGCGATGGACGCCTTTCGCAGCACGCGCGAGGGCGAAACGCTCCTCGCCCTGCGGTATGACGAGGCGTATTCCATCGCCTGGGTCACGGCAAACGACCCTGAGCCGGATGAAAATACGCTCGTCCTGCTCGCGACGTATCTTGACGCCGACGGCAGGCAGCACAGCGGCATGCCGTGGGTGCTGACCCGCAATGAAAAAGGAAACTGGAACGTGGAGGACATGAAATGATCAAACTGCTTGCCATCGATCTCGACCGGACGACCCTCGACTCGACCGACACCGTCCCGGAAAGCGCTATGGACGCGCTAAAGGAAGCCATTGACGCGGGCGTCACCGTCGCGATTGCGACCGGGCGCAACGTGCTCGGCATCCCGAAGGCGCTGCGCGAGCTGCCCGGGATTCGCTATGCCATCACCTCGAACGACGCTGCGATCTTCGATCTCGAGACGATGGAGCCCGTCTTTGAAAAGACCATCCCGCTCGAGCAGGCGGTCTCGCTGCTCGAGCGCGCGGGGGAGCTTGGCATCCCGCGCTCCGTCACGATCGGGCGCGACGTGATCGACACCACGCCGGAGGTCTACCGCCTGCGGCACACCTTCTTCCACGACTATGCCGAGAGCCTCTTCGCCGAGGATCTCCCGGCCTATGTGCGCTCTCGCGGCGAGGACGTGGCGAAGCTGCATTTTCTCTACATGCGCCAGCACGACAGCGGGCCTGTCTATGACATGCTGAACGCCGAGGAGAACATCGCCTTCACCGGCGATATTACCGGCCACACCGAGGTCGTGGCGAGCTTTGTCGACAAGGGCTCGAGCCTTGCGCGCCTCGCGCGGATGCTGGATGTGAAGAAGGAGGAGGCCGCTGCGATCGGCGACTCGGACAACGACGTGACCATGCTGCACTGGGCAGGGGCGTCCGTCGCCATGGGCGGCGCGCCGAACCACGTCCGGGCGGCTGCGAACTACCAGACAGACGACTGTGACCACGACGGATTTTCCAGGGCCGTGCGCATGCTGCTCGCGGCGGACAAGGAGGAACAAGTATGAACTGGATTGAAAAACTGCCCTTTGACTGGACGCCGCCGGCTCTCCCGGCGGACGGAGAGATCCCCCACGGCGACATGCCCGGCGACAGCGTACAGATCGGCGAAAAGCACATTCAGAAGGCGGGCGTCATCTTCCCCGAGCTGCTGCGCCTGATCCGCGAGAACCCTGCCGAGAAGATCGTCATCGCCGTCAGCGGCGGCTCCGGCGTCGGCAAGAGCGAGACGGCCTCGCTCCTGTCCTATTACTTCAATCAGCTGGGCGTCGGCGCCTATACCCTCTCCGGCGACAATTACCCCCGCCGCATCCCCGCGCAGAACGACGCCGAGCGCGAGCGCATCTTCCGCGTCGGCGGCGTGACGGGCATGCTGGAAGCGGGCGTTTACACCGAGGCCGCGGGCAAGATCCTGCGCAATCTCTGGGTCTCCGGCGCGGACGCCGACCCGGCGCAGTGCGCAGAGCATCCGTGGCTCGCGACGTATCAGTCTGCGGGACGCGAGGCGCTCTCGGGCTACCTCGGCACGAAGATCGAGCAGAACTTCGAGGAGCTCAGCGCCATTCTCTCCCGCTTCAAGGCCGGAGAGGAGAAGATCTGGCTCAAGCGCATGGGCCGCACGCCCGACGCGCTCTGGTATGACGAGGTGGACTTTACCGATGTGCACGTGCTCCTGGTGGAGTGGACGCACGGCAACAGCACGCACCTCATCGGCGTGGATCTGCCGATCCTGCTCAACAGCACGCCCGAGGAGACGCGCGCCCACCGCCGCAGCCGCGCGCGCGACGGCAAGGTCGACAGCCCCTTCACCACCATGGTGCTCGAGATCGAGCAGGGCATCCTGCACCGCCGAGCCGGGCACGCGAAGATCATCGTCTCCAAGAGCGGCGAGCTCCTGTCGTTCGAGGAGTACAGCAAGAGAATGGAGGGGATCCTGTGACGCCGAAGGCCAACATTCGCCCGATGCTGAACGTCTATCCGGACAGCCTCGGCGGCACGCTGCATGACGTGGCCGCCCTGCTCGGTACGGACGCCGTGCGCGGCGCGTTCTCCTCGCTCTATGTCCTGCCGAGCCTGTTTCACTCCGATCTCGACCGCGGGTTCAGTGTGATCGACTTTGAGCTGGAGCAGTCTCTCGCCACGGAGGACGATCTCGCCGCCCTGCGGGAGCTGGGCGTCGATCTCAAGCTTGATTTTGTCCTGAACCATCTCTCCGTCCAGTCTCCGCAGTTTCAGGATCTGGTTCAGAACGGAGAAAAATCCGAATACCGCGATTTCTTCATCGACTGGAACGAATTCTGGGCCGGCCACGGCGAGATGACGCCGGAGGGCTTCATCCAGCCCGACCCGGCGCTGATCCGTGACATGTTCTTCCGCAAGCCCGGCCTGCCGATCCTGATGGTCGGCTTTCCGGACGGGCGCGAGGTGCCGTACTGGAACACGTTCTATCAGTCCGTCACCACGGACGAGGAAGGACGTCGGCGCTATCTCGGTCAGATGGACTTGAATATTCGCTCCGAGCGCGTGCAGGCGTTTTATCATGACACGCTCCGCCGCCTCGCCGCCTACGGCGCGGGTATCGTCCGGCTGGACGCCTTTGCCTATGCGGCCAAGGCCGTCGGCGCGCGCAACTTCTTCAACGAGCCCGAGACGTGGGAGCTGCTGCAGTCCCTGCGCGAGACGGCGGACAGCGAACACCTCGAGCTCCTGCCCGAGATCCACGCGAGCTACCGCGAGGCGCGCCATGAGCAGATCGCCTCGCGCGGGTACATGACCTATGACTTCTTCCTGCCCGGCCTCGTCATCGACGCGCTCGAGAGCGGCGACGGGGCCCGCCTCGCTGCGTGGGCGACCGAGCTGCAGGAAAAGGGCATCCGCACCGTGAACATGCTCGGCTGTCACGACGGCATTCCGCTGCTCGACCTCGTCGGCATCCTGCCGGAGAAGCGCATCCAGGCGCTCATTGACCTCATCGTCTCCCGCGGCGGCTTCGTGAAGAATCTGCACGGGCAGAAGAACGTCTATTATCAGGTGAACGCCACGTTCTACAGCGCGCTCGGCGAGGACGATCAGAAGATGCTGCTCGCCCGCGCGATCCAGCTCTTCATGCCCGGCAAGCCGCAGGTCTGGTATCTCGACCTCTTCGCCGGCAGGAACGATCACGCCGCCGTCGCGCGCGCAGGGGAGGGCGGGCACAAGGAGATCAACCGCACGAATCTCACCGCCGCCGACATCGAGGCCGGTCTGCAGAAGGACGTCGTGAAGGAGCAATTAAAGCTCCTCCAGCTCCGAAACAGCTGCCCCGCCTTCGACTGGAACGCCAAAATCACCGCCGAGGCGGAGGGCGAAACCCTCACGATCCGCTGGACGCACGAGGGAAGCGATGCCGTGCTGAAGGCGAATCTGAAAACGTTCGACTTTACCGTGGAGACCCATTAAGAAACGTAGGGGAGAAGGGAACGTTACTCCAAAATGCACTCCAGCCCCTTCGGCAGATGCGCGTTCCAGAACGTCCAGTTGTGCTTGCCCGGGCCGGCCTCGAAGGTGTGCTCCACGTCTTCTTTGGTGAGGAAGGCGTCGAACTCGCGGTTGGCGTCGATCAGGCCGTCCTCCGTGCCGCAGGCGAGATAGAGCTTCGGGAGCGGCTTGCCCGCGGCCTTCAGCTGCTGTACCTGCACCTCGGGGTTTTTGTCCGAGGTCTCGAGCGTTTCCAGATCGCCGAACACGTTCTTCAGCATCGCCGTTGGCATGATGCCGTCGTTGTGGCCGGCTGCAAAGTGGTGAATCCGCAGGGCGGAGGAGAGCGCGATGCAGCCGGAGAAGGTCTCCGGGAAGGCGAAGGCCGTGTGCAGCGCGCCGTAGCCGCCCATGGAGAGCCCGCCGATGAGCGTGTCCTCGCGCGTCATCGCATGGCCGAAGACCTTGCGGATGTAGGCGGGGAGTTCCTCGCCCACGTAGCTGCCCCAGTTTCCGCCGCGGTAGCCCCGGTCGAGGTAGAAGTTGTTGCCCGCCGTCGGCATGAAGACGGCGAGATTATACTGCACGGCCATCTCCTGCGCCACGCCGCCGAAGAGCCAGTCCGTGTCCGTGCCGGTCAGGCCGTGCAGGAGGATCAGCGTCTTGGTCGGGCGGTCATAGTGGCGCGGGTTGAAAACCTCCTCCATCTCCACATCGTTCGGCAGCACAAAGGAAAAGTTCGCGTGCTGCATGATCGTATCGGCGTGAAATTCCATTCTTCCGCTTGCCATCGTTCAGTCTCCTTTCCGATAAAGGCGCGCCTCGTAGGGGCGCAGGGTCTCGCTCTGATCGTCTCCATAGGTGCCGAGCAGGAGCGTCATGCCCTCGGCCGGGACCGGGTTTTCGATCTCTTTGCTAGTGAAATTGCAGACCACGAGGAGGGCTTCCGCCTCCGTCTCGCGCTTGTAGGCGAAGAGCGCGTCGTTTTCCGGCTCGAGCAGCGTGAACGCGCCTTCCTCGAACACCGGGTAAGTCTTTCGCAGCGCAATCAGCTTCCGGTAGCACTCGAATACCGAGTCCCCGCGCCCGATCTGCTCGGCGGCGTTAATCTCTTTGTAATTATCATTCACGGGCAGCCACGGCGTTCCGGTCGTGAAGCCCGCGTTTTCGCTCGCGTCCCACTGCATTGGCGTGCGCGCGTTGTCGCGGCTGCGTCCGTAGGCCGAGCGGAGGATTTCTGCGTCGGAATAGCCCTTCGCGCGGCGCGTGCGGATCATGTCGAGCGTCTCCACGTCCTGATAGTCGTCCAGCGCGAAGCGCCGGTTCGTCATGCCGAGCTCCTGCCCCTCGTAGAGATAGGGCGTGCCCTCCATGCCGAAGAGCAGCACGGCGAGCATCTTGGCCGACGCCTCACGGAATTCCCCCTCATCGCCCCAGCGGGAGACGATGCGCGGCAGGTCGTGGTTCTCCCAGAAGAGACTGTTCCAGCCGCAGCCGTGCAGAAGCGTCTGCCAGCGCGCGAACACCTGCTTGAGCTTGTTTACCGGCAGCGGCGCAAGATCCCATTTCTCTCCGCCCTCGGCCTTGTCGAGCAGCAGGTGCTCGAATTGAAACACCATTGAAAGCTCGCTCCCGTCGGGGTTGGCGTAGCGCTTTGCGCGCTCGATCGTGGCACTCCACGCCTCACCCACGGTCACGAGCGGGGCGGGGAAGGCGGCGGCGCTCATCTCGCGCACGAATTCGTGCAGATGCGGCCCGTTGATCGTGTATCCCGCGAAGGGATCCTTCCCCAGATGATCCACCACGTCCAGCCGATAGCCGCCGACGCCGCGAGAAGTCCACCAGCGGATCATGTCATAGAGCTCCTGGCGCACCTTGGGGTTGGCCCAGTTTAAGTCCGGCTGCCGGTGGGAGAACTGATAGTAATACGATTGTCTGATCTCTGGCACGTACTGCCAGGCCCCGGCGCCGAAGTCGGCGGCCTGGCCGTCGGCCTCGTCGGGCGCGGCGTCGCGCCAGATGTAATAGTCATGGTAAGGGCTCTCGCGGCTCTGTTTGGCAGATAAGAACCACGGGTGCTCGTCGGAGGTGTGGTTCAGCACAAGGTCGAGGATGATGCGGATGCCCCGCGTTTTTGCCTCCGCGATGAGCCGGTCGAGATCCGCGAGCGTGCCGAAGAGGGGATCCACGTCGCGGTAGTCCGAAATGTCATACCCGTTGTCATACTGCGGCGAGCGGTACACCGGCGAGAGCCAGATCGCGTCGATCCCCAGCGTTTTCAGATAATCCAGCTTCGAGATCACGCCCGGCAGATCGCCGATCCCGTCACCGTTTGAATCGGCGAAAGACCGCGGATAGACCTGATAGATCACCGCGCGCTTCCACCAGTTGTTGTTTTCCATGTTTTCAACTCCCCAAAGAGAACGTAGGGGCGGATATCATCCGCCCGCGCGGGACACGGTGAAATAATCCACCGTTCTCCGGCGCATTCGCAATTGGTAACCGTTTGCTGTAGGGCGGGTTGCGGCAGCGCCCGCCTGCTGGATTGAGGCTGTTGGCAAGAGGCGGGCGCTTCGCAACCCGCCCTACGACGCATCTTTCAGCGCGGCAGAGAATCGTACAGGAGATTGAAACCTGCCGATTGAAAAAGGCGGCTCAATCGAGCCGCCTTTGGTTTTGGTGCGATTAGAAATCGTAGTTCATGCACTCGGGAGCATTCGCTTCCGCAGAGGCGGGATCGTACCAGATGAGGTTGTTGCCGGTCTCCTTGTCGAAGAGCTGGAGCAGCTCGGGCTGGGTGGAGAACTTCACCACGCGGCCCATGGAGACGTCCTCGCCCAGACCGACGGTCGGGATGACCATGACGACCTCGTCGTCACCGCTGCGGGCGTGGATGTTGTACTCGCTGCCGAGCATCTCGGAGACCTCGATCTTCGCGGAGAGCTCGCCCTTGCCGACGGAGATGTGCTGCGGGCGGATGCCGACGACGATGTCGCAGGGCTTGGCGCCCTTCTGCTGCAGGGCCTTCTGCTGGAAGTCGGAGAGCTCGAACTTCACGCCGCGGACCTCGGCAAAGTACTTGCCGTTCTCGCACAGCAGCTTGCAGCCGTCGAAGAAGTTCATCACGGGCATGCCGATGAAGCCGGCGACGAAGAGGTTCACGGGCTTGTTGAACAGCTCCTGCGGGGTGCCGATCTGGTTGACAAAGCCGTCCTTCATGATGACGATGCGGTCGGCCAGCGTCATGGCCTCGGTCTGGTCATGCGTGACGTACATGAAGGTGGTGTTGATGCGCTGGCGCAGCTTGATGATCTCGGCGCGCATCTGGTTGCGGAGCTTGGCGTCCAGGTTGCTCAGCGGCTCGTCCATCAGGAACACCTTGGGGTCACGCACCATGGCGCGGCCGATAGCGACACGCTGACGCTGACCGCCGGAGAGCGCCTTCGGCTTGCGGTCGAGATACTGGGTGATGTCGAGGATCTCAGCGACCTCTTCGACCTTTTTCTTGATCTCGGCGGGGTCGACCTTCTTCAGCTTCAGGGCGAAGCCGAGGTTGTCGCGCACCGTCATGTGGGGGTAGAGGGCATAGGACTGGAAGACCATCGCGATATCGCGATCCTTCGGGGCGACGTCGTTGACGAGCTTGCCGTCAATGTACAGCTCGCCGCCGGAGATCTCCTCGAGACCTGCGACCATGCGCAGCGTCGTGGACTTGCCGCAGCCGGACGGGCCGACCAGGACGATGAATTCCTTGTCCTTGATGTTGATGTTGACATCGTGGACAGCGGTCACCTTGTTGTCGTAGACCTTTTTGATGCCTTTCAGAATGACTTCGGACATATGCCTTGCTCTAGCAGCCAGGACTCCTCCAAAACCGCCTCGCGACCGCCCGCTCGGGACGCGCCGCATTACGACAGGTCTCCACACTGCCGCACCGTGAGCAAACGGATTTTCCTCCTTTTCTTATGTACGGACAGCCATTGTTGTGGAGTGACTGACCGCCAATAGAATAATATTTCGTTCCGGCAATACCGGTTAACGACTTAATGATTGGTCAGAATGACCTCGACGTCCTCCGGCTCCGGCATGGAGCGGATCGCGCCTTTTTTCGTTGTGACGAGATAGGCCGCCGCGTTGGCATAGCGGAGCATCTCGCGCATCTGGGCTTCGGTGAGACCCTCCGCGCCGTTTTGCAGCACATAGTGCAGCACGCACGCGCAGAACGTGTCGCCCGCGCCGGTGGTCTCGATCGTGCCGCCGAGGCGGAAGGAATCGACGAAGACGGTCCTGCCTTCGTGGAAGCTGTAGCTCCCGTCCGCACCCGCGGTGACGTTCAGCACCTTGATGTTCGGGTACTCCCGCCGCAGGATCGCGGCGCCGGCTTCAAAATCGGTCTCGCCCGTCATGAACTGCAGCTCGTTGTCCGCGATCTTCAATACGTCGCACTGGCTGAGGCCCCACGCAATCTGCGCCTTGGCCTCTTCCAGACTCGCCCAGAGCGGAGGCCGGAGGTTCGGGTCGAAGGAGATGAGCGCGCCGGACTCTTTTGCAATCGCGACGGCCTTCTTCGTCGCCGCGCGGACGCCCTCGTGCGTCATGCTGAGTGTGCCGAAGTGGAAGATCCTTGCGCTGCGAATGAGCTCCTCCGGAATTTCATCCTCGCGCAGGAGCATGTCCGCGCCGGGGTCGCGGTAGAAGGAGAAGTCGCGGTCGCCGTTTTCCGCCGTGTGGACGAAGGCGAGCGTCGTGTGCGCAGCGGGGTCTAAGATCAGCGCGCGCGTGTCGATGCCGACGTCCTCGGCCGTGCCGCGCAGCATCCTGCCGAACATATCGTCGCCCAGCTTGCCGATGAAGGCGCAGGTGTGGCCGAGCTTTTGGAGCATCGAGAGCACGTTGCACGGCGCGCCGCCGGGGTTGGCCTCAAAGAGAGGGTTTCCCTGCGCGCTCTTTCCGTTTTCGGTAAAGTCGATCAGCAGCTCGCCGAGGGCGACAACGTCAAATTGCGTTCCCATGGTCATCAAACTCCAATGTATATTGTTCCAGATCGAGGCGCAGCGCCCCGTCGGAGGCGAAGGAAATGCCGTCGGCGTCCTGCGGTGCATAGAGCACGAAGGTCGCGGCATCCTCGCCGTCGTTTACAAAAATCTCAAGGCTGTACCGGTCGAGCAGGATGCGCAGCTTGAGGACGCCGCCGCGGTCGCGCACGGCAAACTCCCTGCGGTTTAAGATCTGCTCGGCCAGTCCGCTCCGGCTCCGGTCGACGCAGAGGGTGTGCGCGCCGGGGGTGTAGCGGATTGTGGTCTCGTAGCCTCCGCCCTTGGCGAGGGAGATCGTGAAGTCCCGGCAGAGCCCGCGCTCCGCGTCCGGGCGGATCGTCACCGTGAGGTCGAGACACCGGCCTTCAATCCCGTCGAGCACCGCCTCGCCGTCGAGGGCGAAGTCTGCATAGCGCACGGCCTTGCCGCGGTAGGCCTCCAGCTCGCGCACGGGGTTCTGAATCAGTCGCCCGTCGCGGAAGTGCAGCTCGCGCGGCGTCGTCATCTGGCCGAAGAAGGGCAGATTTTCGGGCGGACGGTAGTCCACGCTGTTCCAGTACTGCATCCACGCGATCATCACGCGCCGCCCATCGGCGGTCAGCGTGGTCTGCGGGGCGTAGAAATCGAGACCGTAGTCGATCGTCTGCTCGTGCTGCCGCAGCAGGCGGCGGCGGGCTTTGTCATACTGTCCGATGAGGCAGAGCGTCGTGTTGCCGTCGATGAACTCCAGCCCCTCGGATCGCATCTCCTGCGGGCTCGTGAGGAGCACGTGCGTCCCGTCGAGCTCGAAGAAGTCAGGGCATTCCCACATGCGGCCGTAGCGGTTGGAGGATTCGGCGAGCGTTCCGGCGTAGTGCCAGTGGAGCGCGTCCTCGCTCTCGTAGAGCAGGATCGCTCCGCTCCCGTCCGGGCAGCGGTCGCCGGCCACGAGATAGAATTTCCCGTCCTCGCGCCAGATCTTCGGGTCGCGGAAATCCCGCGCGCTGCCGCCCTCGGGCAGATCCGCGCCGGTGATCACGGGGTTGCCGGCGTATTTCTCATAATCCACGCCGTCGCCGATCGCGACGCACTGGGTCTGAAATTCCCGCTCCGTGCCGTCGGGGGCCTGCTCCTTGTGCACGCCGGTGTAGACCAGCAGATGCCGCCCGTCATCCAGCTCGATGCCGCTGCCGGAAAAGCAGCCGGATTCGTCGTAAGGCGCGTCCGGCGCGAGCGCCGCGGGCAGGCGTTCCCAGCGGATGAAGTCGCGGGTCTTGACGTGGCCCCAGTGCATCGTATCCCACACGGTGTCATAGGGGTTGTATTGGAAAAACAGGTGATATTCACCCTTGTAGAGGCTGAAGCCGTTCGGATCGTTGATCCAGCCGACGCCGCCGGTCACGTGCCAGTGCGGCAGCGCGGCGGGGGAGACGGCCGCCAGATGTGCTTTTTCATGCTCGCGCGCGCGGCGCAGCAGGTCAGTGGTCATGCTATTTCTCCTTCGAGCCACACAAAGCCGTAGCCCTGCAGCTCAATCCATTCGTCCGCCCAGACCGCACCGGTCACGAGCTCCCTGCCGCCGCGGGCGGGATTGAAGATCCAGCGCCCCTCCTCGCAGAAGTTGAAGAGCGCGGTCAGCGTTTTGCCGTTGAAGCGTCTCCGGACGCCCAGCACCTGCTGGGAACCGGTGTCGAACGCGTTCACCTCGGCGTCGGCGCAGAAGACGTCGTTCTCCGCGCGAAGCAAAATCAGTTTCCGCAGCGGCACAAAGAGTCTGCCGGGGATCGTGTTCGGGTCGTCCTTTTGTGCCGCGCGGTCCCACGGGAAGCGTCCGCGGTGGAGATACCGGCTGTCGGCCCACTTTCGCGGCTCGCTGTGGTAGGTGTAATCGTTCAGCTGCGCGATCTCGTCGCCGCTGTAGAGCACCGGCAGACCGCTCTGCGTGAGCATCCACGCGTGGAGCATCAGATCGCAGTCGAGCGCGCGCTGCACCTCAGCGGGCGTCACGGCGCTCTCCAGTCCGCAGAGGGAGGCGGTTGTGCCGCAGAGTCTGGCGTCGGACAGACGCTCGTCGTTGTTGTAAAGCTCGCCGCGCGACCAGCTTCCGGGCTGAATGCCCGTGAACCAGTGGTTCAGGTACCGCTTGTGCGGCGCCTCGCCCTGCCCGAGATTTGCCCAGAGCCACGCAAAGTCGAGACCCCAGCCGATATCGTCATGGCAGCGGAGATAGTTGAGGAAGGTGTAAACGCGGGGCAGACCGCTCAGTGCCTCCATCTGGCGGCGGAGCAGGCGCACATCGCGCGTGGCCACGGTGTGCCAGGTGGTGCACATCGTCGTGGCGTTGTAGAGCATGTGGCACTCGGGCTTGTCGGTGGGTCCAAAGTAGGGCGCGAGCTTTTCCGGCTCCATGATCACCTCACCCAGCAGCAGCAGGCCGGGGCAGACAATCTCGCACGCGAGGTGCAGCATGCGCACCAGCGTGTGCACCTGCGGGCGGTTGCGGCAGTCGGTGCCGAGCTCCTTCCAGATATACGGAACCGCGTCCAGACGAATCACGTCCACGCCCTGATTGGCGAGGAAGAGCAGGTTTTCCGCCATGTCGTTGAACACGATGGGGTTGCGGTAGTTGAGATCCCACTGATAGGGATAGAAGAAGGTCATCACGATCTGGCGGCAGTCGTCGAGCCAGGTGAAGTTGCCCGGCGCCGTCGCGGGGAAGACCTGCGGCACCGTGCGCTCATACTCGAACGGGATGTCCCAGTTGTCGAAGAAGAAGTAGCGGCTTCTCGCCACCGGGTCGCCCGCTCTCGCGGCGCGGGCCCAGGGATGATCCTCACTCGTGTGGTTCATCACGAAGTCGAGGCAGACGCACATGTCCTTCTCGTGGCAGAGCTCGGTGAGGTCGTCCAGCTCCTCCATTTTGCCGAGCTCGGGCTGCACCTCGCGGAAATCCGCCACGGCGTAGCCGCCGTCGCTCCGCTCCGGCACGGTCTTGAGAAGCGGCATCAGGTGCAGGTAGTTCACGCCGCAGTCCTGAATGTAATCGAGCTTTTTCATGACCCCGTTTAAGTCGCCGGCAAAGTTGTCGACATAGAGCATCATGCCGAGCAGCTTGTTCGAGCGGTACCAGTCGGGATCGGCCTGCCGCTTTTCGTCGAGCGCGCGGAGGGACTCGCGGCGCTGCGCCCAGCTGCGGCGGAGCATGTCGCAGAAGTAGTCAAACGCGGCCTCATCGTTTTGATAAAGCTCGCAGTAGAGCCATTTGAGTTCATCATAGCGCTCCTTGAAGCGCTGTTCCATCTTGTCTTCCATGTTCTTTCTTTCTCTCAGGTTGGATTCTCCAGCGTCTCAAACACGCCGCGCAGCAGCAGCGCGCTCACATAGCACGGCAGCGACAGCCCAAACAGCATCAGCACCGGAATGCCGAAGCGGTAAAAGCGGATTGCAAGCAGCCAGAAGGCGAGCGTGAAGACCACGATGCCGAGCGTGCGCGGGAAATAGGCGATGGCGAGCGACACGGCGTTTTTCAGCGTGCCGCCGATGGTGTTTTCATATCGCGCCTGCAGCGCGAAGACATAGAACGCGAGGGCGAGCAGCAGGATGCCGATCGCCGCGATCGGATATCGAAGAAGCGGGGCGTAAACCGCCGCCGCGTGATAGTCAAAGTAAAGGATCGCCGCCGCGGCCAGAAAGATCAGCCAGAGCAGCGTGCTCTGCTTCCAGTTGTCCCGGAACGAGCGGATAAAGGGCTTGATGACGTAGGCCTCCTCCTGGCGGGCCAGGTGGATGGTGAGGTCGTTCATGGCCGTGAGTCCGGCCCCTGCCGTGATCACCGGCAGGCAGCACAGCAGCGCGAGGATGTTCATGGCCAGAAGGTCGGCGGCAACGGACAGCGCCTGCATGAAGGGGTTGTCCATATCGAAGATCTTTTTCACGCCGGGGATCTCCTTTCGGGTCGAATCGCGTCCGCAGCTCCTCTCCCCCAAACGGAGGAGAGGAGCGCAGATGGAAGGCTCTGCAAAAAGCCTCGCAGAGTTTTGCGCTCGCAAGCGCAATGTGTGCTTAGCCCTTGACGGCACCTGCAGTGACGCCCTGCACGATATAACGCTGCAGGAACACGTACAGAATGAGGATCGGCAGCATCGCCAGCAGCAGGGCCGCCATGACGAGGCCAATATCCGTGGAGTAGGTGCCGTAGAAGGCCTGGGTCGCGATGGGGATGGTGTAGAGCTCCTTCTTCGTCAGCACGAGGCTGGGCAGGAGGTAGTCGTTCCAGTAGGCCATCGCGTTGATGATGGCGACCGTGGCGATCGTGGGCTTGAGAAGCGGGAAGACGATCTTCCAGTACGTCTGCCACTTGCTGCAGCCGTCGATCGTGGCGGCCTCCTCCAGCTCGAGCGGAATGTTGGTCTTGATCGCGCCGTGGAACATGAACATCGCCATCGACACCGAGAAACCGACGTGCATCAGAATCAGGGTGATGCGGTGGTTCAGCACGCCCAGCGTGCCGCCGTAGACGGAGACCAGGGGAACCATCAGGACCTGGAAGGGGATGACCATCGAGGCGATCATCAGCGAGAAGATCAGCGTGCAGAGCTTCCAGCGGCTGTTGCGCACAATGACGTAGGCCTGCATGGAGGACACGACGATCGTCAGAACCGTCGCGCAGACGGTGATGATCAGGGAGTTTCCGAACACGCGCCAGAAGTTCATCTTCTGCATGGCTTCGGGGAAGTTCTTGAAGGTGAAGCCGTGCGCGCCGATCAGCGCGAGGGGGTTGGAGGTGATGTCCGCCTTCGTCTTGAAGACGTTGATGATCACGAGGATGAACGGTGCGATAAAGCAGATGAAGAGGACCAGAAGCACAATCCACATGATCGCGTGGGAGATCTTTTTCTGCCGTGCGGCTCTTTCGTTCTCGGTCATTATGCTTCCACCTCCCCTTTCTTACCGATCATAACCTGCGTGACGCCGACGATGGCGCACACCAGGAAGAGGATGAGAGCCTCGGCCTGGCCGAGACCGTAGTTCTTATAGGTAAAGGCCTGATTGTACACGTGCATGGCGGCGAGTACGGAGGAACCGAACGGCTCGCCCTTGGTGAGGGAGAGGTTCACGTCGTACACGACGAAGCAGCGCGTGATGCTCAGGAAGATGCACTGCACGAAGGAGGAGCGCATCAGCGGAATGGTCACGTTGCGCATGGCCTGCGCAGGGGTGCAGCCGTCGATCATGGCGGCTTCCTTCACGTCGGGGGAGACGCTCATGAAGCCGGCTACGTAAATGAGCATCATGTAGCCTGCATATTGCCAGACCGATACGAAGATCAGGCAGAAGAGCGCGCCGTTCGGCGTGGAGAGCAGAGACGTGGAGTTGAAAATCGCGACGAATGCGCGGTTGAACACGAACTTCCAAACGTAGCCGAGGACGATGCCGCCGATGAGGTTCGGGACAAAGAAGCCGGCGCGGAAGAAGTTCTGGCCCTTGATGCCGCTGGTCACGAGATAGGCCAGCACAAAGGCGACGACGTTGATGAGGATGACGGCGAACGCTGAGTAGATCACAGTGCGTCCCATGGCCTGCCAGTAGGTCGTATCCTTGAACGCCGCGGCGAAGTTTGCAAAGCCGACGAAGGGCTTCGACGCGCTCACGCCGTCCCAGCTGGTCAGCGTGAGATAGAGACCGTAAATAAACGGTACTGCCACAACGCACAAAAACAGAGCCGTTCCAACGCCGCCAAACATCAGATACTGTTTGATTTTGTTAGACAGGGTGTTTTGCTTCATCAGATTACCTTCCAATCTGCCGCTTGGTTTCTCCTCTTAAGGGGCATTCTGCGCCGCGCAAACGGCATCGCGGAACAAAATACCCGGGTATGCGGGTATCCGCATACCCGGGCTCAATTTGCGGGGATGAAGAATGGTTTGCTGAAGGGGGAGCGCTGAATGAATCGAAGTGCGGCGATTTGTTCAGCGTTTCCCAAAAGACTTAGTGGGCGCCGACTTCGGCGGTGGCCCAGTAAGCGGTGATCTCGTCGGCGAGACCGGCGCGGTCAATCTGGCCGGCCAGATACTTCTGGAAGGAAGCGCCGTTCTTGGCATAGTGATCGTCGGGCGCGTAGCGGTAGTCAGCGATCAGGTTGCCGGCGTCGGCGAAGCTCTTGACGGAAGCGCCGAGCGGATCGCTCACGGGCAGGGTGATGTTGGAGAACGCGGGAACGAGCGCGCACTCGTTGACGAGGAAGTCCTGACCCTCTTCGTCATAGACGAGCCAGTTCAGGAAGTCCTTGGCCATCTGCTGCTGCTCCTCGGAGACGCTGTTGTCCACGAAGAAGTACTTGGAGCCGCCGCCGACGAGCATGGTGTTGTAGTCGCTGAGATCAGAGGGAACGGGCATCATGCCGAGGTTCTCGGTGTAGTCGGTGTCGACCATGTCGGACCAGTCCCAGTTGCCGCCGAACTTGAAGCACAGATCGCCTTCAGCCAGCATCATCTCCATGACCTCACGCTCCGCGGAGATCGGAGCGTCCTTCGCGTAGTTGTACTCCTTGAGGAGATCGAAGGTGTCCATCAGAGCGTTGAAGACGGGATCGTCCGCGAGCTTGATGGAGCCGTCCTTGATGCCCGCGATGAAGGCATCGGGATCCTGCTGCATCTCATAGACCTGCTGCAGGAAGTGAGCGCCGAGGGACCAGTCTTCCTTCTGCACGCCAACAGGCAGCTCCATGCCGCCGGCAGCGATGTCCTCGAGCAGGGCCTTGAAATCAGCGGTGGTCTTGATGGTGGAAGGATCGAAGTCCTTGCCGGTGGCTTCCTTGATGGCGTCGCCGTTGTACAGGATGCCGCGGGCCTCAACGCAAACGGGGAAGCCGAGAACCTTGCCGTCAACAGAGATGGCCTGCGTGGTGTCGCCAACCCACTGCTCGCCGCTCAGATCAACAGCATGCTCGGGGCCGAGGGAGTAGATGTCCTTCGCATCGACCATGGCGAGGGCGTAGGGCTCGTTGGAGGCATAACGGGTGGACATGTGCGCGGCCACCGTGTCGCTGGAGTAGTAAACTTCAACGGGGATGCCCTTCTCTTCGGAGTAACGGGCTGCCATTTCTTCCATCTGGCTCTGGATCTCCATCTTGGAGTTGAAGATGGTGAGACCGTCGCCGCTGGGGGCGGCTGCGTCGCCGCCGGCGCTTCCGCTGGCGTTGTCCTTGCTGCCGCAGGCGGCGAGCGCGAAGACCATCACGAGAGCGAGAAGCAATGCGAGTGTTCTTTTCATGGATTACTTCCTTTCTGTCATTCACAGATTCCTGTTTTTCGGCGTTGGCTTTCCACGGCTCTGCGCCTCGGCTGGCGACTGCCTCGGCGTGTCGTGAATCGTTTCACACCTCGTACCACTAAAATTAACATATTGGCACCGAAGTGTCAACACCATGCCTGTTTTTGCTGCGCCAATTTCTTAACTTTTGTGAATTCTGCACATTTTACTTGCAGTTTTTTATACATTGAGATTCATCACAGCCCGCGCCGAATGCGCAAAAAACTGCGCGAGGAACCCCATTTACATTCCCGGCTTTTTTGAGTATAATTTTCGCAGGAAAAACCCGATTGGAAAAGGAGGGAGCTGCCATGCGCCGATCCGACGCGCCGCCCACCATGAAGGACGTCGCCCGTGAGGCCGGGGTCTCGCTCGGCACGGTCTCCAAGGTCATCAACGGCATCCCCGTCGGCGAGAGCTACCGCCGCCGCGTGGAGGAGGCCATCCGCGATCTCGGCTACCGCGTGAACACCTATGCCCGCGGTCTCAAGACGAACAAGACCAACTGCGTCGCGCTCGTCATGCCCTCGCTGCACCATCCCTTCTTTGCCCACCTGACGGATGAGCTCACTGCCTGTCTCATGCGCCGGGGCTACCGCAGCCTTCTGATGATCACGGACTTCGACCCCGAGGCGGAGCAGAAGTGCTTCGACATGGTGCGCCAGAACAAGGCCGACGGCGTCATCGCCCTGACCTACAGCCCCGATCTCGAGGCGGACGATTCCCTCCCAATCGTCACGATCGACCGCCATTTGAATTACAGCGTGCCCTGCGTCTCGTCCGATAACTATGCCGGCGGCGAGCTCGCGGCGGAAAAGCTCCTCTCCCTCGGCTGCCAAAAGCTCCTCTTCGTGCGCATCGGCCCGGAGATCCGGGGCGAGGCGGATCGCCGCGGCGAGGGCTTTGAGCACAAGTGCCGCGCGCTCGGCGCGGACTATACGCGCCTGATCCTCCGCGACTGGGAGACCGAGGCGCCGATCTACCGCTTTCTCGATCAGCACCTGCGAGACGGCGTGCTCGCGTTCGACGGCATTTTCTGCAACACGGACGATCTCGCCGCCCGCGTGATCTCGTTTCTCCGCACCCGCGGCGTGGACATTCCCGGCCAGGTGCAGGTCATCGGCTATGACGGCATCGCCGATTACGCCACCGGGCGCTATGCCTGCTCCACGATCGAGCAGCCCATCGCCCAGATGGCCGAGGCGGCGGTGGAGATCCTGCTCGATCCCGACCGCGTCTTCTCCGGCGAGCGCTGCGCTCTGCCCATCCGCTATATCCCCGCCGAAACCACGCGGGATTGACCGATAAAAGCCTTCCCCCTCGGGGGAAGGGGGACCGCGCCTGCGCGGTGGATGAGGGGCAGATCACCGCCGCATTTCGAAATATCATAAGGAGTACCTCCACCCATGAGCATTCATTTCGATGCCTCCGCCCGTGTGCTGACCCTGCGCACGGCGTCATCCTCCTATCAGATGCAGATCGACGAGCTCGGTTTTCTGCGCCATCTCTATTACGGGCGCGATACCGGCACGGCAGATCTCCGCCATCTCCACCGGTTTTATGACCTCGGCTTCTCCGGCAACCACTATGAGCACCGCCTCGAGCGCGCGCCGAGTCCGGACACGATCCCTCAGGAATACGCCTCCTCCGGCGCGGGGGACTACCGCGTGCCCGCCGTTGTCGCCCTCACGCCGAGCGGCCACCGCGGCACGGACTGGCGCTATGTCTCGCACGAGATCACAGCGGGGAAGTACGCCCTCGCGGGTCTGCCCTCCGCCTATGACAACGGCGGCGAGTGCGAAACGCTCACCGTCACTTTGCGCGACGCCGCGAGCGGCCTCACGCTCCGGCTGCACTACGGCGTGTTTGAGGCGCTGGACATCATCACCCGCGCCGCCGAGCTGCAAAATGACGCTTCTGTGCCCGTCACGCTCGAAAAGGCGGCCTCCGTCTGTCTCGATCTCCCGTTCGGCAGCTGGGATCTGATGCACTTTCACGGCCGGCACTGCCTTGAGCGCCAGCCTGAGCGGCTGAAGCTGCCGCACGGCGTCGTGTCCGTCGGCTCTGAGCGCGGCATGTCCAGCCATCAGCACAACCCCTTCGTCATCCTCTGCGACCACGCGGCCACTGAGGACGCGGGCGACTGCATCGGCCTCATGCTGGTCTACTCCGGCAGCTTCCGCTGTGAGATCGAGCGCAGCCAGACCGACTCCGTCCGAGCAGTTCTGGGCGTGAGCCCGCTGGATTTCTCGTGGACGCTGCAGCCGGGCGAGACCTTCACCGCCCCGGAGGTGCTGCTGTCCTGCGCCGAGGGGCTGACCAGGCTCAGCCAGCAGTATCACCGCTTCCTGCGGCGAAACATCTGCCGCGGCAGGCACCATCTCGCGCGCCGCCCCGTGCTTGTCAACAGCTGGGAGGCGGCCTACTTTGATATCAGTGCCGACCGTCTGCTCGCGCTCGCGCGGGAGGCAAAGGACGTCGGCGCGGAGCTTTTTGTGCTCGACGACGGCTGGTTCCGCGGCAGAAAAGACGACAACGCCGGCCTCGGCGACTGGTTTGAGAACAAAGAGAAACTCCCGCACGGCCTCGGCGATCTGGTCTCACGCATCACCGCGCTCGGTCTGCAGTTCGGCATCTGGATCGAGCCCGAGATGGTGAACGAAAATTCCGATCTCTACCGCGCGCACCCGGACTGGGCGCTCACCGTCCCCGGCCGGACGCCAATCATGGCGCGAAACCAGCTCGTGCTGGACATGTCCCGCGCCGACGTGCGCGATTATCTGTTCGATACGCTCTCCGCGCTCCTGCGCGAGCATGACATTTCCTACGTCAAGTGGGACATGAACCGCTCGCTCTCGGACGTGTTTTCTAAAGCTCTTCCCGCCGCGCGGCAGGGCGAGGTGCTCCACCGCTATGTTCTCGGCGTCTACGACCTCCTCGAGCGGCTGACCTCCGCCTTCCCGGACGTGCTCTTCGAGGGCTGCGCTGGCGGCGGCGGACGGTTCGACGCCGGCATGCTCTGCTATGTCCCGCAGATCTGGCTCTCGGACGATACCGATCCGATCGAGCGGCTGAAGATTCAGCGCGGCACCTCCTTCGGCTATCCGATGAGCGCCATGGGCGCGCACGTCTCCGCCTCGCCGAATCACCAGACCGGGCGCACCACGCCGATGGAAACCCGCGCCGTCGTCGCCATGGCGGGCGCATTCGGCTATGAGCTCGATCTCACGAAGCTCTCTCCGGAGGAGAAGGACGCCATCCGCGCGCAGATCCGCCGCTTCCGCGCGGATGAGGATGTGGTGCAAAATGGCCTCTACTACCGCCTCACGGACGAGACGAACACCTGGTTCACCGCCTGGCAGACCGTGAGCGAGGATCAGAGCCGCAGCATCGTGAGCCTAGTCGTGCAGAACGTGGAGCCCTATAAGTCCGCGCCGCACCTGCGCCTCAAGGGTCTCGATCCCGACGCGGTGTATGAAATTGAGGAAGATAATATTGCCGTCTCCGGCGCGGCGCTGATGTATGCCGGCTATACCATGGCGCGCATGCTCGGCGACTATCCCGCAGCGCAGCTGCATTTGAAGAAGAAAGAAGGGGAGAGCCAATGAAGCTCCTGGATACCATCGCCTCCGGCGCGCTGGATGAAAGCCTGCGCACGCTCTACGGCTCGGCGGATCACGCTCGTGCCGAGCGCATCGCCGCGGCCTTTGCCGAGCGCTTCCCGGCGCATGTGGACGAAGCCGCCCTCTTTTCCGCCCCCGGGCGCACGGAGATCGGCGGCAACCACACCGACCATCATCACGGCCGCGTCCTCTGCGGCAGCGTCGATCTCGACATGCTCGCCTGCGCCGCACCGAACGGAACCAATGAAATCCGCGTCTTCTCCGAGGGCTACGGCGAGACCTGCGTCTCGCTGGAGGACTTAAAGCCCGTCGCCGCGGAGCGCGACTCCACCGCCGCTCTCGTGCGCGGCGTCGCCGCGGGCGTGGCCGCGCTCGGCCATGCCATCGCGGGCTTTGACGCCTATGTTCACTCCACCGTCCTCGCGGGCTCGGGGCTCTCGTCCTCGGCGGCCTTCGAGGTGCTGATCGGCGTGATTCTGAATCGCTTTTTCTGCCGCGACGCCCTCGACGCGATCACGATCGCGAAGCTCTCGCAGATGGCCGAGCGCGATTATTACGGCAAGCCCTGCGGCCTGATGGATCAGATGGGCTCCGCCGTCGGCGGCGCGGTCGCAATCGATTTCTGCGACCCCGCAAACCCCGTTGTTTCGCGCCCGGGCTATGACTTTGACGCCTCCGGTCATGCCCTCTGCATCATCGACACCGGCTCGTCCCACGATGATCTCACGGACGATTATGCCGCCGTCGCCGAGGAGATGCGCGCCGTTGCGGCCTGCTTCGGCAAAACGGTGCTGCGCGAGGTGCCGGAGGAGCTCTTCCGCGCAAACATCGCCTCCGTACGCGAGAAATGCGGCGACCGCGCCGTCCTGCGCGCCCGGCATTTTTACAGCGATGACCGCCGCGCTGCTCTGGAGGCGGAGGCGCTGCGCGAGGGCGATTTTGCGCGCTTTCTCGCGCTCGTGAACGAGTCCGGCCGCTCCTCGGTCTGCGATCTGCAGAACATCTGGTCGCCGAAGCACCCCAACCGCCAGAGCGTGTCGCTCGCGCTCAGCCTCGGCCGAGAGCTCCTCGGCGGGCGCGGCGCCATCCGCGTCCACGGCGGCGGCTTTGCCGGCACGGTGCAGGCCTTCGTGCCCGAAGATCTGCTCGCCGGTTTCCGCGACGGGATCGAGGCCGTCTTCGGCGAAGGCAAGTGCCGCATCCTGCGCATCCGCCCCGTCGGCGGCTGTCAGATTGATTGATGAGGGAGAAGATAGAACATGAACGCTGTCATTGCTCTGAAAGACTACGCCCTGCGCACCGGGCTGATTGAGGCCTCGGAGGAGCGCTGGGCGGTCAATACCATTCTCGACGCGCTCCGCTGCGACGCCCTGCCGGAGATCGATGTCGCGCCTGACGCGCCGCTGCACGTGATTCTCGCAGCGCTGATGGACGACGCCCACGCGCGCGGCGTCCTTGCGGAGGACTCCGTCGTCTACCGGGATCTGTTCGACACCGAGCTGATGGGCCGGCTCACGCCGCGCCCCGCGCAGGTGATCGCGCAGTTCGAGGCGCTCCGCGCGCAGGATCCCAGAGCCGCCACGGACTGGTACTATGATTTCAGCCAGAACACGAACTACATCCGCCGCGACCGGATCGCGAACGACATTCAGTGGAAGGCGCCCACGGAGTATGGCGACCTGGATATCACGATCAACCTCTCCAAGCCGGAGAAGGACCCCAAGGCCATTGCCGCCGCGCGCAATCTCCCGGCCTCCAGCTATCCGCGCTGCCTCCTCTGCGCCGAAAACGAGGGCTACGCCGGGCGCGTCAACCATCCCGCGCGGCAGAACCACCGCGTCGTGCCGATCACGATCAATTCCAGCGCGTGGTATCTGCAGTATTCGCCCTATGTTTATTACAATGAGCACTGCATCTGCTTCAACGGCGAGCATGTGCCGATGAAGATCGACCGCGCGTGCTTTCTGAAGCTCCTCGACTTCGTCGGCCAGTTCCCGCACTATTTCGTCGGCTCCAACGCCGATCTGCCGATCGTCGGCGGGTCGATCCTCGCGCACGATCATTTCCAGGGCGGACACTATACCTTTGCCATGGAAAAAGCTCCGGTGGAGACAGTATTTTCCTTCCCGGGCTTTGAGGATGTGCGCGCCGGCATTGTCAAGTGGCCCATGTCCGTCATCCGGCTCGACAGCGAGAACCCCGAGCGGCTTGTGGCGCTGGCGGATAAAATCCTCACCGCCTGGCGCGGCTACACGGACGAGAGCGCCGTCATCCTCGCCGAGACGGACGGAGAGGCGCACAACACCATCACGCCCATCGCCCGCCGCCGCGGCGCGGACTTCGAGCTCGATCTCGTGCTGCGCAATAACCTCACCACCGAGGAATACCCCCTCGGGCTCTATCACCCGCACCCGGAGCTGCACCATATTAAAAAAGAGAACATCGGCCTCATTGAGGTCATGGGTCTCGCCGTGCTGCCCGCGCGCCTGAGAGAAGAGCTCGCCGCCGTCGCGGAGCATCTCGCCTCCGGCGCGGATCTGCGCGCGGATGAGCGCACCGAAAAGCACGCCGACTGGGCCGAGGCCTTCGCGCCGAATTACGAGATTACGAGCGAAAACGCCCTCGAGATCGTCCGCGCCGAGACCGGAAAGGTCTTCGCCAAGGTCCTCGAGCACGCCGGCGTGTATGCCAGAACTGCGGAGGGGAAGGCGGCGTTCCTGCGGTTTTTGAAGAGCGTGTAAGCGAATTAGGAATTAGGAATGAGGAATTAGGAGTGATTGTTTCGGAAATTCCTAACTCCTAATTCCTAATTCCTCATTTTTTTGAAAGGATCTCCTATGTCTGAACTTTACTATTCCGAAGCCCTCAAGCTTGGCCAGAAGGCCGCGCGGGGGAAGGATGTCGGTTTGCCGGTGCTCGATGAGCTTCTGCCGCCGGACAAGCAGCTCTCCACCGTCGATCTCGGCATCGTGGCCGTCCCGGCGGAATTCATCGTCGGCACGAAGTCGCGCGGGCGCACCGAGGCGTTTGCGCCGAACTTCATGCCGCTCCTGCCGCTCAAGACCGAGTTTGCCGGCAAGTGGGCCTCGCTCTGCAGCGCGCACCTTGCCGAGGGCATCCGCGAGCCGGTGAAGGTCTATGAATACTTCAACCGCTTCTATGTTGCCGAAGGCAACAAGCGCGTCAGCGTCCTGAAATTTTTCGACGCGCCCATGATCCCGGCGCACGTGATCCGCGTTCTCCCGGAGCGCAATGGAGATGCGCGCACCGAGCTCTATTATGAATTTGTCGCCTTCTGGCGTCTCAGCCGCGTCGGCTTCGTGGAGCTGACAAAGTCCGGCGGCTATGCGCATCTGCAGCGCCTCGTCGGCAAGGACCCAAGCGAGACGTGGACGGAGGACGAGCGCCGCCGCTTCACGGCGGTGTATTACCGCTTCCGCAAGGCCTATGCCTCTGCCGGCGGCGGCAAAATGCGCGCCACGGAGGGCGACGCCCTGCTCGCCTATCTCAAGGTCTACGGCTATCCCGCCCTGCGCACGGCGGACGACAGCACGATTAAAAAGAACCTCTCCGACATGTGGGAGGAGGTCGCCCTTCAGCAGGAGGACACGACCCTGGAGATCAAGACCGACCCCGCCGCCGAAAAGAAGGGCAGCATCCTCACCAGGGTGCTCCCGACGGGGCAGAATGTGCGCCGCGTCGCCTTTCTCTATGACAAAACGCCCGAGACCTCCGGCTGGACGCTGGGGCACGAGCAGGGCAGACGCCACATCGAGCGCGTGTTCGACGGGCAGATCGAGGCAATCCCCTATGAGAACATCATGGAGGGCGAGGGACCGGAGGCCGCCATGGGGCGCGCCATTGCAGACGGCTGCAGGCTCCTCTTTGCCACGTCCCCGCGCATGCTCCCGGCGAGTCTGCACGTCGCCGTCGCGCATCCCGAGACCGTTGTCATGAACTGCACGACGAACCTGAACCACCGCTATGTCCGCTCGTACTACGGACGCATGTATGAGGCAAAATTCATTCTCGGTGCCATCGCCGCGACGATGAACGATTCGCACGAGCTCGGCTATGTCGGCGATTACCCGATCTTCGGCCAGATCGCGGGCATCAACGCCTTTGCCCTCGGCGCGCAGATGGTCGATCCCAAGGCGCGCGTGCTGCTCGTCTGGTCGTCGAAGAAGGACGGGGACGACGCGGAGGAATCCCTCCGGCAGCGCGGCGTGCGCCTCGTCTCCGCGCTTGACACCGCCGGGCGTCAGGGCGGCTTCGGCCTCTGCCACGTGGCGGAAACCGGCGAGCGCACGCTCCTCGCCGCGCCCCGCTGGCGCTGGGACGTGTATTATGAAACGATTCTCCGACGCCTGCGCGACAACACCGTCAAGGAGGAGTATGAGCGCTCGAGCCGCGCGCTCAACTATTACTGGGGCATGTCCGCCGGCGTCATTGAGCTCGCGTGGAGCGATATGCTCCCGCGCGGCACGCGCCGGCTCGCGGAGTATCTGCGCGACAGCATCGCCCGCGGCGTCTGCAATCCGTTTCTCGCCCCGCTCCATGCGCAGGATGGCCGCCTCATCGGCGAGCACCAGTGGAGCCTCAGCATCGAGCAGATCATCGGCATGGATTATCTCGTGGACAACGTCGAGGGCAGCATCCCAGTGTATGACGAGCTCTCGCCCCTTGCCCAGTCCACGGTGGACGCGGCGGGCGTGGGACCCTCCACGCGCGGCGTCGCGGAGGCGGATGTCACATGAAGATTCTCGTCGTCGCGGACATCAAAAGCCCGTTTTTTTTCGACTGCTATACCCCCGGCAAGCTCAAGGAATTTGACCTGATCCTATCCTGCGGCGATCTGTCGAAGGAGTATCTTGAGTTTCTCGTCACGATGGCGCGCTGCCCGCTCTATTACGTCCCCGGCAACCACGACGAATCATTCGATCTCCACCCGCCGGAGGGCTGTGAGAGCGTCGACGGCAGACTCATCGAATATCAGGGCGTGCGTATCCTCGGCCTCGGCGGATCGTATCAATACCGCCCCGGCTCGCAGCAGTATACCGAGCGGCAGATGGCGTCCCGCATCCGCCGTCTCAATTGGACGATCCGGCGGCACATGGGCTTTGACATTCTCCTCACGCACGCCCCGGCAAGGGGAATCAATGATCTCGACACCCCCGCCCATCGGGGCTTCGAGTGCTTCAACGATCTCATCGACCGCTGGCAGCCGAAATACCTTCTCCACGGCCACGTGCACCTCAATTACGGCATGAACCTGCCGAGGAAGGCGGAGAGAGGGCAGACAAAGATTGTGAATGCGTATGAATATAGCGTGATTGAGATTTGAAATGAATTAGGAATTAGGAATGAGGAATTAGGAATGACCAAACTTGTCATTCTGAGCGGAGCACGGAGTGCGAAGTCGAAGAATCTTGGCAGAGAGGTAAGACAGAGGCCGGCTGTTCTCTTTTACTGCTCTGCCAAGATCCCTCGACAAGCTCGGGATGACAAATGTTTGCTGCGCATGAACCATTTGTCAATTCCTAATTCCTAATTCCTCATTCCTAATTAGTTCCAAGCTCTGCTCATCCGCAGTAGTGCGATAAAGTATTTGCAAACTTGACCCTGAAAAAATGCATAATACACTTGAAAAAGCCTCATTTTTCGGGTATAATCATTCATGGACGCAGTTTTTGAGTTCCAAAGCTTCAAAATTGTGTCCAATTCTGTTAAAGGAGAGACAAACATGAAAAAGTATCTGGCTCTGTTGCTGGCGCTTGTGATGGTGTTCGCCCTGTGCGCATGCGGCAGCAAGAACGACCCCCCCGCCGCGGGCTCCGCTGATGCTGAGGCTCCTGCCGCCGGCAGCGAGCTGACCTTCGTCACCGGCGGTGAGTCCGGCACCTACTATGCCTTCGGCACCGTCCTCGCGCAGCACGTCAACGGCCTGACCGATACCAAGATCAACGCGGTCGCCGGCAACGGCTCTCAGGCCAACGTGGAAGACCTCGCCGCCGGTCAGGCGCAGCTGGCCTTCTGCCAGTCCGACGTGGCTTCCTATGCTTACAACGGCACCAACCTCTTTGAGGAATCCGGCGCTGTGACCGACTTCTCCGTCGTCGCGGCTCTTTACATGGAGCAGGTGCAGATCGTCACCCTCGATCCGGAGATCAAGTCCGTCGCTGACCTCAAGGGCAAGAACGTCTCCATCGGCGCTGCCGGCTCCGGCGTGTACTTCAACGCCCTCGATATCCTCGGCGCCTATGATCTGACCGAGGACGACATCAGCCCCGTCTACCAGAGCTTCGCCGATTCCGCCGACTCCCTAAAGGACGGCAAGATTGACGCGGCCTTCATCGTCGCCGGCGCTCCCACGACCGCCATCACCGACCTCGCCACCGGCAAGAGCGTCTACCTCGTCAGCCTCGATGACGAGCACATCGACAAGCTCATGGCGGCCAGCCCCTTCTATTCCAAGGTCGTCATCACCGCCGAGACCTACGGCATGCCTGAGGACGTCACCACCGTCGCCGTCGGCGCGCTCGTGCTCGCCCGCAACGACGTTCCCGACGCCGATGTTTACAACTTCGTCTCCTCCATCTTCGACAATCTGCCCGACGTCATCGCCGCGCACGCCAAGGGCGCCGAGCTGAGCGTGGAGTTCGCCTCCAGCGTCGAGGGCATCCCCTATCACCCGGGTGCTGCTCGGTACTACGCCGAGCAGGGAGAAAGGCCTCAAATCAGCGCCTGTAAGACAGGCACTGATTTGAATACTCGCGCTTATCGCGCGGGGCTTTGGCCCCGCTTGGTCGGCGCGAGGGCTCGCGTAACGCTTCGCCTCAGGGAGTTTTTCCGCCGCACATGTCGCCGGAAAAACGATTTGAATCATTTCGCGCTTTGCGCGAACTCTGCTGAGAGCTACTTGTACTACAGGCGCTGTATCGGCGCCTGTAGTACTCCGTCTTTTTCTGCCGTTTTTATTGCTTACCAGAGTGCAGCGCTTTTGCTGCATTTTGGTAAACAATAAAGAGAGGGGTATCCGCATGTCCAAGAAGTCTAACCTGGACCCGGCGCCGCAGGTTGACGCCGTGAAGGCGGAGAGCGAGATCGTCAGCGAAGCTGAGCTGAACGACGTGATGAAGAAGTATGACCGCGAGTCGAACACCCGCATCTGGGAGGGCGTCCCGCACACCATCGTCACGACGGTCATGATCCTCTTTTCGCTCTACTGCATCTGGTCCACGCTGTTTAACAAATCCGCGCTGGAGATTCGCCTCACGGCGTTTCTCGGCGGCATCGTCATCATGGGATTTCTCTATTATCCCGCGAGCAAAAAGCATGTCCGCCCAAATTACATGCCGTGGTATGACTGGATCATCATGATCGCGGGCGCCGCCTGCTTTTTCTACTGGTGCTTCAGCTATTCCTCGCTCGCGCGTGTGCTGACGAGCGCCACCAAGCTCTCCACGATGCAGGTGCTCATCGGCGTCGTCGGCCTGCTCACGATCTTTGAGCTCTGCCGCCGCTGCGTGGGCGTCCCGATCCTGTGCGTGCTCGGCGCGCTGCTCATTTACACGTTTGCCACCGGCCTGCCGCTCAAGCGCCTGATTTACACGCTGTTTTATTCCACCGGCGGCGTCATCGGCACGCCGGCGCAGGTCTGCGCGAAGTTCATCGTCGTGTTCATCGTCTTCGGCGCGTTCCTCGAGCGAACAGGCATCTCGAAGTTCTTCATAGACCTCGCCAACAAGATCGCCGGCTGGTCCTCCGGCGGCCCTGCGAAGGTCGCCGTCATCTCCTCCGCGCTCTGCGGCATGGTGTCCGGCTCCTCCGTGGGCAACACCGTCACCACCGGCTCGGTTACGATCCCGATGATGAAGAAAACCGGCTACAAGCCGGAGTTTGCCGGCGCGGTCGAGGCTGCCGCCTCCACCGGCGGTCAGATCATGCCGCCCATCATGGGCGCCGCCGCCTTCCTCATGGCGGAGTACATGGGCATCCCCTATGGTCAGGTCGCGCTCAAGGCGATCCTGCCCGCCGTGCTCTATTTTGCCGGCATCTTCATCTCCGTCCATCTCGAGGCCAAGAAGCTCGGCCTCAAGGGCATCGACAAGCGCGAGCTCATGCCCGCGAAGGATCTGCTCGTCAAGGTGTATCTGCTCGCGCCGCTTATCGTGCTCGTCTGGCTCGTGAGCACCAACGCGCGCACGATGGCCTTCGCCGCCGCCGTGAGCATCCTCGTCGCCATTGCCGTCGGCATCCCGCAGACGATCGTCGACAGCGTCGTCTGGCGCCGCGAGCAGGGGAGCGGCTCTGTTGCCGCCCGCGCCGTGAAGGAGACAATCAAGACCATCGGCGCCTCGCTCGAGGCGGGCGGCAAGGGCACGATCACCGTCGCCGTCGCCTGCGCCGTCGCCGGCTGCATCGCCGGCTGCATCACGGCCACGGGTCTGGCCTCCAAGCTCATCACCGGCATCGTCGCCGTCAGCCAGAACAGCGTCTTCTTCGCCCTCTTCCTCACGATGCTCTGCTGCATCGTGCTCGGCATGGGCGTTCCGACTACCGCGAACTACTGCATCATGGCCGCTACGACCGCGCCGATCCTCATCAAGATGGGTCTGCCCGCCGTGAGCGCGCACTTCTTCGTGTTCTACTTCGGCATCGTCGCGGACATCACGCCGCCGGTCGCGCTCGCGGCCTACGCCGGCTCCGCCATCGCGAAGTCCAACCCGATGAAAACCGGCGTCAACGCCACGAAGCTCGCCATCGCGGCCTTCATCGTGCCGTATGTCTTCGCCTTCAGCCCCGCGCTGCTGTTTGAAAACATCAGCGGCGTGCTCGAGGTCGTGCAGATCGTCCTCACCGCCATCATCGGCATCTTCGGCGTCAGCGCCGGTCTCGAGGGCTATGTCTTCGCGAAAGCGCCGATCTGGCAGCGCGTGCTGCTCATCGCCGGCGGCCTGAGCCTGATCTATCCGGGACTCCTGACCGACGTCATCGGCATCGGCGTCATCGCCCTCATGCTCGTCGTGCAGATGCTGCTGCGCAACCGCCAGAGAGCCGCAGTCGCATAAAGCAAACGATCCGCCGCCGCGTCCTCCGGACGCGGCGGTTTTCTATGCATTTATTCACAAATAATCCCTTGCTTTTACTATCAATCAGGTGTAGATTAGGAATGATGGGTAAAACCCAAAAACTAAGGAGGTCACTTGCATGGCAAAGATTGATTTGACCAAATACGGTATTACCGACACCACTGAAATTATCTACAATCCCTCTTATGAGCTGCTCTTCGAGGAAGAGATGAAGCCCGAGCTGGAGGGCTTTGACAAGGGCCAGGTCAGCGAGCTTGGCGCCGTCAACGTCATGACCGGCATCTACACCGGCCGTTCCCCCAAGGACAAGTTCATCGTCATGGACGAGAACTCGAAGGACACCGTCTGGTGGACGAGCGACGAATATAAGAACGACAACCACCCCGCCAGCGAGGAGACCTGGGCCGCCGTCAAGGCGATCGCGCAGAAGGCTCTCTCCGGCAAGAAGCTCTACGTCGTCGACGCATTCTGCGGCGCGAACAAGGACACCCGCATGGCCGTCCGCTTCATCATGGAGGTCGCCTGGCAGGCGCACTTTGTCCGCAACATGTTCATCAAGCCCACCCCCGAGGAGGAGGCGAGCTTCGAGCCGAACTTCGTGGTCTATACCGCGTCCAAGGCCAAGGTCGAGAACTATAAGGAGCTGGGTCTGAACAGCGAGACCGCCGTCGTCTTCAACATCACCAGCCGCGAGCAGGTCATTCTGAACACCTGGTACGGCGGCGAGATGAAGAAAGGCCTGTTCTCGATGATGAACTACTATCTTCCGCTTCAGGGTATCGCTTCGATGCACTGCTCCGCAAATACGGATATGAACGGCGAAAATACAGCTATCTTCTTCGGTCTTTCA
>JAFRDQ010000102.1 GCA_017411225.1 Oscillospiraceae bacterium
AGCCCCGCGCGATAAGCGCGAGTACTCCTCGGGCTGTCAAAGAACCGTGTTCTTTGGCAGCCCGAAATAAAACGCCCCGCGGTTGCGGGGCGTTTAGGGGGGATATCACAGCATGGATGGATGAATCAAAGATTGACGAAGCGCATGAGGATCGTGGCCATCTGCGCGCGGTTGGCAGAGCCGTCGGGGCTCAGCCTGGTGGAAGAGGTGCCGGTGATGACGCCGCTCGTGACGGCCCAGCGCATGGGCTCTTCCGCCCAGGAGGAGATCAGAGAGGCATCCCGGAAGGGACTGAGCGCATCCATGAGCGCCGGGGTCGCCATGGTGAGCTGACGATAGCGATAGAGCATGGAGACGAGCTGCTCGCGGGAGACGGGCTGGTCGGGAGCGAAGCGGTCGGCCTTCACGCCGTCCGTGACGCCCATGTGATATGCCCAAACAACCGCGTTGCGATACCAGCTCTCGGTGAGGTCGTTGAAGGGGTTGGTATAACCGGTGACGTCGGGAGAACCGGCGACGCGGTAGAGCACCGTGACCATCATGGCGCGGGTCATGCCGGCGTCCGGGCTGAAATGCCTGGCATCCACGCCGGTCATCAGACCGTGCTTCACGCAGTACTCAATGCCCTCATGAGACCATTCGCTCTCAGCGGGAGCATCCGCAAACGCCGCGAGGGCGCAGGGCAGGCCGTCGCTGTGGTAGCCGGGATTGGCAGGCTGCGTGAGAACCGGGGTCGGAGTCTGAACAGGAGCCGGCGTGGCGGGCGCGATATACGCGGGGGCGCCGGTGCGCTGATACTGCGTGACAGGCTCGAGCGTCTCGCTGCGGGTTTCGCCCTTGCGGGGATAGGAGATGACGTTATTCCGGATCGTGGCGGTGTAGGTACCGTCGTTCGCGGGGTCGACAATGACAAACTGCGTCTCAGAGACCTGACCGGCAACGACAACGTAGTGGCCGCGCTCGGAATAGGTGTTCAGATGGATGATCGGAGGGCTGTAGGAGCCGGGGGCGCCGCGGAAGGCCTCCATCGCCTTGGCGAAGGAGCGCTGCAGATAGGTTGCGCCGAAGGGGCCGACGTCCCACTGCACGGTCGTGAACGGAGTGCCGCCGGTGTGGCCCTGCTGCGTCCAGTATTTGCCGAGCGTGGCGGGCGTGGCGTTTGCGCCGATGGCGGAGAGCGCCATGGAGATGGCCGCCGTGTAGCACTCATGTCCCGCGCCGTCCACGTAGGGGTCCCAGTAGGAATTGTAGAAGTACTGGGAGCTCGTCAGCTGCGATACATAACGAATCGTGCCGGCGGTGACGCCGGAGGACTGGCTGTAAGAGATGTTCAGATAGGGCGCGCCGTTGATGGACGCCGCATACGTGTTGCTGAGGGGAAGAATTCCGATCAGAAGCAGACAGGCAAGCAAAAAGCCGATGCATCTTTTTTTCATGTTAGCACCTCGTGGTTTTTTGTAAGAACGAGGCTATTATAGCATGATTTTTACCGTATCGCAACCGAATTGAACCATTTTTGTTACTTTTCTGTTACTTTTACAAAGTCGGCAAAAGGTTTTTGTGAAATATCCTGTTTGCGTTGTGAACACACATTTTTTGCGGCACAAGATGCTGTGGTCACTCAACACGGTGTTGAGTGGCTTGTTCACAATCCGGTAACATAATTTTGTTGCTTTTACAGTTCTGGAAACTCCCCTTCCCTGCTTTTGTAACAAAGATGCAAAAAAATTCACGGCTCTGCCGTGAATGAAATCAAATTGAATTTCCGGCGACATGTGCGTCGGAAATTCTCCTTCGGGCGTGCGCGACGCACGCCCCTCGTGCCGACCAAGCGCGGCAAAGCCGCGCGCGATAAGCACGAGAAACTCAAAGGAGAGCCTCACTGAGGCTCTCCTTTGAAGCGCGGAGCGCGATTACACCATATCCGGCTTGATCTCGCAGAACTGCTGCAGGACGCGGGCGATCTGGGCGCGGGTGGTGTAGCCCTGCGGGTTGAGCAGACCGTCCATGCCGTTGATGACAGCGACGCCGACTGCCCACTGCATCGGGGCGCGGGCGTAGTCAGAGACGGCCCAGGCATCGCCGAAGCCGTTCAGCGACGCACTGGTCTTGGTCTTCACGACACGGTTGGCGTAGCGATAGAGCATGGTGACCATCTGCTCGCGGGTGATGTTGCCGTCGGGATCGAAGGTGGTCGGGCTGGTGCCGTTGACAACGCCGCTGCGGTAAGCCCAGGCGACGGCATCCTGATACCAGCTGCCCTTGATCACATCGACAAAGGGATCATACATGTTGCCCTCGGGGCAGCCCTCGAGACGATAGAGCACCATGGCGAACTCGGCACGGGTCGTGTTGCGCTCGGGGGCGAAGATGCCGACGTCCATGCCGTTCATCAGGCCGCCGCGGGTGACGTACTCGACCTCGTCGGAGTACCAGTCTGCCGCGTAGACGTCGCGATAGCCGCCGGTGTAGGCAAGCTGGCGGACCTGGGAAGCAAAGTACTCAGCGGGCATGCTGCGCAGCCACGCATTGGTGACCTCGGAGAAGTGCGCGTTGATGATCGGGACGAGGTTCTGAACGAGGTTGAACGACAGAGTGGGGTTCTTGGCGATGAATTTGAGGAGGCGCGGAGCGAGGTTGCGCAGCATGGCGCGGACCTGATCGCCGTTGTAGTTGGCGCAGCCGGCCTGGACCATCGCCTCCATGAAGAGATCCACAAACTGATCCACGACGGTGCCGTTGACGATGGCGCCGGTGATGGTGATGGAGTTGACGAAGTGGATGAAGGTCATCGGATCGGCAAACTTGCCGGCAAATATCACAAGCGCGTTCATCAGGCGGCCGGTATCAATGCCGAGCAGCGTGGCGCTGAGCTCCTGAATGTCGGCCTGAACATTGTCCACCATGTCCTGACGGGAAGTCATCATATCGGTGAGCAGGGCGTCGATAAACATGTTGTAATACTCGGTCTGGGTGACGGCCTTGCTGCTGACGGTGCCGTTGATGGGATTGAGGTCGTAATACTGGAAGTTGTCGATGAGGTCAATGTCGTAACCGAGGAGACTCATCCAGCCCATCTTGCGCAGCTCCGCGGTCATGCCGGGCTTATAGGAGGCATAATCCTCGTCGATCTGGTAAGCGGGGGTGTAGAGATCCTGACCGTAGCGGGTCTGATCCCACGCATCAAAGGACACCTTCGGCACGAAATCATTGGGGTTCATGATGTTGAAGATGTTGTCGTAGAGCGGAGCCTTGGAATTGGAATCCTGCGCGCCCTGCGGGGTCTCAAAGGTGTAGCAATAGAGATCGTGCGGGGTGATGGTGACGTTCGCGCCGAGGCTCTCGCCCTGGTCGATGCGCGCGCCGAGGAGGTTCGCGGTGGCAGCAGCGCGGCTGAAGCCGGTCGTCCACAGCTTCACACGGCCGGTGATGTGGTTATCGGCGATGTACTGCTTGAGGAAGGCCATGGCCTTGTCGGCAGCCTTGATGAAGCCGGCATGGCCGCCGGTCTTGCCCACGTCGAAGTTGCCGTACCACTCGCCGCCGTAGTTATGGCCGCGCAGGCCGAGGGCGATGAGGGTGTAGCTGCCGCCGTTATCCACGAGGGTCTTGCTCGCGGCATAGGCGCCGAGGGTCTCGAGACCGGGATGGGAAACAGCGTCCTCATTGGCAGCGAACTTCGTAAAGCCGCACTGCTTCATGAGCGCGTTGAAGTTGGAGTTCGCAGTCTGCCAGCCCTCAACGGAGCTGGAGGCGCTGGCAAAGGACGCCTGCGTCAGAGCCATGGATACCTTGGCCAGATCGTGGTCATACTGATATCCGGTGTGGGTGAAGTACGCATCGCTGTACGCAAAGTCCAGAGACACGTTTCCGACGAAGTCCAGGAAGCCGAGCGACGGGCAATGGGTATAATTGCCCTTGATGACGGGATACTGGACGTCCGCAGCGAACGCGGTGACGCCGAGGCTGAAGACCATGACGACCGCGAGGAGCAGACTCAGGATTTTTTTGCTCATTGGGATCCTCCTCTTTTTGCGTTTTTTCCGGGGTATTTATCGACTTCTTTATTATAATAAATCTATCGATAAATTACAAGTATTGTTTCTTTTTTTACAATGAAAAAATTTCCTCTTCCGAGATCGGAAGAGGAACATTCTGTTAATCGTTTGTTGTATATTCGACCGGAATCTCGGCAAGGAGTCTTCCCTGCACGAGAAAACGCTGGCGATTGTTGCCGCGGAAGCACGTCGACAGGACGAGCACCTTATCCTCCCCGTACTGCGGGAAGTCCGCCTCGCGCAGCTGCGCGGTGAGCGAGTGCGTGTCCTTCAGATCGGCGAAGAAGGTTTCAAAATCCTCCTGCTGGGTGAAATCGTGGTTCAGGAGCAGATGCTCATTGGAATGGACGCCGGCAAAGAAGATCTGATAGATGCGCATTTTGTCCGGCGTATAGACATAAATCTGCGGGTGCTGGGCAAACACCTCGGCGTCCGCAAAGTCGTTGAGCTGGGCGAACATCGTGCCGTTGCGAAGGTTATGGCCATAGAGCAGCGTGACCGGATCGCGGAAGGTGGTGGTATTATAGTCCTCGCTGTAGATGCTGCCGCCGGTATAGTACGCGCCGTCGGAGCTGTGGTTGGCGTAAAAGCCGACGTCTCCCTTGCGCTGGACGATGGGATAGTTGATCGCAGTGCCGGGAATGGTGATCCAGGCATAGACGTCCGGGTTCATGGCCTGCAGCGTTTCAAAGTCGACCGGCAGTTCGACGAGCTCCGGCACATTTTCCGGGTCGACGATCGGAATCTCGGTGACGCCGATCTCCTGCACCTCCTCGCCGTGACGCGCGCCCTGATAATACTGCATGAGATACCAGGTGCACCACGCGATGGCGAGCAGCGCCGCGAGAGCAATGACGATGAGAATCAGACGCACGAGCGTCTGGCGGGTGTTTTTTTGTTTTTCCATAGCTTTATCCTCAATTAAACGGAAAGCTCCACGGCAGCGCCAGGCGCTTCGTGGAGCTAACCAATTTTTCTTTCGAGATTCTTACTTGACGGAGATGAGCTTCTTGCCGCAGAACAGGGCAACCGCCAGAAGAACCAGAGCCGCCAGGACAACCCACACCACGGAGAAAGACTCACCCGTCTGGGGAGAGGTCTTGCCGCCGGGGACCACGGAGGGAGAAGTGTTCGGCTTCTCAGGGCTGACTACCGGATTGCCGGCCGCAAACGCGACGCTCGCCATGGCGAACACGAGAACGACAACCAGCACGATGGCAAAGAACTTCTTCATATTGGTTTTCCTCCTATATAGTAGTTATACATCATATATCATATGACATATTGTACATCAATGCCAGAAAAAATGCAAGTGGAATTTTAGGTGATTTGTGACAAAAGATATTCGCTCAAAACGATTTCTGCTGTGTCATTTCTACTATTTTCCAGAATGACGGTTCCTTCCTGAACGGAATTTGTCAAAAGATCCATCTGCGCCAGCTGCCGCTGGGTCTGTCGGGCAGTGCCCGCTCCCCCGTCGTACAGCACAGCATTCTCGCCGAGTACACGGCCAATGGCCGCGCGCAGGAACGGAAAATGCGTGCAGCCGAGCACCGCGGCGGACGCCTCGGTGCGCCAGGGGTCGAGTCGCGCGTGGAGATACTGCAGAAGCGCTTCGCTCTCGAGCTCACCGCGCTCGACGAACTCCACCAGCTCCGGACAGGCCAGCGGTACAACGCGCACGCCGTCCTGATAGTGCTCCATCAGATGAGAAAACTTCTCCTCCCGCAGCGTTAAGGGCGTTGCCAGAACGAGAATCGTTCCGCCCGGATGCGCGAGCGCCGCCGGCTTGAGCGCGGGCTCCATGCCGATGATCGGAATATCCTGAAACCGATCGCGCAGCGCGGACACCGCGGCGCTGGTGGCCGTGTTGCAGGCGATGACTGCGGCCTTGATCCCGCGGTCATAGAGCATGGCGATGTTCTGCAGCGTCAGCGCGCGGACGTTTTCCAAAGAGCGGGTGCCGTACGGCGCATTGGCCGAATCGCCGAAATAGAGGTAGTTCTCATTCGGCATCAGAGCTCGGAGATCCCGCAGCACGCTGATACCGCCGAGCCCGGAATCAAACACCGCAATGGGACAGTTTTTTCGATCCGTAAGTCTTCCTCCCCTTCTCAGCCTTCAACCGGCGTGTAGAACACGGAAAGAATCAGCTCAAACAGCGCTGTCTCGTCCACGTTGAATTCCGCATGGTTTCCGTCGCCAAGCACAGACTCGCCCTGCACCTTGAGCACGCTCTCGTTCATGTGCATGCCCGCGGCCGTGCGCGCGAGATAGAGGATGGAGCCCGTGTTCAGATCGGTGGTGACATTGCGTTTGACCGCGTCATACGTTGTGAGAATGCTGATGGGCTTTTCCCGAATGCGGGTGAGCATGGCCTTTGCCACGGCCATGAGCACCTGCTTATGGCGCTCCATACGCTGATTGTTGCCGTCGACCGTGTGGTCACGGTGTCGGATGTAGCTCTCGGTGTTGCTGCGCGTGAGCTCGACCGTCTCCCCCTCGCGAAATTCCCCGAAGGTTTCAAGCGACTGCACCGTGATGCCGCCGATCTCGCCGACGAGATCGGCCACGCCGTTGAGATAGATTGAAGCATAGGCATGGATCGGAAGATCATAGAACAGGTCGGACACCGCGTCGCGCGTCAGACGGCAGCTGACGTCTCCGCCCTCACCATAGGAATAGGCCAGAGCGAGCTGCGCCCTCGTGGTACCGGTGGAATTTCCGAGCGCATCCATGGCTTCCATTTCGACCATGGCGTCACGGGAGATGTTGATGAAGGTGATCTGCCGGGTTTCAGGATCGAGCACAGCCAGAACATTCATGTCCGACTGATTGGATGCGCCGAATTCGCCCTCGGACTCCTCCTTGCTGCGGGAGTCAACGCCCATGAGCAGAATGGTGGTGATATCCTTTTTATATTCGTAGAGCTGTCCCTTGTAGCGAACGCGGCCGGCATTGTCGAGCTCCGCATCCTCAATGACCGCCATGGTCGCTTCGGGATCGGTCATTTTGGTGCGGCCGAAGTGATCGAGCACGAAAACCGCAGCGCCGAGCAGCAGCGCGATGACCACAATCACAATCACGATGGTCAGAAGAACACGAGTGCCCTTGCTCATGCGCTTTTGTCTGCGTTCGGGACGCTCTTCTACATAATGTGCCATTGATTTCTCCTTCAGCATTCGGCTCAGACCGACGCCATCTCCTGCACAAGCGCGGCCTCTTTGGCGTTGGCCGCCTCCTTGGCAGTGATATCGTCCTGCGGCTCGTGGTAAGTGGGCACGACCTCGCGGATGATCCGGCGCAGGACCTCATTCGTGCCGTGCGCCTCCTTCAGGCTGCGGAACTGATTGAGCTGCTCTTCAAATACGTCAAAGTCAAACGGGATCTCATGCCCAATGTAGATCAGATCGTTTTTGGTCTTGTCCATTCCCTCGCCGGAGAGCAGCAGCTCCTCATAGAGCTTCTCGCCGGGGCGCAGACCGGTATAGACGACCGGGATATCCACGTCCGGCTCGAAGCCGGACAGGCGGATCATATTGCGCGCCAGATCGTCGATCCGGACAGGCTCGCCCATATCCAGCACGAAAATCTCGCCGCCCTTGGCATAGGCACCGGCCTGAAAAATGAGCTGCACGGCCTCCGGAATCGTCATGAAATAGCGGATGATGCGCTTGTCCGTGACCGTGACAGGGCCGCCCTCGGCAATCTGCCGGCGAAAGAGCGGAATGACGCTGCCGGCACTGCCGAGCACGTTGCCGAAGCGAACGGCGACATACTCTGTTTTGGACTTCTCGTTCATCATCTGCACGATCATCTCGCACATACGCTTGGACGCGCCCATGACGTTCGTGGGGTTCACGGCCTTGTCTGTGGAGATGAGGATGAAGCGGCGCACGCCGTATTTGTCGGCGGCCAGCGCGGTGTTATAGGTACCGAAGACGTTGTTTTTGATCGCCTCGAAGGGAGAGACCTCCATGAGCGGCACATGCTTGTGCGCCGCGGCATGGAACACCAGATCCGGCCGATACTGCTGAAAAACGCTGTCCAGGCGCTCGCGATCGCGCACAGAGCCGATGAGCACGACCAGATTCAGATCCGGGTACTTCCGGCGCAGCTCCATCTGCAGGTCATAGGCGTTGTTCTCATAGATGTCAAACACGATCAGGCACTTGGGATTCTGCGCCGCCGCCATACGGCAGAGCTCGCTGCCGATGCTGCCGCCGCCGCCGGTGACGAGAACGGTTTGATTTTCGATGTACTTGGCGACCTCGTCCACATCGATACGGACCGTTTCACGGCCGAGCAGATCTTCAATATCCACCTTGCGGATGCTCTGAATGCTCACCTCGCCATTGGCGAGCTGATAGATGCCCGGCAGCAGCAGCAGACTGCAGCCGGTGGCGCGGGCGGTATCCAGAATGCGGGCGCGCTCGGCGCGCTCGGCGGAGGGAATTGCAAAGACAATCTCCTCGATGCGGTGCTTTTCCGCCATTTCCACAATCTGCGAGGTGTTGCCAACCACGCGCACGCCGCGCAGGTAGGTGCCGAGCTTGGCAGGATCATCATCCAGCACGCAGACCGGCTTGTTCTCCGACCGCTCACTGTAGAGGAACTCACGGATGACCATGGCTCCGGCTGCACCGGCGCCGATGACCATCGTGCGCTTTTTCCTGCCCCCGGTGCTCTGATGAAGGTGCATGCGGACATAGCGGTAGCCCATGCGGATGACCGACAGCAGCAGGCCGAGAAACAGCAGATATAAAAGCGGGAAGCTGCGCGGAATATGCAGCTGCAGCATGTTCATGCCGGACCAATAGACCAGCGAAGAGAGAACGGAGGCGCCGCCGATGCGAATCAGCTCCGCCGTGCTGGCATATTCCCACATGCTGCTGTAAAGGCGCATCAGGTAGAAGACCAGCAGTGTCAGCAGCGTGCCGAAGATCGCGAAATGAGAAAACTCCTTCAAATATCCCGACTGCAGAAGCTGGGAAAAGGAAAACTCAAAGCGGGAATACAGCGCGAGGAACACTGCCAGGTTGATTGCCAGAATGTCCGCCAGCACAAGCATGCTGACCCGCAGAATTCGTTTGGGGTTGGCCCCTGGTTTCATAGGTGAGATACTCCTCTCCGAATCGTCAATTAGGATTCGTCCTTTTCCTTTGAGCCATAGTCGCCATACTCTCCGTATCGGGTTCCATAGCTCTTTCCGTAGCCTTTGCCATAGCTCTTGCCGTAGCCATAGCCGTAGCCATAGCCGTAACCGTAGCCATAGCCGCTGCCGATGCCGCCGGAGAACGCATTGAGTACATAACCGGCCACGGGAATATCGTATTCGCTCAGCGTCAGGAGACTGCCGAGCACGCTCGTCTTGCTGGCAAAATTCTGCCGTACGACAAGCAGCGCGCAGTCGACCTGCTCGGAGAGCTCACTGACATCCGAGAGCATGGAGCAAGGCGGGGTATCCAGAATGATGATATCATAGAGCTCGCGGAGGCTGTCCATCAGCTCGCCGAAGCGGGCACTGCCCAGCAGCTCCGGAGAGGTTTTGCCGGCGCCGCCGGCATAGAGAATATCCGGCATACCCTCTTTCTCCGCTTTGTGGATCAGGCGTCTGGACACATCGCGCAGCTTGACCTTATCGCGCAGATAGTCGCCCAGTCCGGGACAGACCTCCTGCCCGGTCATTTTATAGACAGAGGGGTTGCGCAGGTCACAGTCAACGATGATGACGTGCTGACTGTGCTGCGTGAGCGAAATGGCAAGGTTAAATGCAACGGTCGTCTTGCCCTCACCGGGAATGGCGCTGGTGACAAGCATGGTCTGCTTGCCGTGCGTGCGGAGATACTTTTCCATACGCACCGTAACGAGACGAAACGCCTCGCGATAAGAGCGGCTGTCGGTATCCAGAAGGGTGATCGGGCGCTCCTTCGTGCTGGTGCGGCGCTTTTGCGTCAGCTGCGGCAGACCGCCCAGATACTTTGCGTTCGAGCCGCTCTCCATATCCGTACGGTCCATGACCGTCGCCTTGACGTAGCCATAGGCGAGCATGGCGGCGATGCTGATTGCAATGCCGAGCAATGCGCCCTTTTTCGCGGCGCCGGTCCAGCTGCGCACGTTGGTCGGTTCCGCGGGCACGCCGCTTTCGTCCACCAGCTCCAGCACCGTCGGTCCGACGACGAGCTCGGAGACCTGCGGATAGTTTTTGATCACGGACTGCAGCACATCGTAGCACAGCTGCGGATCCGGGCCGGTGACGTTCAGATCCAGAAAGTTCGTTTCATCCACAGCCTGCGCCGAGATGGACGGCAGCGTTGTGACGCCGAGATCCTCTTTGATGATCTGGCTGAGAACGCCGCTGGTGAGAATGTGCGGGAAGGTCTTGGCCATCTGCTCGGCAGTGGCGGTGTTATAGGTCTGCGAGGTCGACTGCAGCGCACTGGTGGAATAGACCGTGAACGTGGCAGACGCGGTATAGGACGGGACATAGTTTCTCCAGGAGCGCAGTCCCATATATCCGGCAAGCAGCAGCGTGAGGATCAGCGCATACAGCCAGAGTCTGTGAAAGCCGCGGATGAGCATCTGCAGCAGATGATTCATCTCCAGCGCGGAAGTTACCTGGTCCTGTTGTTTCATTCGTCCTCACCTCCCGCTCCGGCGCCATACCCAAGCTTGGAACCGTAGCCGATCTTGGAGCCATAGCCGACCTTGGAGCCGTAGCCCAGCTTCGAGCCATAGCCGGTGCGTCCATAGCCGTATTTCACGCCGTAGCCATAGCGTCCGCCATAGCCGTAGCCGAGATGATCGGCAAACTCGGTGGTGTAATAGTTGTTCAGCACGCAGCCCAGGAGCTCCGCTCTGGACATCGTGAGAATGTCGATGCAGTCGTTGATCACGCGCACCTGAGCAGCATCCTGACGCACAACGAGGATCGAAGCGTCCGCCACATCGGCGATGCACTCGGCGTCCGGACTGACCGCCATCGGAGGCGTATCGATGATGACAATGTCCATCTGCTGACGCGCCGCCTGAATGAGCTGTGCCATGCGCTCGCTCTTGAGAAGCTCGGAGGAATCCTCGATGCCCTTGCGGTTGAGCAGCGTGTTCAAATGCCGCTTGGTATCAATCAAAAGCGCATCGGAAAGCGAGCATTCGCCGCGCAGCAGCTCAGAGAGCGTGTTGTATTCCTCATCCTGATAGCCGAGAATTTTATGCAGCGCGGGCTTTTTCATATCGCCGTCGACGAGCAGAACGTTCTTGTACTTGCGGCTCATGGCCAGCGCGAGGTTGGTCGCGATCGTACTCTTGCCCTCGTTTTCGCCGACAGAGGTAATCATGATGACCTTGGCGCCGGAGCGCTTCATCTGATACTCCACGCGGGCGCGGAGCTTTTTGATCGTCTCCACATAGAGGAAGCCGGTGGTCGGAGAGGTAATGAGCAGACTCTTTTTTTCCTTGCTGAGCCGCTCACGCAGCGTCTTGGCCTTGCGCTCGTGATGCACCACCGTGAGCAGGCGGGTATCCAGCTTGTCCTCAACCTCTTTTTCAGACTTGACCGTATCGCGAAGATAGGCAAACACGGCGATTGCTGCGGCCATGAGAATCGCGCCGACAATCGCAGCTCTTTTCGCAAACTGCTTGCTGCCCGGGTAGTTGATTGGTGCAAGCGGCGCAGACGCCGGATACAGCACCGCGACGGAGATTTTACCCAGAGAGCGGGAGCCGAGATCGTTATAATGATCCATCGCCGCGCGCAGGATGCTGAACGCCATGCGCGAACTGGAGCTGGAAACCGTGACGACGACAAGGTTGGACTCCGGGATGGTCTCCGCGGAAATCTCGCCGTCGATCTTATCGACGCCGAGCTCCTCGGCAATCGTACGGCGCAGCATTTCGCCGTTTAAGAGCTTGGAGAGATTGTTGGCCAGCGTGTTTGCCGCACTGCGGTTGCCGTAGACCGAGGTGGAACCGCCCTGCATGACCACAAGCGTCGTGCTGGTGCGATAAATCGGCTGATACGTGGCGTCGCGAAGCACGTAGCCGCAGCAGGCAAAAATGATGGCTGCCAACACAATCGCCCAGAATTTTCGCACGATCTCCCGGATCAGCAGCACCGGGTGCAGGTCACCGCCGGAAAACTGACCGAATGCTGTTGTTCGTTTTTCTTCCATCCGTAACTTGCCCCCCCTCTTATTCCACAACCACGATCAGTCTGGTCATGGCAGAGATCATGTCGTTTTTTATCAGAGAATAGTCCACCGCATAGACACCAGCCGTCACAGCGTTAACGTTGGAATTGATCTGGATGGTGCTCTCGCCCATAGTGGAGCCGCCCTGCGCCTGCTCGGCATTCGTCAGATAGTAGGCAGGATCGAACTCCGCTCCCTTTTTCACATAAACCAGATAGGCCTTGAGCGGGATGTTCTCGCTGTGCGGAACGTCCTCCACCACCTTGACCGGAACCACCAGACGAGAGGTGTCGCCCAGAGAATTGGTGACAGAAATTTCCACATTATGCGTGCCGACGGTGGCAAGCGCAGTGGTGGTATCGTCGAAGGACGCATGCGCCTTGACGGAGATATCGCCGTCCACCACATCCTCCGCGCCGACATAGTTCATCAGGTCTCCCACGTTTTTCGACAGGAACAGCATGGGGCCGCTCATGGTAAAACGCGGAGAAATATAGTCGGTATAATGCACTCGGCGCATGGCGCGGGATACGTGGTTCTGGGAATCATAAGCCACATACGTGACATTCACGATATCCTTTTCCACGAAATGCGAGATGCCCTCCACCATGAGAGAGTCGGTCACATCGCCGTCCTCCTTGTCGGTGGCGGTGACGCCCTTGAGCAGCTCCGCATCACCGGTGCCGGTGCTCACCTCGAGCTCTTCCTGGTCGAAGTGAATCTCCGGTGAGGCGCCGCCGGTCGCCATCGTCTTATGGACAGAATACAAAATCACGCCGCCAACGGAAAGCGCTGTAAGCAACACCATGATAATGGCAAAAAATCTCTTCACTCTGATCTCCTTACTTTCTATCTTCAGTTCTGAAACGGAAACGCTTCACATTCGATCAGCGGCTCGTTGCGCAAAACCCGCTCCGGATTTCGGCGCAGAAGCCGCTCGGCAAGCCGCTCAGAGTAATGCGAGGCGAGCCACCGATATGCGTCCGCAAGCACCGGCGTGCGCTGATCGGCCCGGTGGGCGTCGCTCGCGACAAAGCTTGCCAGATCATGGTCCAGCATGGTCACCGCAAGGCGGAAGGACTCCTTGCCAAAAAAGCCGGAGAGACTTCCCTTGTTGATCTGCAGATGCACGCCGCCGCGCACCCAGTCCACCATGATGTCCGGCAGCGCCTGCAGCGCTTTATAGCGCTCGGGGTGCGCCAGAATGGGCGTGACGCCTGTATCCAGCACGTCCCGCAGGATATGATCCATATAATAGGCGTCATCGTGAAAGCCGAACTCCATGAGCAGATAGCGGCTGTTTGCAAGGGTAAGCAGCTTCCCTTCGCGGTAAAGCTCCGCCATATCGCTCGTGGCATAGACCTCCATGCCGAGATGCAGCCGCAGATCCAGCTGCTCACGGCGGACGGCCTCTTTCAGACGCTGAAACTGCGCTTTGAGTTCCTCGGAAGCATAATTTTCAAAGCGTCCGCGCTGATTGCTGTGCGGCGTAGCGATCAGATCGGTGACGCCGGAGCGCACGGCGAGCTCCGCCATGCGCAGGCTGGTGAGGGTGCGGTCCGATCCGTCGTCAAGCCCGGGAAGGATGTGCGCGTGAATGTCAACCATGCGGGGTCAGTCTTCCAGCGCACCGATGCGCCGCAGCTCAGAGAGAAACTCCTCCGCATCCTGGCGTGCCGTGGCTGCGTCCACCTCATATTCCTCCGTGATGCGCGCGACGAGCCCATCCAGATCCGTGGGCGTCTGCAGCACATCCCAGATAAATGCGCCGATGGCATTGACGGTCACGAGACCGTTGAATTTCTGCGCGGCTGCGCCGGAGGGGATGAGAATGGTCTCCCCGGCAATCGTGCGCAGAAGATAATCCTTTGATACTTGCATGAGTCACTCTCCGTTTTCCTTCATTGGATGGTAAAACCATCTGTAAACTTTCAAAATTCGCAGCCGAAGCCGCACGAGATTCATCCATGGCCCGGCAAAAAAGCGCCAGAACAGATGCTTCGGCCGGATCAGCCGCTCGCCGCGGCGCACGGCCGTTACATGCGCAAACACACACTGCGCCGGAAGCGGCCCCTCCACGCGAACCTGCGCATCGCCCAGAAACCAGTATCTCCCCGGCTCGGCGCGATAAACGCGGTGCAGGATATAGGAGCCGTCAAAGCGGCGGTAGAAGGCGATCTCCCCCCGCTGCAGCGGCGCATCGGGCCGCTTGAGAAACACCGTATCCCGCCCGGGGCGGAGAAACGGCAGCATGCTCTCGCCGGAGATCACCAGCGGCAGCTCAGCCCCGTCGCGCAGCAGCGCTTCATATTCCGGCATGAGAACCGCCGCCGGAAGCGTGCGCGGGCTCATGGCGTGATCTCCTCGAGCGTAGTGCCCCGGAGGACATACTGCCGCGCGCAGATCGCGGCGGTGGCGCTGCGGTGCGTGATGATGACGCAGGTGCGCACCGTGTTGCTGTGCATGAGGTTATCCAGCATTTGAAGCTCCGTTGCTTCATCGAGCGCGCTGGTGGCTTCATCGAGCAGGAGGATGGGCGCGCGGCGCATCAGCGCGCGGGCCACGCTCAGGCGCTGAGCCTGGCCCTCGGAAAAGCCGCGGCCGAGCTCGCCCGTCTCGCTGTGAAGGCCCTTGGGCAGCTTCTGCACGAACTCCCAGGCGCAGGCCGTCTTGAGCGCGGCGATCATCTCTTCCTCGGTGGCGTCCGGCGCGACCATGCGCAGATTCTCTTCGATCGTACCGGCAAAGATCGTATTGCCCTGCGGCACGTAGCTGAAGGCGCTGCGCGTGACGGCGGAAATTGTAGTCTCGCTGCCGTCTGCATCGCGAATGAAGGCTCGTCCGTCACCGGGATAAATCAGACCCAGCAGGATGCGGATGAGCGTGGTCTTCCCTTCTCCGGAGGCGCCGGTGAGCGCCACGAGATCGCCGGGATCGGCGTGGAAGGAGACGTGCTCCAGCACGGGCTCGCCGCCCTGATAGCCGAACGAAACATCGTCCAGCACAGCAGAGCACTGCTCCGAAAACGAACCGCTTTCGCGCGCACCGGGTTCCTCCGGCAGCTCGATCACAGACATGATTCGTCCGGCGGAGGTCGTGATGGAAATGGCCGTCGGCACAAGGCCGATGATCGTGGAAAATGAACCGCGCACCATACCCGTCATCTGCAGGAACATGGTCATCATGCCGTAGCTGATGGCGTGCGTCCAGAGACGGTAGACGCCCCAGCCATAGCATGCGACGGAGATGGCAAGGCCGATCAGCGACATGACGGCAGACGCCGTAACAGAAAAGCGGTTGTATTCCAGAAATGCGCCGCGGTAACGATCCTGCAGGCCGAGCATCCGATCCCGGAAGAGATCCATCACGCCGAACGCCTTGATGCTCGTCAGATTCCGGAAGGAATCCTCGTGAAAGCTCATGACCTCGCTGCCGAGCTCCTTCATGCGCTTGTTGTAATCCCGCATGCGGCGCATCAGCACGCGTGAGCAGATCACGCCGAGCGGCGCGCCGATGAGCGCGATGAGCGCCATGATCGGGTCATACCACAAGATCAGCGCGAGCGCGCCGAAAAACTGGGCAAGGCCGGTGACAAAGCTGGGCAGAAAGCTCGTAACGCCCGAGGCGACGCCGCCGACGTCCCCGTTTAAGCGCTGCAGCAGATCGCCGGAGCGAAACTGCTCCAGGCTCTCCCAATCCGTGCGGAGCATGCGGTCATAGACCTCGGCCTGAATGCCGTTCTGCACCTTAATATTAATGACTGCGGCAATGCGGCTGGCGATCGCGCCGATGACGCTACTGCCGATCATCATGCCGACCATATAGATTGCGGCGCCGGTGATGCCGCCGTAGTAAAAGCCGGTGACGACGTCGATCATGCGCTTCATGCCGATGCTCGAGAGCAGGCCCATGACCGTGCTGATGACGCCGAGCACGATGTGAATCAGCACCACGAGGCGGTAGCGGCGGATGTATTTGAACATCCACTTTGCCTCCAGCCACATCTCGCGGAAGGTGCCGTCTCCAATTTTCTGTTTTAACTTGGAAGACCACCGCATATTGGGCTCGCCTCTTCAAAAAAATCTTCGGAAAACGCAAAAATCGCATAGTAACCGATTCTTTGCTATTCTATCACACTCTGAAAAAATCGCAATAGCAGAACATTCCCAAAACTGAAAAACAGACCCAATTTTTGAATTTTTGTGGAGAGAGACAAAAAAAGCGTTCGAACGGAGCGGAGAAAGCATCATTTTTCTTGCAGAACCCATTGAATGCAGAAGCGACAAAATGTAAGTAAATGGATGCTTTCGGGCATTCTGTCTTTTATGTGGACAGAGCGACTGATTTGTGTTAAATTAAGATTGCGATTGTTCAGGAGAAACGTATAGATTGAAAAAACAATTTGAGAGGAGCAGCATTATGAAGACCAAACGCATTTTCAGCTTTGTTCTGACGCTTCTTTTGGCGATGGGGTTGTTTGGCGGCATGGCCTTTGCCGCCGGCGGCTTTGCCGACGTGCCGGACGGCGCCTACTATGCCGACGCAGTGCAGTGGGCGGTGGAAAAGAAGATCACCAACGGCACCGGGCCGAACACCTTCTCCCCCGACGCCACCTGCACCCGCGCAGAGATGGTAACCTTCCTCTGGCGCGCCTCCGGCTCTCCGACGCCGAAGGACGCGAAGAACCCCTTCACCGATGTAAGCCCGAGCGCATACTACTACACTCCGGTGCTCTGGGCCGTCAGCGAGGGTATCACGAACGGCACGAGCGCGACGACCTTCTCCCCGGACAAGACCGTCAGCCGCGCAGAGGCCGTGACTTTCATCTGGCGCGACGACAAGTGCCCGCCCTATGTGGATGTGAATCCCTATCAGGACGTGCCGAACGCCGGCGCCTTCTACACGACCGCCGTGCTCTGGGCAAACGCCTACGGCATCACGAACGGCACGAGCGCGACGACCTTCTCCCCGAATGATCCCTGCACGCGCGCGCAGATTGTGACCTTCCTGTGGCGCATTCAGGAGTTCTATCCCGGCTCGGAGCTGACCTCGCTCAAGACGAACTATCCCGTCATCCTGGTGCACGGCCTGCTCGGCTGGGGCTCCTATGACGATCTGAATCCTTATATCCCCTACTGGGGCATGACGGCCTGCGACGTGGTGGATCATCTGCGCACCTGCGGCGCGGACGTCTATGCCGCCTCCGTCGGCCCGATCTCCAGCGCGTGGGACCGCGCCTGCGAGCTCTACGCCCAGCTGAAGGGCACCGTGACGGACTACGGCGCGGCGCACGCGAAGCTCCACGGGCATGACCGCTTTGGCCGCGATTATTCCGGCAAGGGACAGTTCAGCAAGCTGATCCCCGGCCCGTGGGATTCCCAGCACCCGGTGAACCTCGTCGGCCACAGCTTCGGCGGCGCGACGAGCCGCACGCTGCTCGACCTGCTCGTGGACGGCAGCGCCGAGGAGCAGGCCTACATGAAAGCGCACCCCGAGGAGGGCGCGATCTCTCCCCTCTTCACCGGCGGCAAGGGCGACTGGGTTTATTCTCTGACCGCGCTCGCCGCGCCGAGCAACGGCACGACCTTCATCGAGGCCAACCATGGCTTCACCGATTTCGTGGAGGATCTCACGCGTGAGCTCGGCCGCATCATCGGTCTGACTCCGTTCAAGGGCATCTATGATCTCCAGCTCGAGCACTTCGGCATCCAGCCCGTGCCCGGCGCATCCCTGCAGGAGACGATCCGCCGCGTGTGGAGCTCCGGCTTCGACGAGCACCACGACAGCGCCTATCAGGATCTGACGATCGACCGCTCCATGCTCATCAATCAGGACATTGAGATGCAGCCGAACGTCTATTACTTCTCCTACTACGGCTGCCGCACGGAGTATCAGGCCGCGACTGACAAGTGGGTTCCCAACAACCGGCTGCAGATTCTCGCCTATCCGTTCAGCTACAACATGTGCCAGTACATTGGCGACACCGCCGGCACCTTCGTGCGCGGCTACGGCGACGAGAGCTACACCGTGACCGTGCCGAAGACGCACTGCGACCGCAGCTGGCAGCCGAACGACGGCCTTGTGAACGTGGTGTCCGGCCGGTGGCCGTACCACTTCGCCGACAGCATCGGCACGATTGTGGAGGACGCGCACCGCGAGGTCACGACCCCGATCGAACGCAACGCGCCGCAGGGCATCTGGACGGTCTTCCCGGAGCGACCGTACGACCACCTGACCTTCATGGGCAGCATCTTCAACGAGAACGGCAAGGAAGTCAACGCATTCTATCATGATGTGTTTTATAACATCATTTTCTGCGGAGGCTGAGACCGGAACGGTTGTTTTCCCTCTCTGATGTAGGGGAGGGGCTTGCCCCTCCCGCGCAGAAGATTGGAAAAAGAAAGAGCAAAAAGCAGGCGAATTCGCAGTATGAAAAAGCTGCGGATTCGCCTTTGTCATTTCATGCTCCTCATCTGGAACGCCGGGAGGGGCAAGCCCCTCCCCTACGTAAGATTTTCAGAAAGATGATAAACCCCCGAAGCTCAGTGAGCTTCGGGGGTTGTGTTTAGCAAATTAGTAGTAGCGCTTGTTCTTGTTCTTGCGGGCAGCCTCGGATTTCTTGCGGCGCTTGACGCTGGGGCTCTGGTAATACTCCTTCTTGCGAAGATCAGACAGAACACCGGCCTTGGCGCAGCTGCGCTTGAATCTCTTAAGAGCGTTATCCAGAGACTCGTTCTCCTTGACATGGACTTCAGACATTTATTTTCCCTCCCTCCAAATACGCCTTGCGGCGCTTTAAGGGCCAAAAGCATGTGCATTGGCTTTAGCAGAGATATTATAACGGGTTTGCCGAGCATTGTCAAGGACTGATTTTTCCAGAATCTCACGGTTAACCGGGCAATCATAACCGATTCCTGTGATCTCTCCTCTTCGTAAAGACGGAAACGGATCAATGGAGGTCTTTTACGGCAGGCTTGTCAAACAACCTGAAACATTGTATAGTTGACGCAAATGAGTAAATGCGGTCCGCGATTCTGATATGCAGCAATCATCAGCTGCGGGCTGCAACCAGAGGAGGACAGAGCATGACGCCGCTGACACAGGAGATCATCCACGCAATCTGCTTTGCGCCGAGCTCCTTTATTGCCGATCTCGCCTGCGCGCAGATGCTGCGCCTGGAAAAGCGCTTTCGCTACGCCGCGATTTTGACAGTGCTGCACGCGGCCTTTCAGATCCTTGCGGGTATGCTCCGTCTGCATGGTATCCCCGGCGCCGTTTTGATCAACTCTGTCCTGCAGATCTCCGTCTATTTCATTCCGCCCCTGCTGCTGTCCCGCCTGTCCAAAATCCGCACACTGTTCGCCTCTGCGATCTGCCTGACGGCTTCCATGGCAGCCTCCACGATTGCAGAGCTGGCTTATGTATCGCTCGGCGGCGAGATCCGGAGCACGGTCGCGCTCTTTGAGAGCAACCCGGCGATCTATATCATCATGTTCGTAATCTGCTTTGTGCTGCTCGCGCTCATGCTGCCGCTGCTGATCCGATTTTGGGACCGGATGACGCACACGGCGAGCGACCAAACCTTCTGGTACTATCTGCTGTTCCCGGTATCGCAGGTGCTGCTTTGGAGCGTTGCGATCCTTTATACCTCGCTGGACACGTTCATCCCCTCGCGGCATATCCCGCTCGCAGTCGTGACGGTGTTCTGCTTCATCGCGGAGATCTTTCTTCTGCGCTCGCTGCAGGTCTTCTCCAAGCGCGCTATGGCGGAGGAGCGCGCAGTGTGGTATGAGCATCTGCTCGATCAGCAGCAGAACTACTATGCGCACCTTCTCGCCGAGACGGAGGACGCCTCCAAGATCCGCCACGACATCCGCAACCAGCTGCAGACTGCCTACGCGCTGATGGAGTCCGGAGACACGGAGGCCGCGCGCTCCCAGCTCGACGGGATTCGCGCTGCTGTGGAGCAGCAGAGCACCTTCTGCGAGAACCATGTGGTGAACGCGCTGCTGAGCGTCAAGGCCGGGCAGTTTGCCGAGGCCGGACTCACACTCGACTGCCGGTGCAAGGTGCCGATGTACATCAGCATCCCCGGCGTGGAGCTGTGCAGCCTGTTTGCCAACATCCTGGACAACGCTTATCAGGCGGCGTCGCGCTATGAGGGCGAGGACCGCACGGTCAGAATCGCGAGCGCGCTGCAGGGCAAGATCTTCACCGTCCGCTGCCAGAACCCCTGCCCGCCGGAGGACGCGCCGAAGGGCAAGCGCCCGGGCCATGGGCTGGGACTGGAGATCCTGCGCGATCTCGCCGAGCGGCACAACGGCATCCTGGAGACGAACCGCGACGGCAGCACATTCACAACGCAAGTCCAGCTTGTGCTGGATTGATACCATTTCAAACAAGATCACCCGCTGCACCAAATGGTGCAGCGGGTGGTTTGCTTTGGCGTGAAGACGGCAGGATCAGGCCAGATCGCGGTACAGGAGAAATAACTGTGACCGTCAATGAGGCGGTGCCTTTGCACCGCCTCATGATGTTTTTTTCTTTATTTGGACGCGGGCTTGAGGATCAGGTTCAGGATCTTGTTGGTCTTGAAGATGACCTTGACGACGTCCATGCCCTCCATGGCGCGCTGCACCTTTTCGAGCTTGACGGCCTCGGCCATGACGGTATCCTGATCGCTGTCCATGGGGACGACGACGGTGCCCTTGAGCTTGCCGGCGACCTGCACGGCCATCTCGACGGAGCTCTCGACGGTCTTGCTCTCGTTCCAGGTGGGCCACTCGGTCTGCATGCACATCTTGCCGTACTTGGCGGCAAAGCCCTTCATCTCCCAGATCTCCTCCACGATATGCGGCGCGAAGGGGCTCAGGAGCTTGAGCAGCACTTCGAGATCGCCCTTGGAGCAGCCGCGGGCGGTGAACTCGTTGACCATGGTCATCATGGCGGCGATGGCCGTGTTCATCTTGAGCTCCTCGATGTCCTCGGAGACCTTTTTGACGGTCTTGTGGATGATGGTCTCGTTGGCGGGGGTGATGTTCTCGTCATCCGAGCAGCTCTCGCCGAGGTTCCAGACACGGTCGAGGAAGCGCTTGGAGCCCTTGACGGCGTCGTTGGCCCAGGAGACGGCCTTCTCGAAGTCGCCGATGAACATGATATAGAGACGGAGCGTATCGGCGCCGTATTCATTGACGATATCGTTGGGGTTGACGACATTGCCGCGGGACTTGGACATCTTCTCGCCGCCCTCGCCGAGGATCATGCCGTGGCTGGTGCGCTTCTGATACGGCTCCTTGGTCGGCACGACGCCGATGTCATAGAGGAACTTATACCAGAACCGGCTGTAGAGCAGGTGGAGCGTGGTGTGCTCCATGCCGCCGTTATACCAGTCGACGGGCATCCAGTAATCCATGGCTTCCTTGGAGGCGAACTCCTTGTCGTTGTGCGGATCGAGATAGCGCACGTAGTAGACGCAGGAGCCGGCCCAGTTGGGCATGGTGTCGGTCTCGCGCTTGGCGGGGCCGCCGCACTTCGGGCAGGTGGTGTTGACCCAGTCGGTCATCTTGCTGAGCGGGCTCTCGCCGTCGTCGGTGAGCTCATAGCTCTCGACCATCGGCAGCTCGAGCGGCAGCTCGCTTTCGGGGATCGGCACCCAGCCGCACTTTTCGCAGTTGACGAGCGGGATCGGCTCGCCCCAGTAGCGCTGACGGGTGAAGACCCAGTCGCGGAGCTTGTAGTTGACCTTGCGCTTGCCGAAGCCGTGCTCCTCGGCATAGTCCTTCATGGCGGGGATGGCTTCCTTGACGGTCATGCCGTTCATGAAGCCGGAGTTGACCATGATGCCGTCTTCCTTTGCGACATAGGCTTCCTTCGTGACGTCGCCGCCCTCGACGACCTCGCGGATGGGCAGACCGAACTTGGTGGCAAAGTCCCAGTCACGCTGGTCGTGGCCGGGCACGCCCATGACGCAGCCGGTGCCGTAGCCCATGAGAACGTAGTCGGAGACGAAGACGGGGATGGTCTCGCCGTTGGCGGGGTTCGTGACCGTGATGCCCTCGAGACGGACGCCGGTCTTTTCCTTATTGAGCTCGCCGCGCTCGAAGTCGCTCTTGCGGGCGGCCTCCTTGCGGTAGGCGTCGACCTCGGGCCAGTTTTGAATCTGATCCCTCCACTGATCGAGGAAGGGCTGCTCGGGAGAGAGCACCATGTAGCTGACGCCGAAGAGCGTGTCGGCGCGGGTGGTGAAGACGGTCATCGTGTCGCCGGTATTCACCTTGAAGTCGACCTCGACGCCCTCGGATCGGCCGATCCAGTTGCGCTGCTGGATCTTGACGCGGTTGATGAAGTCCACATCGTCCAGATCGTCGATCAGGCGCTGGGCGTACTTCGTGATGCGGAGCATCCACTGGCTCTTTTCCTTCTGCACGACGGGGCTGCCGCAGCGCTCACACACGCCCTCGACGACCTCCTCGTTTGCGATGACGCACTTGCAGCCGGTGCACCAGTTGACGGGCATGGTGGTCTTATAGGCCATGTCGTGCTCAAAGAACTTGAGGAAGATCCACTGCGTCCACTTATAGTAGGCGGGGTCGGTGGTATCGACGACGCGGTCCCAGTCAAAGCCGTAGCCGAGCATCTTGAGCTGATCGGTGAAGGTCTTGATGTTGTTCTTCGTGACGATGGAGGGGTGGATGTGGTTCTTGATGGCGTAGTTCTCGGTGGGCAGGCCGAAGGCGTCAAAGCCGATCGGGAAGAGCACGTTATAGCCCTGCATGCGGCGCTTGCGGCAGACGATGTCCATCGCCGTGAACGGGCGCGGATGGCCGACGTGCAGACCCTGGCCGGACGGATACGGGAACTCGATGAGGCCGTAGAACTTCGGGCGGGGATCGCCGGTGATGGCGGCATAGGGCTTGGTTTTCTCCCAGTTGGCCTGCCATTTCTTTTCAATTGCGGTAAAATCGTATTTCATGAATCAGTACACACCTTTAATAATGGAATTAGGTTTGAGGCTCCTGCTGCAGGATCTCGGAGAGGTCGACGTTCTCGGCGTCATGCCATAGTCGCTCGAGATCATAGAACTTGCGGGCCTCATCGCTGAAGACGTGCACGATCACGCAGCCGAAGTCCAGCAGCACCCAGCTGCCGGAGCGGTGACCCTCCCGGCGTAGGGGCGGTTCACCCAGCTCGGACATGACGTGGTCGATCTCCTCGGTGAGGGTCTTCACGTGGGTCGCAGAGGAGGCGGTGCAGATGACGAAATATTCCGCCAGCACCGTGATATCCGCGGTGTGCAGTAGTCGGATATCGAGACCCTTTTTGCTGTCCATTGCCTTGACGATTTCCATCGCCATTTCTTTCGCAGGCATCATAGTAATTGCCCCTTTCTTAGCCTGAGACTACCATCGGTCATTGCCGCGGATTGTCCCGGTAGTTGCTGTGAGATTGCCGTTATTATCGGCGTAGATAAGATCGAGATTGCTGGTGGTAATGGGCTCATTGAACGGATTGAGATACGCGTTGAGGTAATCCAGCCATTGGTTGAGGTAGATGATGACGTAGCTCATGCCGCGCACCTCCCCGCCGTAGTTTCCGGGGATGGTATCGAAGACGATGTTCTCATCACTGAGCTTTAAAAACTCCTTGAGGAAGAACATGACGTTTCCGGTGGAAAGATTCGTGATGACGTCGCGCTCATAGATCTGCACGAGCTGTCTGACGTTCGGAATGTTGCCGAGCGTGAGCAGCTGTGAGGCGATGGCCTTCAGGAGATCGTGCTGCACGCTCAGACGCCCAATGTCGCCGTCGACATACGTTTTGCGATAGCGGAAGACGCCCATGGCGTCATAGCCGCTTAAGAGCTGATAGCCCTGATTGACGTGGATCCAGAGCTCCTGATCGGGGTCGTCGTAGTTCATATCGATCGGGACGTCGAACCAGACGCCGCCCATCGTGTCCACGAGCTCGACGAAGACCTCGACGTCGAAGATGGCATAGCAGTCGACGCGGTAGCCGATGAGCTTCTCCACGCCCTCGACCAGCGCGGTCACCCCGTTTTGCCCCTGATTTTCGGCGGCGGGATAATACTGGTTAATCTTCTTCGGGCTCCAGGAGATGTTCACGGCGGTGTCGCGCGGGATGCTGACGAAGCGGAGCGTGTGCGCTTTGGTGTCCATCATGCCGACGAGCACGGTGTCGGTGAGTCCTGCGGCCTTATCCTTGCCGGCGATGAGGAAGGTATAGCACCCGTTCTTTCGGGAAGCGCCATAGCGCTGGGAGCCCTCCGCGGTCTGCTCGGTCATCTGACGATTGACGGCGGGCGGACGCGCCCAGCGGCTGAAGAGAAAGACGCCGCCGAGGATGACGAGCAGCGCGACGATGATCGCCGTGCGCAGGCTCTTTTTCCGCTGTTTTTTCATCCTGCGCTCGGTATGCTGCTGCAGCTTTTCCGCGTGCGCGGCTGCTGCCGTTTTCTCGGAGAAGGGATCATATTCCTCGGAGACGAAGCCGCCCTCCGGCTCTTCGTCGCGATAGCCGCCGCGGTCATAGTCGGAGACGAAGCCGCCGCTCTCATACGGATGATTCTCCTGCACGGGACGGTACTTCATGACTGCACCTCCCGGCGGAACCACTCAAGCGCGCGGACGGAGTTTTCATGCGGCTTCCGCCCCTCGGCGCGGATTTCCTCCAGCCCCATCTCGAGGCCGAGGATCATGGCGGCGCGAAGATCCTCATACGCGAGCGCGCGAAGCCGCTCCACACCGGGGAAATCGCGCGTCGGCTCGATATAGTCGGCGAGATAGATGATCTGCTCTAAGAGCGTCATGTTCTCATGCGCAGTGGTGTGCCAGCGGATGGCGCTTTCGATCTCCTCCGGGACGCCGAAGAGGTCGCGGCTGAGGGCCGCGCCGGTTTTGGCGTGGAAGAGTTTGGAATTTGCCAATTCATTCGTATCGTTTATAATACCATATTTCTCCGACAATAGCAATTGGTCGGCGGGGGTTAATTTTTTCGTGATGTCATGCAGGATTCCGGCCTCGGCGGCATCAAATTCATCGGCGCCCCAGCGCACGGCTAAGCTTCTCGCCTCGTGCTCGCAGCCCCAGACGTGGGCGACGCGGCGCGGCTGCAGGAAAGGATAGCTCTCCTCGCGCAGCCAGTCGAGCGAGGGCTTGGCGCCGTAGAGCTGCTTCTGAATGACGCGCGCGTACACCTTCGGCGCGAGAAACTCCGCGCCGTGGCGCTCCGGGAGGAGGCGGCGGATCTGCGTGGACGAGAGCGGCAGCGGCGGCGTTTCGATGACCTCGACGTGCGCGCCGTAATCCCGCTCGAGCCGCGCGGCGTGCTCGCGCACCGCGGCAAGCTCGTCATCATCCCGCGCGGTGGCGAGGAGCGTGACGGAGTTTAAGATCTCCTGAAACGCACACCATTCGTCGAAGGTGCGGAGCATGTCCGTGCCGACGAGAAGGCAGAGCTCAGTCTCCGGATTTTCCGCGCGCAGGGCGCGGACGGTGTCGACGGTGTAGCTCTTCCCTTCCCGGCGCAGCTCCATATCCGAGACCGTGACGCCCGGCATGGCGCCGAAGGCGAGCTCACAGAGATGAAAGCGCTCGGCCGCGTCCGGCGAGCCGGAGGCGAGGACCTTGTGCGGCGGCATGGCAGCCGGGATGATCAGCACCTCGTCGAGCTTTGCCTCGCGCTGGGCGGCGCGGACGGCGGCGGCGTGGCCGACATGGGGCGGGTTGAAGCTCCCGCCATAGATGCACAGTCTCATTTCTTCTTTGCCTTGGGCAGCTCGAGCTTCGGCTTTTGCTCATTGCGCTTATAGAGCACGAATTTCGAGCCGATGACCTGCACGACCTCGGCGCGGCAGGTCTCGGAAAGCGCATCGGCCGCCTCGCGCGCGGTGAGCAGGGAGTTTTCCAGCACGCGGCCCTTGACCAGCTCTCTGGCCTTGAGCGCGTCGTTCATCTGAATGATGATGTTTTCGGTGATGCCGCCCTTGCCGATGATGACGATGGTGTCCTCGGCCGCGGCCAGACCGCGCAGATATGCGCGCTGCTTACTTGTGAGCATAATAGTTCCTCAATTCTTCCTTGAAAATCCGGAGGGCGTTGCCCCGGTGGGAAATGGCGTTCTTCTCCTCGGGAGAGAGCTCCGCGGTGGTCTTGTCGTACCCGTCGGGCAGGAAGAGCGGATCGTAGCCGAAGCCGTTTTCCCCGCGCGGGGCGAAGAGAATGCGCCCCTCGATCGTGCCGCGGGCGCGCAGCACGTCCCCGTTCGGGAAGGTGCAGCAGATGGCGGAGACGAAGCGCGCGGTGCGCTTCTCGAGCGGGAGATCGCCGAGCTTTTTCAGGACGAGATTGTTGCGGTCCTCGTCCGAATCCTCGTGGTTTCCGGTATAGCGGGCGGAATGGACGCCCGGCTCGCCGCCGAGGGCGTCGACCTCGAGCCCGGAGTCGTCCGCGATGGCGGACTCGCCCGTGGCGGCGGTGACGGCGGCGGCCTTGAGATAGGCGTTCTCCTCAAAGGTGGTGCCGGTCTCGTCGACCTCAAAGTCGCAGCCGGCCTCGCGCTGGGAGACCAGGTCAATCCCGAGATCGGCGAGAATGGCGCGGATCTCCTCCATTTTATGGGCATTGTTGCTGGCTAAAATCATGATAAGAGCGCCTCCACAAATTCCGCGGGCTTGAACTCGACGAGATCCTCGATCTTTTCGCCGACGCCGACGTATTTGACCGGGAGATCGAGCTCCTTGGCGATGGCGAAGACGATGCCGCCCTTGGCAGTGCCGTCGAGCTTGGTGAGGACGATGCCGGTGAGATCGGCGGTGTCCAGAAACAGCTTGGCCTGAATGAGGCCGTTCTGGCCGGTGGTCGCGTCGAGCACCATGAGAGTCTCGACGTCCGCCTCCGGCAGCTCGCGCCGGACGACGCGGGTGATCTTGTTGAGCTCGTTCATGAGGTTGGCTTTGTTGTGCAGGCGGCCTGCGGTGTCGACGATGATGACGTCGGTGCCGCGGGCCTTCGCCGCCTGAATGGAATCGAAGACGACGGCGGCGGGGTCGCTCCCCTCGCCGTGCTTGACGATATCGACGCCCGCGCGGTTGGCCCAAACCGTGAGCTGCTCGGCGGCGGCGGCGCGGAACGTGTCGCCCGCGGAGAGAAGGACGTTATAGCCCTCCTTATCCAGCTGGCAGGCGAGCTTGCCGATGGTGGTGGTCTTGCCGACGCCGTTGACGCCGACCATGAGGATGACGCTCGGCTGCGTGGTCAGAAGCAGCGCCGTGTCCTGCACCTTGATCATCTTGGTGAGGATCTGCACGAACTCGCGCTTGACGTCCGCGCCCTTGCGGAGCTTCTTTTCCGCGATGGCACGGCGCAGCTTCTCGATCGCCTCCTGCGTGGTCTCCACGCCGGTGTCCGCGAGGATAAGGCACTCCTCGAGCTCCTCGAAGAAATCCTCATCGTCCGGCTCATAGGTGGCGAAGATGCCGGTGAGCTGCTCGTCCATGCGGCTTTTGGTCTTGCTCAGACCCTGCTTGAATTTATCAAAAAGTCCCATCTAAGTTTCCTCCATTTGATATCATACCCGTTAACGAACGGCTTTAGCAGCCTCGTCGAGACTGAGCCCGATGACGCGGCTGACGCCCTTTTCCTGCATGGTGACGCCGAAGAGGTGATCCGCCTCCTCCATCGTGCCGCGGCGGTGCGTGATGACGAGAAACTGCGTGTTCTTCGAGAGGTTTCGCATATAGCCCGCGAAGCGGGAGACGTTGGCCTCGTCCAGCGCGGCCTCGATCTCGTCCATGACGCAAAACGGCGTCGGGCGCACCTTGAGGATGGCGAAATAGAGCGCGATGGCGACGAACGACTTCTCTCCGCCGGAGAGCAGCGAGATGGCGCTGACCGCCTTGCCGGGCGGCTGGACGCGGATTTCAATGCCGCAGTCGAGCACGTTTTCCTCATCCTCGAGGATGAGCGCGGCCTTGCCGCCGCCGAAGAGCTCGAGGAAGGTTTTGCGAAACGCCGCGTCGATGGCGGCAAATTCGCGGCGGAAGATCATCTCCATCTCGGCGGTGATATCCGAGATGATGCCCATGAGCTCGCGCTTGGCCTTCAAAACATCGTCGCGCTGGCCGGTGAGGAAGGTATAGCGTGAGTTGACGCGCTCGAACTCATCGATGGCGCCGAGGTTCGGCGTGCCGAGCGCGCCGATGGAGCGCCTCAGCTCGGACATGCGGCGGTTGGCCTTGTGCATGCTCTCGATGGGCGCTCGCAGCTTCTGCGCGGCGGTGTGGCTGAGCTCGTAATTATCCCAGAGCTTGTCGAGAATCTGCTTTTCCTCCATGTCGGCGGCGAGCTTCTTCTGCTCAAACTTGGCGACGAGCCCCTGCATATCGAGCAGGGCGCGGTTTTGCTCCTGTGCCTGCTTGTCGGTACGGGTACGCTCTCCTTCGAGCTCCATGCGGCGGTTGAGGGCGGCGGTGAGCTTCTCCTTCTGCCCGTCCACGCGCATGCGCACGGCAGTGAGGCGGCCTTCCGTCTCCTTGAGCTTGGCGCGGAGCGTGGTCTCGCCGGACTCCGCCTGCGTGATCTGCTCCAGCCGCGCAGCGCGATCCTCGGTCAGCTCACGGAAGAGGCCGCTGATCTGCTCGAGGGTGCGGTCGATCGTATCGCGCTCGGCGTCGAAGGACGCGTCCTCGGCGCGCAGGGCGGCGAGAGACTCCGCGAGCGCGGCGCGCTGGGAATCAAACCGCTCGCGGCCCTCGGCCTGCGCCTGCTTCTCGGCGCGCACCTGCTCGAGCGCAGCCTCGGCCTTTTTGAGCGCGGCGCGGTGATCGTCGATGCGGGCTTGATGCGCGCGCTGCTCGGCGCGGATGGCGTCGAGCGACTTTTGCTGATCGGCCATGGCGGACTGCGCGGTTTTCAGCAGGAGCTCGGCCTGCGCCTCCTCGCGCTGGCTCAGATGCAGCGCCTCCTGCGCCTGATCGCTCTGCTCACGGGCGGTATCCAGCAGGGTCTGCGCGGTTTCAAAGGCGGTCTCCGCCTCCTGCACGGCGGTCTGCTGGGCGGATTTTTCGGCGGTGAGCTTTTCGCGCTGCCAGCGCAGGCGGCTGAGCTCATTGGCGCGGGAGAGGATGCCGCTGCCGCGCGCGGCGCTGCCGCCGGTGAGGGAGCCGCCGGCATTGACGACCTGTCCGTCGAGCGTGACGACGCGGACGCGGTTGCCCATGCTCCTGGCGATGGCCATGGCGCGGTCGAGATTTTCGGCGACCAGCGTGCGGCCGAGGAGATTGGAGACAATGTCGGCATAGCGCGCTTCGCTTTTGACCAGATCGCTCGCAACGCCGATGTAGCCGGGCTGCGGCTTCGGCTGTTCGTTGAGATGCGACGGCCGGATCGTGTCGAGCGGAAGGAATGTGGCGCGGCCGCCGTCCTTTTGCTTCAAAAGGCGGATTGCGTCGGCGCCGGCGCGCTGGGTATCGACGACGATGTGCTGCGCGGAGGCGCCGAGGGCGGTCTCCACGGCGAGGGCATAGCGGTCATCGGCGCGCAGGAGGTTTGCCACGGGGCCGTGGATTCCCTTCAGGGCGCCGCGCTCCTGCTCGCGCATGACGGTTTTGACGGCCTTGGAATAGCCCTCATAGCCGCGCTCGAGATCCTCGAGCATGGCGAGGCGGGATTCCGCCGAGCGGAGATCCACCGTGAGCGTGGAAAGCTTTGACTGCGCGGCGCGCAGGGCCTGATCCGCGCTCTGGAACACATCGCCCCGGCGCTTGAGTTCGGCACGGCGGTCGTTTAAGCGCTGCTCCGCTTTTTCACGGGCGGAGGTGTAATCTTTCAGCTGCTGCTCGAGCTCGAACAGCTGACGGGAGGCGTCGGCGCTCTCGGACTGGACGGCGTTTTCGCGGTCTAAGAGCGTCTGGCTCTGGTCGGCCAGCATGGTGAGCCCGGTGCGAAACTCCGCGAGGGCGGCGGAGGCCTCGTTTTCGCGCTGCAGGATGGCGGCGAAGGCGCGGTCGGCCTCGCCGGAGTCTGCGGCGTTCGCGGCGATCTGCGCATCTACCTCGGCAATGCGCTCGGCGAGCGCTCGCTTTTCCGCCGCGATCTGGGACTGGCGCTCGCGGCTCTCCCTGATCTGCTGATCGAGGGCGGTGACGCGGTCGGCCTGCTCGGCGGCCTCGATGCGCATGCGGGCGATGCTCTCGGCATTCGACTGCATGTTGGCGCGCAGAACGGCGGCGTCGGCGTCAAGCGCGGCGGCGTCCTGCTCGGACTGCGCGATCTGAGCGCGCAGCTCCTCGGCCTTCACGTCCTGCGCGCGCATCTGCTCGGCGCAGGCCTCGGTGGCGGCATAGAGCCGGTCGAGCTCCGCCTGCGCGCCGGAGAGGTTCTCCTGCGCGGCGGCATAGTCGCGCTGGACGGTCTCGTTCTGCTCCTTGAGGCGGTCGAGCGTCTCCATCCAGACGGAGACCTCGAGATCCTTGAGCTCTGCTCTGAGATCAAGGTACTTGCGCGCGGCCTCGCTCTGGCGGCGGAGGGGCTCGATCTGAAGCTCCAGCTCATCGACCTTGTCGTTGATGCGCAGAAGGTTTTCCTCCGTGCGCTGGAGCTTGCGCTCGCTCTCCTCCTTGCGGTAACGGAAGCGGGAGATGCCTGCGGCCTCCTCGAAGATCTCGCGGCGCTCGCCGGACTTGCCGGAGACGATCTCGGCAATGCGCCCCTGACCGATGATGGAATAACCGTCGCGGCCGAGGCCGGTGTCCATGAGCAATTCATGGATATCCTTGAGCCGGCAGGCCTCGCGGTTGATGTAATATTCACTTTCTCCCCCGCGGTAGTAGCGCCGGGTGATGGTGACCTCCTCGTGATCGACGGGCAGGAGCCCCGCGCTGTTATCGAGCACGAGCGACACCTGCGCAAAGCCGAGCTTGCCGCGCTTTTCCGTGCCGCCGAAGATGACGTCCTCCATCTTGCCGCCGCGGAGCGTGCGCGTGCGCTGCTCGCCCATGACCCAGAGGATCGCGTCCGACAGGTTGGACTTGCCGGAGCCGTTCGGGCCGACGATGGCGGTGATGTCCTGATCGAAGGTCAGACGGGTCTTGTCGGGAAACGACTTGAACCCCTGCATTTCCAAAGCTTTTAAGTACAAAAGAATCCCTCAACTATTTCTTATATTTCACACAAAAATACAGAATACATTATACATGGAAAACAGACGCATTGCAACGAAAGATTCTACAAAAAAAGACCGCCGGCAAGGCGGTTTTTTATCGCGGGGAACAGCAGAATGGGGTGCAGATGCAGTTTGGTGCGGCAAAAGATTTGCGGGCGCTTCGTGAAGCGCACCTACGGATTCTGGATGACTGCGCAGATAAAAGCGGGAGGGGCAAGCCCCTCCCCTTGTATTATAAAGCAGCAGCAACAGTCGCCCGTTTGGCGTCTGCGTGCTACACTGCAGAGGATGCTGTGGATTGGTTCCCTCCCCTTACCGCTTGACGGTTTCCCGTAGGCTCCGACCACAGCCCTTTGCAGATTTGTTAATCAGTTAGATACCGCCAGACGGTTTATGTGTAACAAGGCTACAAGGCAAAGGTTCTGTGGATGCAGCATCATAAATCTTTTTTTCGGAGGTATTCCCATGGTTTGCGTTGGAATCGATGTTGCAAAGAATAAGCATGACTGTTTTATTCTCAACTCAGAAGGCGAAG
>JAFRDQ010000103.1 GCA_017411225.1 Oscillospiraceae bacterium
GACGCTGCCCGACCCGTGGTCGTCCTTCTTCGGCAACCCCTGATATTCCTCTCTTTTTCTCATATTTTCTTTCCTCTCTCCAACCGCGGGGCGCGAAAGCGCCCCGCACATTTTTATGCCCTGCGGCGGATGCACGAAAACAGACGCCGTAGGGGAGGGGCTTGCCCCTCCCGTGCAGAGCCAGTTTCTAACAATGATGTGAGGCGAATCCGATCATTCTGCGAATTCGCCTCACATGCGTATTCATTTCATTCCGGCATGCCGGGAGGGGCAAGCCCCTCCCCTACATTCGCTTGGCGTCAGGGCTCTTTGACCTCGACTCGCACTCTTTCCACGCGCATGCCGTCCATCTTGAGCACCGTGACCTTGAGATTTTCAAACTCAAAGCTCTCGCCCGCCTTGGGGAAGGCGCCGAAGCGCTCGATCGTCCAGCCTCCGACGGTGGCGCTGTCGGTCTCGAGCTCGTCCTCGTTCCGGCCGAGCAGCTCGAGAAAATCGTCCATGATCATGTCGCCGTCGATGTTGTAAACGCCGTCGGAGACGGGGATGACCTCTTCCGGCTCGACCACGTCGGTCTCGTCCCAGATCTCGTCCACGATCTGCTCGAGCACGTCCTCCATCGTGATGATGCCGAGCGTGCCGCCGTATTCGTCCGTGACGATGGCGAGGTGCTTTTTCTCGCGTCTCAGCTGCTCGAGCACGACGGGCAGCTTTGTCGTTTTATATACGAAGCAGGGCTCCATCAGCGCGCTTCGCAGATCCTTCGGCGGCTGCACGGCGCCGGTGCGGATCACCTCGCCCAGCTCGCCGCGGAAGAAGCGGTTGAGATAGAGCACGCCGATGATGTTGTCCACGCTGTCCTCGTAGACCGGGATGCGGGAGTAGGGCGTCGTGTCCAGCAGCTCGCGGATCTCGTCCCAGTCGTCGTCAATGTCGATGGCCGTCATGTCCACGCGGGCGGTCATCGCGTCGCTCGCCGCGACGTCGGAGAACTCCAGCGCGGCCTGCACGAGCTCGGACCGGTCCTCGTCGAGCACGTCCTCGTCCTCGGCGGTCTCGAGGATGCTCTGCAGCTCCTGCGCGGCCTCCTCCTCGTCCTCGGCCTCGGCGGGCTCGCCCTTGAGCGGCAGCGTGAGGAGCTTGACCAGCCCCACCACGAGCAGCACCACCGGCGCGAGCACGATCATCATCAGGCGCACGGCGTAGGCGTGGCGGAGCGAAACCGCGTTCGCGTTCTGCTTGGCGAGAATCTTCGGGATCGTCTCGCCGAAGATGATCACGGCGACTGTGAGGATCACCGTCGCGAGCCACGACCACTTGTCCGTCCCCGTGAGGAGCATGACCGTCACGGACGCGAGGGAGGACGCCCCGATGTTCACGAGGTTGTTGCCGATCAGAATGGCGCTGAGCGCATGGTCAAAGTGCTCGGTGATGTAGTGCGCGGCCTTCGCTCGCGCGCTGCCGTCCGCCATCAGGTTTTCGAGCCGGAGCGGATTGGCCGAGGAATAGGCCATCTCCGAGGCCGAGCAGAAGGCGGAGAGCGCGATGAGCACAATGAGCGCAACGAAATACCAGATCATGCCTCCTCGCCTCCTTCCGCCGGAAGGCGCCGGACCAGCAGACGCAGAATGCGGTGATCCTGCATCGCCGTCACGCGCACGGTGATATCATGGTAGGCAAATTCCCGCCCGGGCTGCGGCATGTCGGGAAACTGCTCGTACGTCCACTCGCTCAGGAGCTTATACTGCAGATCCTCGTCGTCCTCCGGATCCTCGTAGTCCAGCTCATCGAACACCTCGCCCACGGTCACCTCGGCGTCCACGTCGAGCGACCCGTCCGCGAGACGCACGCACGGCTCCTCCACGGTGTCTTCCTCGTCCCAGATCTCGCCCACGAGCTCCTCGAGAATGTCCTCCACCGTCACGATGCCGAGCATGCCGCCGTAATTGTCTGTCACGACGGCGAGATTTACCTTGCGGCGGCTCATCTCGGGCAGCAGATCGTCGAGCGTCTTGCTGTGGTGGACGAACATCGTCTCGTCCAGCAGCGGGCGGATGTCCGCCACCGGCCCCTTGGCCGCGACGCAGGCGCGGATGTATTTGCGGATCTGCAGCACGCCGATCACGTGGTCGATGCTGCCCTCGTAGACCGGGATGCGGCTGTGGCGCTGGGCGCGGATGGTGGCCAGGATCGCCTCCGGCTCGTCGTCCACGTCGATCGCGGCGACGTCCACGCGCGCGGTCAGCACGCTCTCGACCGGGATGTCCGCAAATTCGAGCGCGGAGCTCACAAGCTCGCCCCGCTCCTCGGAGAGGTTGCCCTCGTCGGTCATGTTCTCGATGATGTCATAGAGCTCCTCCTCCGTCACGGTGAGCTCCGGATCGCGCGGGAAAATGCTCGCCGCGGCGCCGCCGATCTTCGTCAAAAACCACGAGATCGGGGAGAACAGGCCCATAAAAAAGTACAGCGAACCCGCGGTTGCCAGAGACAACCGCTCGCTGTATTTCTTTGCGATGCTCTTCGGGAGCATCTCGCCTATAAAGAACACGACCAGCGTGGTCACGAGCGTTCCCACCGTCACGGCGCCGATGCCCCAGCGCCGCGTGACCAACACGGTCACGAAGGCCGCCGTGGTCAGATGGAAGATGTTCGTGCCGATCAGCACCGTCGTGATCGCCTTGTCGATGTGATCGAGGATGTAGAGCGCGCGCTTTGCCCTGCGCTCGCCCCGGTCAGCGCGCGCCTTGATGCGCACCCGGCTCACGGAGGCAAACGCCGTCTCCGCCAGCGCGAAATAGACCGCGCCCAGAAGCAAAAGCACAACAATGAGGATGGAAAAATAAGGTCGACTTCCGTCGTCCATTCGGATCATCACACTCCTGATGATTAAAATAAATCAAAGTACACTATAACACAAGAAATCGGTGCCGTCAATCGCTTGCGCCGTGTGGTATGATGGGAGAAAAGAGAGGAGGCTTTGCCGTGGACGCGCTCTTGACAATTTATCATCCCGAGCTGCCGACGTTCCTCGCGCCGTTTCTCGCCCTGCCGGAGCTCGAGCGGCTGCGGCAGGTCGGCATGAACTGCGGCTGTGAATATACCGCGTTTCCGCGCTTTCACGGCCTGCCGGAGAGCAGCCGGTATCACCACAGCCTCGGCGCCGCGCTCATCACGTGGCATTTCACCGGCGAGAGAGCGCCCACGCTCGCCGCGCTCTTTCACGATATCGCCACGCCCGTCTTTGCCCACACGGTCGATTTTCTGCGCGGGGACTATCTCGCGCAGGAGGCCACCGAGGACGGCACGGGCGAGCTGCTGCGCCGGAGCGGGGAACTTTCAAAGCTGCTCGCGCCGCTCGGCCTCGCGGTGGAGGACGTGGAGGACTATCATCAATACCCCGTCGCGGACAACGATTCCCCGCGCCTGTCCGCCGACCGGCTGGAATACACTCTGCGCAACATCCTGCACTACCGGTTCGGGAGTTTGGAGGATCTGCGCCGGTTTTACGGGGATCTTCGCGTCACGGCGGAGAGCGGCGTCACGGAGCTCGCGTTTGAAAACCCCGACACCGCGCGCAGCTTCGCCTTCGCCGCGCTCGGCTGCTCGGAGATCTATGTCTCGCCCGAGGACCGCTATGCGATGCAGCGCCTCTCGGAGCTGCTGGGGGACGCCATTCAGCGCGGCGTCCTGAAGCCGGAGGACCTCTACGGCGTCGAGCCGGACGTGATCGCCAGGCTCAAATCCGACCCGGAGACTGCGAGCGCATGGAGCGATTACTGCGCCCTGCACGAGATGGTCACGGACGCATCCGCGCCCCGATCCGACCGCCGCATCGTGCGCGCCAAAAAGCGCTGCATCGACCCATGGGTCACAGGACAGGGAAGGCTTTCCGGGATCGACCCCGCCTTCGCCGCCGCGCTGAACGCCTTCCGGGCGGAATCGCAGGACGGCTGGCTCTGCGCGAGATAACGCGCCCCTGCGCCGTAGGGGCGGATATCATCCGCCCGCGCAGAATCATGTAATTGCAATGCCGCACCACGGCGAAATGGAAAAAGATTTCGGTCTGGCAAGGCGGGCGACCGAAGGTCGCCCCTACAGCAGGATTGCGTGCCGACGGTGTTCGCCGGAGATTGCCGTTGGATGTACGTTATTCTGCAGGGACGTCGAGGGCGCCGTCCCCTACGAACGGACATTCAAACCGATGGAGGTATCGATGATGGAAAATCTGCTCTCGCCGGAGGCGCCGTGGGTGTATATCGTTCTGTGCATCGGCGCGGTGCTTGTGCAGAGCCTCTGCGTCCGGCTCGTGCGCGATACGCTCCGCTCGCTGATGGCGCCGGAATCTTACCGGTCGCAGCGGCGGCGGCTCTATCAGGCGCAGCCGCTGCGGGAAAAGATTTCCCTGCGCTACCTGAAACCGCACATCGTGACGCTCCGGCGGCTGTACCCGCGGTTTTATGCGCTCTATGTGTTCGAGGCGGCGTTTCTGTTTCTTGGCGTCATCGCGCTTGCGGTGCTGCCGTTTCGAATCGGCTGCGCGATGCTGCCTCCCGCCGTTGTGACGGCAAAGGCGATCATCAGTCTGCTTTTCCTGCGCGTCTTTGTCTACCGTCAGGGCTTCACCGGCGCGCCGAAGTATGAATACATGATGCGCGGGAAATGACTGCGCCGCTTGCCTTCCCCCTCGGGGGAAGGGGGACCGCGCTCGCGCGGTGGATGAGGGGAGACGATCTCCCATGCTGGACATTGGGCGCGCGTCTCCACCTCATCCGTCATCCGGCTTGCGGGAGACGCCGGATGCCACCTTCCCCTCAAGGGGAAGGCTTTCCTTCTGTTCAAAAATGCGAACTTATGCTAAAATAAAACCAACCGACAACAACAGGGAGGGCTGACCCATGGATTTGTTTGAAAACGGCGTGTTTACGATCCCCGGCGTGGACGGCGTGATGCGCCAGTGCCAGGTGCTGTTCACCTATGACTGGGAGCTGACCGGCCAGACCTACGTGGTCTTCCAGATGGAGGGCCTCGATCAGCTGAGCGCCTGCCGCGTGGTGGACATGGAGGGCGGCGGCAAGGGTCTTGCCCCGCTGCAGGATGAGCGCGAGCGCGACTTCCTCAACCACTGCTTTGAGGAGCTCAAGGCGAAGCTGCGCGCCGAGCAGGAGGCAGCCGAATGAAGATTTATCGCGGCGCAATCCTCACGCTGGACAGCCGGAACACGATTGCGAACACCCTCGTCGAGGACAAGGGGCGCATCGTCTATGTCGGCGACCTGCTTCCGAGGCATTTCCGCTTCAACAAAAAGGCCGAGGAGATCCACCTCGGCGACCGGGTGCTGATCCCCTCGTTCGTGGACAGCCACATCCACTTTGCGTCCTATGCCACGTTCCACGCGGGGCTGAACGTGATGGAGGCCCGCAGCAACGCCGAGATTCTCGACATGCTGCGCCGCTTTCTCCCCACGACGGACGATAAGCTCGTCATCGCCTTCGGCGCCTCGCCCTACTCCGTGGAGGAGGGCAAGCTCGTCTCGAGAGCCGAGCTCGACGCCGTCTGCCCCGACCGCCCGCTCTTTCTCGTGAAGTACGACGGGCACGCCTGTGTGGTCAACTCCAGGCTCTTCGACCTCGTGCGCAAGAAGGTGGAGCCGCTTCGCGGCTGCCATCCCGCCACGGGCGAGATGAACCAGGAGGCGTTCTTCGCCGTGAGCGACTATGTGACGGGCTCCATTTCCCTGCCGAAGCTCGTGCAGAACATGCAGCGCGCGGCGGATGATCTCGCCATGCGCGGCATCGGCATGATCCACTCCGTGAGCGGCGTCGGCTTCACGGGAGACCTCGACGTTGATCTCGAGCGCATTTTCGCCAAGGGGCTGCGCACCGGTCAGCAGATGCGCGTTTATATGCAGACGCTGGACGCGAAGAAAGCCATCCGGCGCCGTCTTCCCCGCGTCGGCGGCTGCTTTGAGGCGGCGCTTGACGGCTGCTTCGGCTCGAAGGACGCGGCGCTGCGCGCGCCGTATCAGAACAGTGATGACCGCGGCGTGCTCTATTACAGCGACGAGAAGGTCACCGCGTTCTGCAAGGCGGCCAACCGCGCCGGACTGCAGATCGAGATGCACGCGATCGGAGACGCGGCCTTCGATCAGGCGACGCGCGCGATCGCGGCGGCGCTGGAGGACTATCCGCGCGTCAATCACCGCCACGCGATCATCCACGCCTGCCTCCCGACGGCGGAGGGCATTGCGCTCTGCAAGCGCTATCACATTCTCCTCCCGGTGCAGACGGCCTTCATCAACTGGCCGCAGGAGCCGGACGCCTATCTGCGCGAGATCCTCGGCGAGCGCGCAAAGCACCTCAACCCGCTGCGCACCTTCGTCAAAAACGGCATCACGCTCTCGGCGGGGTCCGACGGCCCCTGCACCGACCCCGACCCGATGCTCTGGGTGCACAACGCCGTGAACCACTCCGAGCCCGAGCAGGCGCTCACGGTGTTTGAAGCCCTGCGCATGTGCACGTATAACGGCTACTACACCAGCTTCGACGAGCGCGAGCGCGGTAGTCTCGAGACCGGCAAGATCGCGGACATGGTCATCCTCTCCCACAACCCCTATACCGCGCCGAAAGCAAGCCTGAAGGACATCAAGGTCGAGCAGACGATCCTATCCGGCAAGCCCTACGAGCCGCAGAAGGAAAGCATTGCGGCGCATGTGGTCAAGGGACTTGTGAAGGGGAAGTGCTGAAACAAAAAAATCCACCGACGATTTCGTCGGTGGATTTTCATATCAGCCTCGCAGAGTTCGCGCAAGGCGCGAATCATTCAAATCCGATTTTTCAGCGACATGTGCGGTGAAAAATCTCCCTCGGGCGAGCGCGACGCTCGCCCCTCGCGCCGACCAAGCGGGGCCTGAGCCCCGCGCGATAAGCGCGAGTATTTCAAAAGAGAGCCCGGCAAAGCCGGGCTCTCTTTTGAGACTTTACGCGGGAACCGCTCCCGCCGTGGCCTTTTCCACATACCGCAGCACGCTGCCGGTGAGACCGGAGCCGAGCTTTTCGTCGAGCTTGATGAGGAAATTGCGCACCTTGTCCATCATGTCCGGGTCGCCCTGCCAGTAGCGCATGAGCACCTCGCGGTCTGTCGTGCGCAGCACCTTTGCGGCCGAGGAGAGGATCATGTACACATCGTCGATCTTGCCGAGGATGGGGAACTTGTCGGGGATGATGTCGATCGGCAGGAACACATACGCCGCGGAGAAGCCGAATTCGAGCTTTCTCGTTGCGGCAACGTCGCCGTCGAGCATCAGACGGATGAGCAGATACGCCATATCCGGGCCGATGGCGAGCAGATTCGTCATCTTTTTGCCGACCTTGGCGGAAACGGCGTCCGCCGCCTTGGCGCGGCCCTTCTGGTACAAGCGGTCCAGCCAGATTTCTTTCGTGGGCATAGGGCTCCCTCCTGTTTTTTGGTTTGTGTCTTTCATTATACCGAATTTGTCGCGCGGTTTCAACAGGAAATGTGATTGCCAAACGTCCTTTTGGAGTTTATAATATAAAAGAGGGAAACTTGACAAAGGAGGGCTTTTCATGAAGCAGGAGATTCTTTCGGCTTATGTGGCCATTTTAGAGGAAGAGCTCGTGCTCGCCACGGGCTGTACCGAACCGATTGCCATTGCCTATGCCGCGGCAAAGCTGCGCGAGGTGCTCGGCGAAAAGCCCGAGCGCATCTCAGCGGAGGTCAGCGGCAACATCCTCAAGAACGTCAAGAGCGTCGTCGTGCCGAACACCGGCGGGCTCAAGGGCATCCGCCCGGCCATCGCGGCGGGCGTCGTCGCGGGCAGGCCGGAGGCCGAGCTGCAGGTCATCTCCGAGGTGGATGATGCGCAGCTGGCTCAGATCAAGGCCTATGCCGAGTCCACGCCGATCGCTGTCGCCTGCATGGACGACACGCCCTGCATGCTCGATATCCGCCTGACCGGATATGCCGGCGCGGACAGCGCCGTCGTGCGCATCGCAAACCACCATACGAACGTCATTCACATCGAGAAAAACGGCGAGGTGCTCATGGATCACCCGCTCGTCGCCTCCGCGGAGGACAATCTGCAGGACAAGAGCGTGC
>JAFRDQ010000104.1 GCA_017411225.1 Oscillospiraceae bacterium
GCAGCGCCGCGATGGCCGCGCGCAGGGGCTTTACAAACCCACTCCCCCGCCGCTCCGCACCGGGGCGCAGCTTCGCCGCCGCCGATTCGCCCAGGGACTCCATGCTTCTCTCCGCCATAAAAACGCCTCCGAAAAAACTGTCAGTTACGGCTAGTTTTTCCGGAGGCATACAATTTATTCTTTTGTTTTACTCATCATCATGCTTAGTATATAATAAAGCCAACCAAAACACAAGGAGGAACACCCCCATGAAACAGTATGTTGTGGATGCTTTTACCGATCAGGTTTTTCACGGCAATCAGGCCGCCGTCTGCGTGCTGGACAAATGGCTGCCGGAGGAGATGATGATGGACATCACGCGCGAGAACAATTTCTCCGAGACCGCCTTCACCGTGAAGGAGGGTGAGAAGTGGCATCTGCGCTGGTTCACGCCCGGGGGCGAAATTGACCTCTGCGGCCACGCGACGCTTGGCACGTCGTTCGTGCTGCTCAATTACTATGAGAAGGACGCGGAGAAGGTCGTCTTCACCACCCTGTCCGGCGATCTGATCGTTGTTCGCCGCGGCGAGCTCTACGAGATGGAGTTCCCGGCCTATGACCTCAAGAAGGTGGACGTGACCGCCGCGATGGAGGACGCCCTTGGCGCGAAGGTGCAGGAGGCCTACCTCGCCCGCGATCTGCTGTGCGTGGTGGACGACGAGCAGATCGTGCGGAACCTCAACCCCGATCTGGAGAAGATCAAGCAGATCGACGGTCTGCTGGTGCACGTGACTGCCCGCGGCAAGGAGGAGGACTGCGTGTCCCGCAGCTTCGCGCCGAAGCTCTCCGTCGCTGAGGATCCGGTCTGCGGCTCCGGCCACTGCCACATCATTCCCTACTGGAAGGACGTGCTGGGCAAGAACGAGCTCGTGGCCTATCAGGCGTCCAGGCGCGGCGGCACGCTCTACTGCCGCCAGGAGGACGGGAAGATCTTCATGGCCGGCAAGGCCACGCTGTATTCGATCGACGAGCTGTTTGTGTGAGAACAATTGAAACAGATGCACCGCGGGAGGGGCTTGCCTCTCCCGCTTTTTATCCGCACAAAAAGGATCCTGTAGGGGCGACCTGTGGTCGCCCGCGCAGATTGAACTGAAATGCGGATTCTGTTTCGGCGAATTCGCTGATTTTTCCGGTTTGCCGTAGGGCGGGTTGCGAAGCGCCCGCCCTACGGCAGATGATGACCAATTCCGTTTGCGCCAGAGTGCGGCAGTGAATTCACCTGATTCCGCGCGGGCGAACCGGGAGCGCTGCGAATGCGCCGAAGTCCGGCGAGAATGTTCACCCAATCCCGCGCGGGCGGATGCTATCCGCCCCTACGGCGGTGCGGTGAGGATTCGCCGGAAAAAGCACACAAGAATTGGTGCGCTCTGCAGGGTCGTCGAGGACGCCGACCCCTACGACGAGAACCGCGACCAACCGAGCGAAGCGACGAACAAACCCCTGATCCAATGGATCAGGGGTTCGTTCAATAGAGAGGAGAATATAAAAAAGAGGAGTGGAAGGAAGCAAATTAATAGATATCGTTGGTATCCATCAGCGTGACGGTGACGTCGAAGGTCTCGCCGTCGCGGTAGATGGTGAGGGTCATGGTATCGCCCACGGAGAAGGACTCCTTGATGGCGTTGACCTCATAGGTTGTGGTGACGGCCTGACCGTTGACGGCGGTGACGATATCGCCGGGCTGGATGCCCTGCTTTTCGGCGTCTGACCCCTCGGCGACGGACTCGACATAGAGTCCCTGCGGGAGATCGTAATACTCCGCGGCGGCGGCGTCCAGCGCGCCGATGACGATGCCGATGCTGGCGCGGCCGTTGACCTGACCGTCGGCAATGAGCGCATCGACGACGGGGCGGATCACACTCGTCGGGATCGCAAAGCAGATGCCCTCGACGCCGGTGGTGAACGCCTTCATGTTCGTGACGCCGACGACCTGACCGTGCTCATTGATGAGCGGGCCGCCGGAGTTGCCCTCGTTGATGGCGGCGTTGGTCTGGATGAGCGTCATGCTGTGGCCGCCGAAGATCACATTGCGGTTGATGGCGGAGACGATGCCGTTGGTCATCGTGCCGTTGAGCTCGGTGCCGAGCGGGTTGCCGATGGCGATGACGTCATCCCCCACCTGCAGCGTGTCGGACTGGCCGAACACGGCGGGCTTGAGGTTCTGCGCCTCGATCTTCAAAACGGCGAGGTCGCTGACGGAATCGGTGCCGACGAGCTTGGCCTCATGCTCGGTCTCATCGGCGAGGATCGTGACCGTGACGCTCTTGGCGCCGTCGAGCACGTGGGCGTTGGTGATGATGTACCCGTCCGCCGTCATGACGATGCCGGTGCCGAGGCTGCCGCTGAGCTGGTTCTTCGTGGTGCGGATGGCGACCACGGAGGGCAGGCATTCGCGGTAAATCTCCTGCAGAGAGAGCGCTTCGCCCTCGGGCTTCGGCGCGAGCGTCATGGTGACGCCGGTGCCGGTTTCGGCGCGGGGCAGCGAATCGGTGTCCGCATCGGTGACAATGTCCTCGGTGCCGGGGATCTGCTGCGCCGGGGCGTTGGCCTCCGGCTTGGGCGTCCTCTCCCCGATGCCGTGGAAGAGATAGGCCGAGGCAATGATCAGCAGCACAACGCCGAGCAGCGCGCCGATCCACCGCCAGCGGCGGGACTTCGGCTTGGGCTGTACCTCCGGCTCGGAGCTGGACCACCATGCCTCGCTGTAATCCGAGCGAAACTCGGATTCGGGCTCGGCGGGCGCTGCGCCGCTGCGATACCAGCTGCTGTAATCCTCATCAAGCATGGATCGATTCCTCCATTTGACACTCATATCCTAACACGCGAAAATGTGCGGGCTGTGAATGAATTAAAAATAATTTGTTAATTCCCTGACTTACTTAACCTTTTCCTCGCGCTGCTTTTTGCTCTGCGGCGCGAGCGTGAGCGAGAAGACGAACTCGGTGACGCCGTCCCGGCTGGTGACGGCGATGTCCTCGCCGTGCGCGTCGAGAATGCGCTTGACGAGATAGAGGCCGAGGCCGACGCCGTCGCGGTCGAGGCTGCGGGAGCGGTCGGACTTGTGGAAGCGGTCGAAGATGAAGGGCAGATCGTCCGCCGGGATCGTCTCGCCGCGATCCTTGACGGAGACATACGCCTTGCCGTCCGTCTTCCAGAGGGAGACGGTGAGCACGCTCCGCTCGGCGGCGAACTTGACGGCGTTGTCCATCAGGTTATAGACCACGCGCGTGATCGCATCCGGATCGGCGAGGACGTTTACGTGGTTCTCCGGCAGTTGGAGATCGACGTTGAGCCGCTTTTCCTCGGCTCTGGCCTCGAAGCTCAGCAGCGTGGAGATGATGACCTCGAGAATGTCAAACTCGCGGCGGCGCGTGAGATCCGTGCCGGCGCTCTCCATGCGGGAGAGGTCGAGCATGCTGCGCACGAGCCGGGAGAGACGGCGCGTCTCATCGGCGATGGTGGCGAGGTATTTGTCCTGCTGATCCCTGGGGATCGTGCCGTCGAGCAGGCCGTCGGCAAAGCCGGCGATCGTGGTCATCGGCGTTTTGAGCTCGTGCGAGACGTTGGCGATGAAGTCGTTGCGGCGCTGCTCGGATCGCTCGAGGGAGTCGGCCATCGTGTTGAAGGCGGAGACGAGCGCGCCGACCTCGTCGTCGCGGTCCTCCTCGTGCACGCGGACGGAGAAATCGCCGTGGGCGAAGCTGCGCGTGGCGCGGGCCATCTCGTCAAGCGGCTTTGCCATGCGCTTGGACGTCATGAACGCGAGCAGGAGCGCGAGCGTCATGACGGCGGCGGAGGCGGCAAGGAAGACCCAGAGGAAGGTATCCCAGCTGGCGACGATGGTGCCGGAATCGGCCGTGATGAAGACATAGCCGAGCTGCGTGCCGTCGGGAGCGTCGATTGCCTCGGCGACGACATAGTGCGGCGTGGGATAAAACTCGCCGAGCGTGGACACCTCGTCCACCATCTCGCCGCGCGCGAGCGCGACGAGCTCGGCGCCGCCGATCTGCTGCCCGATGTGGACGCAGGCGATGTTCATATCCGAACAGGAGACGACCGTGCCGTTGGTATCGCAGAGGAAGATGTGGTTGCCCGTGATCTGCGAGAGCGAGCTGATCGTCATGCGCAGGCCCCAGTCGGTGAGCGAGCCGTCGTGCACCATGGCCTGCGCGTTGTGGCGCACCTCCTCGGCGTTGGCCTGCATGCCGGCGCGGTAGTTGTTGATGACATAGCTCCGGCCGAGAAACACAAACGCCAGACCGAGGATAAAGAAGCTCAGCACGACCATGGCGGCGGTGGCTGTGAAATTTTTAAAATAAATACTCTTCATGCTGTAAAAATGAGGAATTAGGAATTAGGAGTTAGGAATGACCCATGTCGGACACTCCAATTCCTAATTCCTCATTCCTAATTCCTAATTACTTTCAGGCCTCTTCAGATTCGAACTTGTAGCCTACGCCCCATACGGTTTTGAGCGTCCATTTGTCGCTCACGCCCTCGAGCTTTTCTCTCAGGCGCTTGATGTGCACGTCGACGGTGCGGCTGTCGCCGAAATAGTCGAAGCCCCAGACCTCGTCGAGCAGCTGGTTGCGGGTATAGACGCGGTTCGGCGTGGCGGCGAGGTGATAGAGAAGCTCCATCTCCTTGGGCGGCGTGTCGACCTTCTTGCCGTCGACGATGAGCTCATAGGAATCGAGATTGATGACGAGCTTGTCATAGGTGAGCTTCTTGCTCTGCTGGGGGACCTCCTCGCCTGTGCGGCGGAGCACCGCGTGCACGCGCGCGAGCAGCTCCTTGACCTCAAAGGGCTTGACGATATAGTCATCCGCGCCCATCTCGAGGCCGGTGACCTTGTCCTCGGTCTCGCCCTTGGCCGTGAGCATGATGATCGGGACCTTGCTGTTTGTGCGGATGGCCTTGCAGACCTGCCAGCCGTCCATGACGGGCAGCATGATATCGAGCATGACGAGATCGGGGTTCTCGGTCTCCGCCAGATGCAGGCCCGCTCCCCCGTCGTGCGCGATGAGCACCTCGAAGCCGTCCTTCTCCAGATACAGCCGCAGGAGCTCGGCAATATTGATATCGTCCTCAACGACGACGATTTTCTGACTCATATGTGAAAACCTCCTGTTGGTTTTTTTCCCATTATGGCATTGATCGCCTTAAATTGCGTTAAAAAACTGTGAACGTGCGGCCCGCTCAGAGGGAGCAGTCAAAGGCCTCTCCCTTGAGAAACTCCGGCGCGCAGAAGCGGTTTTGATCGTTTTTGATCCGGCAGATGCTGTCCCACGCAGAGCGGGAGACCGACGTGCCCTCCTCCGGCGTCGGCGCCTGAAACAGCGCGGTCAGGCGATCAAACGTCTCGCGCGGTACGGCGCGCTCGCGGCTGCAGTTGTTCGCCCAGGCGAGCGCCGGGTCGGCGTCGATCCAGACGAGGCAGTGCCGCTCAAACTCCGGAAACCAGTTGAGAAATTCGTCCCGATAGCTCGTGAGCGGCGCGTTGGTGTCCACGACCGTGCTCTGGCCGAGCAGGGCCGCCTGATGGATCAGCTGATAAAAGAGGATCCACACCTCGAATTTGTTCTCGTGGAGCTTCTCATCGCCGTTATAGATCTGATAGCAGGCGTCAATGTCCAGATAGCGAAAGCCGTTTTTTTCGGCAAACCGCCTGGCAAAAAAGGACTTGCCGGAGGCGATGTTTCCGCACATCAGATACATGGTTCCCATGCCGCGTCTCCTCCTCTCGCGTTTTGGCAGCTTTCAGTTTACCACGAACCGGCGCGCACGGCAATTGATTTCCGGCTTCCGGCTGTGATATAATAAAAAAATCAAAACGAAAGAGGTGGCGCGCCATGCCCGTCGGAGAAAAGCGGATCGCAAATCTGGAATCATACAACATGGCCATGTCGAAGAGCATGATCGACAAAATGTTCTTCATGGACAAGATCGACGAAGCGGTGACGACCGTGTTTGACTATGGCTGTGCCAATGCGGTTTTGATCCAGACGCTCGCGAGACTGTTTCCGGACATGACGTACATCGGCTATGATCTGGACGAATCGATGATCCAAAACGCGCGGCAGCGCTGCGAGGGGCTGGAGAACGTGGCGCTCTTCTCCTCGCTCGACGACTTTTGGCTTTGGGCGCGGGAGCAGAAGCTGGATTTGAAAAAAACGGCGCTGAACCTCTCCTCCCTGATCCATGAGGTCTACAGCTACGGCACTGCGGAGTCCATCGCGCAGTTCTGGCAGTTTGTGACCGGAAGCGGCTTCGGCTATCTGGTGATCCGCGATATGTGCATGGACGTGACCGCGCACCGGCCGGCGCTCAAGGAGGACGTGATTAAGGTCCGCAGCGGATATGATCTGAACCTCCTTGCGGAGTTTGAGGCGCTGCACGGCTCCATCACCGACAACCACAATCTGATCCACTTCCTGCTGAAATACCGGTATCGGGACAACTGGGAGCGCGAGGTGCGCGAAAACTATCTGCCCGTCTCCGTGGAGGACATCATGGGAAAAATCACGGCGAGCGGCGCGGGCTACCGCCTGACCTACTTTGACCATTACATCCTGCCCTTCATCGCCAGAAGCGTGAAGCGCGATTTTGACATTTCCCTGAAGGATTACACGCACGTGAAATTCATCTATGAGCTGGATTGAAAGAGGATCGGACATGCAAAAACGAAACAGCCGCGGTCAGACGGAGGCGGAATTCCTCCGGGATTACGACCCCGGGAACTATGACCGCCCGAGCGTGACGGTGGATCTGCTGATCCTGGGCGTCGACGAGACCTATGAAAATCTGAAGCTGCTGCTGATCAAGCGGCGGGATCATCCCTTTCTCGACTGCTGGGCGCTGCCCGGCGGCTTCGTGCAGATGGATGAATCCGGCTATCAGGCGGCAGGGCGCGAGCTCGCAGAGGAGACCGGGCTGGAGGGCATCTATCTCGAGCAGATTTACACCTTCACCCAGCCGAAGCGCGATCCGCGCATGCGCGTGATCGACATTGCCTATCTGGCGCTCATTCCGGTCGTGCCGGTGACGGCGGGCGACGATGCGCGCGAGGCCGCGTGGTTCAACGTTCGCTTCGAGCCGGACGCTCTGCGGATTTTCAGCGACGACAATCGCGTGCGGATGGAATACAGCCTCACGCAGAAGGTGTTCCGCAATGGCGTGGTGAAATACACCAACTTCGTCCCCTCCTGCCGGACGGAGGAGCGGCTGGCCTTCGATCATGCGGAGATTCTGCTCGAGGGTCTGCTGCAGCTGCGCAGCAAGGTGACGGAGACGGATCTCGCGTTCAATCTCGTGCCGGAGGCCTTCACGCTCCCGGATCTCCAGCGGGTCTATGAACTGATCCTCGGCAAGGAGGTCTACAAGGCCAACTTCCGGGACAAGATCTGCGAAAAGGTGGAGGAGACGGGCGAAAAGGGAAAATCCGTCACGGGGCGGAAGCTGTCTCAGCTGTACCGATATAAATTCAAAGAGTCATAGGGCGCAAAGCCCGCGGCGCTGCAGTTTTTTGACTGCAGCGCTTCTTTTTTTGCAAAAATGGGTTGACAAGCGCTCAAGAAAGTAGTAATCTACTACCGAAGAGAGAAAGTAGTAAATCAATACTAATTAACCAGAAAGGAAAATGCAGCCTTCGCTGCAGGGTGACAGCATGAAAAACGGATTTGGAGACATGTTCGGCGGAATGTTCGGCCCGGTGCCGAAGGGCGACTGCAGGCTGGGGATGAACGGCCTGGTGGCGGTGAATGTCAACACCGGAGGCACGCCGGACTACAAGACCTACGATGTGAAGACCGGAAAGCTGACCAACTGCACCGAGTTTTCGATGGAGCTGGACGGGAGCTTCTTCCTGATCCCGACGATGAAGGTCGCGCCGGGGGACATCATTCTCAGCGCCGGCGGCCCCTGCTGCGTGATCGAGGGCGGCAAAAACGCGATCCGCGTATTCTCCTACCAGCGCGGCACGATCGAGGAGCTCGTGCCGGAGCGCCACATCTTCATGGGCAGCACCTACTGCTACGCGAAGATCTTCTCTCCCCTGGCCAACATGATGAAGGGCAGGGGCGGCATGGGCAGCGCGGTGAAGATGATGATGCTGAGCAAGCTTTTTTCCGACGGCGGGAGCTCGCCGTCCGGCACGGGGATGAACCCGATGATGCTGATGATGCTCGCCGGCGGCGGCAAAGACATGTTCCGGGATCTGTTTGACGGTGCGTTCGACCCGGACGAGGATGACGATGAAAAGGAGGACTGAACATGGGAAGCGGACATTGGACCAGAGAGCGCTTTGAACGCTATGCATCGGCCAGATACGGCGTGAGCGCGGATCGGCTGGAGAAATCGGATCTGCGGGTGCAGGAGGTTTTCCGAAAGAACGAAATCAGCCCGCTGCTGCATCCGAAAAACGTGATGCGCAGCTGCCGGGATTCCGAGGAGCACCCTGAGACGGTGCCGGTGATTCTGGCGCTGGACGTGACCGGCAGCATGGGCAGGGCTGCGGTAAAAACCGCCACCAGTCTCAACAGCATCATGACCGGCATCTTCTGCTCGGAGAAGATCCGGGACGTGGAATTCTGTGTGATGGCCATCGGCGATCTGCACTATGACGCGGCGCCGATTCAGATCTCACAGTTTGAATCGGACATCCGCATCGCCGAGCAGATGGACGAGGTTTACTTCGAGGGAGGCGGCGGCGGCAACACCTGTGAATCCTACACTGCTGCATGGTACATGGGTCTGCGCCACTGCGACCTGGACTGCTGGAAGCGCGGAAAGAAGGGGCTGATCATCACGCTCGGCGATGAGCTTCCAAACCCCGAGCTGAACGCGGGGGAGCTTGCGCGCGTGACGGGCGACAGGCTGCAGGCCGGCATCCGCACCGGGGAGCTGCTGCTGGAGGTGCGGGAGAAATTTGAGGTCTATCACCTCTCGGTGGACGACCCCGACAGCAGCTACCGATACCATCAGCGGCGGTATGATCTGGACAAGGCATGGACAAGTCTGCTCGGCAGGGAGCACTATCGCGTCGTGACGATTCAGCAGCTGCAGAAGGTAATCAGTGAGATCGCCGCCGCGCACGCGGAGAATCAGCGCGAGAGCGCCTATGCGCGGCCAAAGCAAAAGGTGATGGGTCGGCATCTCTGGTAAGGTCGGCGAAATCAGGGAAACGGAGGGAAAGCGCATGGAACATCGTGCAAAGATCATCATCGGCGCCAATTACGGCGACGAGGGCAAGGGGCTTGTGTCCCGGCACTTTGCCCTGCTTGCCCGTGCAAGCGGAAGAAGCCCGGTCACAATCCTGCACAACGGCACGGCGCAGCGCGGGCACACCGTGGACTACAGCCCCGGGTTCCGCCATGTGTATCATCACTTCGGCAGCGGAACGCTGGATCAGGTGCCCACCTTCTACGCCGGAAGCTTTCTGCTGCATCCGATGACGTTTGTGCGGGAATATCAGGCGCTGAGCCGCTGCGGGCAGATGCCCGAGCTCCACTGCGATCCGGACTGCGTGGTGATCACGCCGTTTGACATGCTCATCGACCACGCCATCGAGGCGGACATCGCCCTGAAAAACGGGCAGCGGGAGCACGGCTCCTGCGGCTACGGCTCCTGGAGCGCGACGGATCGGCTCGACCTGTCGCCCGAGTGGGCCTTCACGATCCGCGATTTTCTGAATCCCGCCATGTATCTGCCGCTGATGGAGCAGCTTTGGAGGTGGGTGCTGTTTCGCGCAGAGCAGTTCAAAATCAATCTGGACGCGCTGCCGGAATATGCCAAGTATTTCACCGAGGGCTCGCCGCACCGCGCGGCGCTGATCCGGCATTTTGCGGCGGATCTGCAGTTTTTCCGCGCGCACGTGACCTTCAGCAGCTTCGACGAGGTGTGGCGGCGGTATGACAGCCCAGTGTTTGAAAACGGGCAGGGCCTCGGGCTCGACAAGGACGTGCCGTATGAATGGCACACCACCTCCAAGACCGGGCTTTACAATCCCCTGCAGCTGCTGCGGGATCAGGCGGATTTCTCCGCCGAGGTCATCTATGTGACGCGCGCCTACCTGACCCGGCACGGCGTCGGGCGGCTGGAGGAGGAGGTGCGCAAGAGGGACATCAACGCCGACATGCACGACCGGACCAACGTGCCGAACGAGTTTCAGGGCAGCCTGCGCTACGGCTATCTGGAGGAGGCGGAGCAGCGGCAGCGCATTGCGGACGACTGGAAGAGCGCGGAGGGGCTGGCCCGGTTTGAAAAAAGCATTGCAACCACGCACTGCAACGAGTTTCGCGAGGTACGCAACCACAGCCGGTATTACAGCGACAACCCCTTCACGCTCCGTGAACGGGCATAAACAGAGCAGCACGCTCCCCAACGCAGCGGGGAGCGTGCTGTGTGTTTTATTGGATTCCCTCCGCCTCCAGGCGCAGGCGGCAGAACGCGCGCAGCCAGTCCGGCTGGTTTTCCGTCTCTTCGCGCAGCCGCTCGAGCGAGCGCCTGCCGAGGCGGCGGTCGAGCACGGCGAACATGCGCACGACCGGGTTTTCATGGCGGACGGCGCTTTGAATATCGCTCTGGCGATAGATCCGCAGCGCCTCGGCGAACTCCTGATCGTCGAACTCCGCGCGGTCGTTGTCCTCCATATGGCTGCGCATATTCGTCCAGAAATCTGCTCTTCCCTTCCCGCCGTACAGCGCGCGTGCCTCGCGGCCGACGCTCTCCATGGAGAAGTTCTTCACCGGCTTCCCGTCCACGAAAATCTCAAAAATGCCCTGATTGTCGGTGTTGGGGTACTTGGTGCAGCGATAGCGCACCCTGCCGCGCAGAGCCTCGCAGAGCAGGTCCTGCTCAAGCGCCTTGCGCACCGCGCTCCAGGAGCCCGTGGCTTTGCTCATGTATGGTTCCTCCGAAAAAACAGTATCGAACGATTTCTGCCGTAGACTAACTATCAAAAGTCAAGCGGAAAACGGCGGATTGAACACGGGATAAAAAAGGGCGCAAAAGGGAGAGTGTCCGGCAGGGCACTCTGAGCAGATGGCAGGAAAAGTTATGCGGGCAGATACATCTGCCCGGA
>JAFRDQ010000105.1 GCA_017411225.1 Oscillospiraceae bacterium
AGTCAGAGATCTCCACTTCTAAGTTCTCAACACAAGAGCCTGCTTCGGCAGGCTCTTTTTTTGGCACTCGCTTTGATCGCGCGGGGCTAAGGCCCCGCTTGGTCGAAGCGAGGGGCGAGCGTCGCGCTCGCCCGAGGGAGTTTTTCCGCCGCACATGTCGCCGGAAAATCGATTGAATGGCATTCGCGGCTTCCGAGCCGCGAACTCTGCGAGGCTTGATTCGTAGGGGTCGGCGTCCTCGACGACCCTGCAGAACCAGGTGAACATTCGCGCCGGACTTCGGCGAAGGCGCAGGGAACACTGTGCCCCTCCCGCGCAGGGTTTGGCAATCAATTTATGCCGGACGTCGGCAAATTCGCAGTTGGTCATCATCTGCCGCATCCCACCGACAGATCCGGCGGCGGCAAGTCCCCGCCCGGCGTTCTTTTTTCGTGCGCAGGATCAATGGCGGGCGCCTTCAATCCTCGACGACCCTTTATCCCGCAAAACAGATCCACGCAAAGCTCAGCACCCCGAGCAGCACCAGATTTACCACCGTGAATTCGACCAGATACCGCCCCGTGTGCGCGTGGTCGGAGTGGGAATAGAGCTTCAGGCTGATCAGACTCGCCAGACTTGCGATCGGCGTGCCCAGTCCGCCGATGTTCACGCCGAGCACCAGCGCGTCGCCGTTTCCCGTAAAGCCTGAGAGCAGCAGCGCCGCGGGCACATTGCTGATCACCTGGCTCGCCAAGAGCGAAACCGGATACTCCCGCCCCGCGAGCAGGCGCTTTAACAGCGCATCCACCGCCGGAATCCTTGCGAGATTCCCGGAGAAGACGAAGAACGCCGCAAAGGTGAGCAGCAGCAGAAAGTCCGCCTCCGTCAGCGTTTTTCGGTCATAGACCGCGAGCACGAGAATCATCCCTGCGAGCATCACCGGCCACGGCAGCACGTGCAGCACCACGAGCAGGCACAGCGCAAAGAGCGCCGCGTAGACCCCGAGCCCCCGCCGGTCGATCCCCGGCGCCTCGCCGAGAAAGAGGTGCAGCCGCTCGGCCGGCAGCAGCAGGCACGCCGCCGCGATGAGGAAAAGCGACAGCAGCCAGTAGGGGAGCGTCACGCGCAGAAACGGCAGAAAGCCGTAATTGTAATAGGAGTAAAGATACAGGTTCTGCGGATTGCCGACGGGCGTGAGCATACTGCCGAGATTCGCCGCCACCGTCTGCAGCGCCACGATGCGGATGAGATCCTGCGACCGGTCGGCCATGCCGAGCACGACCACCGCGAACGGCACAAACGTTAAGAGCGCCACGTCGTTTGTAATCAGCATCGCGGAGAAGAAGCTGAGAAGCACGAGCAGCAGCCCGATCGCGCGCACGCTCCCGGCGCGAGAGCACAGCGTGTGCGCCAGATGCGCAAAGAGACCCGCCTGCCGCAGCCCGGCGACCACGGTCATCAGGCAGTAGAGCAGCGCGAGTGTGCGCAGGTCGAGATATTTGAGATATTCCGCGTCCGGCGGCACGAAACAGCAGCTGAGCAGCGCCGCGATCACGGCGATCAGCAGCACCGGCTCGCGCCGGACAAAGGAGCGAATGGCAGCCATAAAAAAACTCCGTCCATCGGTAAGTAACGAGCGCATTGTAGCACAAAGCCTACCATTGCACAAGTGTGTGCTTTGCGGTATAATCACAGCAGAAAATCAAGGAAACGAGGTGCGCCGTGAAAACCAAACACCTTCTGCTCATCGGTCTTGCGCTGGTGCTCATCTGCTTTGCCGTCATGACCGTCATGGGGCGCACCTGCGTCTATACGCTGCGCACGGTCAACATGCCGGGGACGGCGGAGGACTATACCGTCACGTTCGACCCCGAGCCCGCGCCCGTGGAGCTCGTGGACCGCGCAATGGAGGACGGCAGACTGACATTGACGTTCCGCTCCATCCATCCCGGCTCGGTGTTCTTCGAGGTGGCAGGGCCGGAGAATTCCGGCTATCTCGAAAAGCTCTATGTCCACCGCCTCGGCGCCATCTCGGTCGATACGCTCTTTGGCCCGATGCGCGGCGGTCGGATTCTTCCGATCGCGTCGTCGGCGTTTCTCGCGCTCCTGCTCTGGACGATCATCCGCCGCTACCGCGCCGATATGCGCCGCACGATCTATCAGTACCGCAACATCCGCAACCTCGGCTGGATCATCTTCGTCGCGGCGCTCCTGCTCGGTCAGGTGCAGAACCTGCTCGTCGGCAATTCGATCCTCGATCAATTGACTAGCACGATGAGAGCGGCCTCCATGTTCTCGTATTTTGCCTTCCCGGTCGCGTTCGTGGTGTCGATCCTCGTCGCGTTCACGAGCGCGCGGCTCATGCGGCGCGAGGGGCGCACCTGGCGCAATATGCTCGGCCTCATCCTCGGCGTGCTCATCTGTCTCGGCACGCTCGCGCCAACGGTGCTCGGAGAGTTTTCGCAGCGCACCATGCTCTTCGATGCGCACAATGAGCGCGGCGCCGCGCTCTATATCATCATGGCGATCACGAACGGCATGCTCACGATCGTCACCTATCTCGAGTGCATTCTGCTCAGCACGATTATTCTCTCCGTCAAGGCGGCGCGGCATATCCCTGCCTTTGATAAGGACTATATCATCATCCACGGCTGCCAGATTAAGAAGGACGGCAGTCTCACACCGCTGCTGCGCGGCCGCGCCGACGCCGCTTTGGAGTTTGCAAAGCGCCAGCGCGAGCAGACGGGCAAGGAGCTCGTCTTCGTCCCCTCCGGCGGACAGGGCGCGGACGAGGTGATCTCCGAGGCCGAGGCCATCCGGCGCTATCTGCTGGAACGCGGCGTGCCGGAATCGCAGATCCTGCTCGAGGACAAGTCCGAAAACACCGAGGCGAACCTGCGCAACTCCGCCGCGCTTATCCGCGAGCGGGAGGGAGGAGCAGAAGCGGGCATTGCCATCGCCACGACGAATTACCACGTCTTCCGCGCAGGGCTCCTCGCCGAGGAGATGGGCGTGCACGTCGAGGGCGTCGGCGGCAAAACGCGCACCTATTTCTGGATCAACGCCTTCGTGCGCGAGTTCATCGCCACGCTCTTCTCCGAGCGCCGCCGCCACGCGCTGATTGTCGCGCTGCTCACGGTGCTCACGCTCCTCGGCGTGTGGACGGTGTATCTCTCCGCAGTCCTGTAATCTGATCAGACAGGAAAAACCCCGGGAAAAATCCCGGGGTTTTGCAATTAATAGCGATATTCAAAGTCCAGATCGTACATGCTCACGGTGTCGCCTTCCTGCACGCCCATGTCCTCGAGGCGCTGGAAGATGCCGGACTCGCGCAGCGCGCGGTCGAAGTACATGCGCGATTCGTAGTCGCTGAAGTTGATGCCCGCGATCAGCCGCTGCAGCCATGCGCCCTCCACGATCCAGAAATCGTCGATGTGGCGGATCTCCACGTCCTCGGCTCTGCCGATCTCCGGCTCCGGAGGCACATAGTCCGCCTCGAAGACCTGCGTGGGCGGCAGCTCCTGCAGCCGCGCGCCGATGGCCTGAATCAGCGCCTGCGTCCCCATATGCGCGGCGGCGGAGAGCTCGAAGAATGCATAGCCCTGCGCCTCCACGTGCGCGCGCAAACGGTCGAGATTCTCGCGCTGATCGCCCAGCAGATCGCACTTGTTCGCGCAGACGATCTGCGGCCTGCTGCCAAGGTCTGCGTTGTAGGCCTTGAGCTCCGCGTTGATCGCCTCGAAGTCCTCCACCGGGTCGCGGCCCTCGCTGCCGGATACGTCCACCAGATGCACCAGCAGACGGCAGCGGTCGATGTGCCGCAGGAAGTCGTGACCCAGCCCCGCGCCCTCGCTCGCGCCCTCGATGATGCCGGGGATGTCCGCCATCACGAAGCTCGAGCCCTCGGAGACGTAAACGACGCCGAGGTTCGGAAACAGGGTGGTGAAGTGGTAGTTTGCAATCTTCGGGTGCGCCTTCGACACGACGGACAGCAGCGTGCTCTTGCCCACGTTCGGAAAGCCCACCAGACCCACGTCCGCGAGCAGCTTCAGCTCCAGCAGGATCGTGTGGCTCTCGCCGGGCAGCCCCGGCTTTGCAAAGCGGGGCACCTGTCTCGTCGGCGTCGCAAAGTGCTGGTTGCCCCAGCCGCCGCGCCCGCCGCGGCAGGCCACAAAGGGCTCGCCGGTACTCATGTCGTGCATGATCTGGCCGGAGTCCGCGTCGCGCAGGACAGTGCCGCGCGGCACACGGATGCGCAGCGTCTCGCCCACCTTGCCGGAGCAGCGCTTGCCCTGCCCGGGCTGGCCGTTTCCGGCCACGTATTTGCGCTTATAGCGAAAGTCCATCAGCGTGGACATGTTGTCGTCCACCTCAAAGATAATGTCGCCCCCGCGGCCGCCGTCGCCGCCGTCGGGTCCGCCCGCCGCCACGTATTTCTCACGGTGGAAGGCAACGGCGCCGTTCCCGCCATCCCCGGCGCGCACGGTGATCGTGACTTTATCCACAAAAGAAGAGGCCATGTTTGGGTTCCTCCTTAGATTCAATCTTATGGTTCTGTCGAGCTGCTCTGCCAGGATCCTTCGACTCCGCTTCGCTCCGCTCAGGATGACAGGGGTTCGGAGTGCTTCCTACTTTGTCATCCTGAGCGGAGCACGCAGTGCGGAGTCGAAGGATCTTGGCACCGCACCGAAAGAGAACTTCAATCCCAGTCCTCGCTGAGATCCGCCCAACGCGGATTGACGGATGCGATCAAAGCATCTTTTTTCTTTCTTGTCCATCCCTTGAGCTGCTTTTCCCGTGCAATCGCAGCGTTTACATCTCCGGTTGCTTCATAGTATACCAGCTTGTGAAGATGATATTGCTTTGTGAAGCCGTCCAGAAGATCTGCTTTGTGCTCGTATAAGCGGCGTTCCAGATTGTTGGTGACGCCGATATACAGCGAGTGATGGGAATTGTTGGTCAAAATATATACGTAGTACATAGCAGTCTGCCATTCTACCCATTTTGTCATCCTGAGCGGAGCGCAGCACGTCGCCCCCTATGTCATCCTGAGCGGAGCGCGAAGCGCGGAGTCGAAGGATCTTGGCACCGTACTGAAAGAGAACGTTCCATTCCGGTCTCCAAAGCATCCCATCAGAACGACGGGCAGCGATAAATCAAAAATGGGGTCGGCAACTTGCCAACCCCATTTCGCAATCGTTACTGCGCGATCTCCTCGTAAACGGAGACCTGCTTGCGCTCCTTGTCCTTGCGCTCGAAACGCACGACGCCATCGACGAGGGCGAACAGAGTGTCGTCCTTGCCCTTACCGACGTTCACGCCGGGATGGATCTTGGTTCCGCGCTGACGGACGAGGATGTTACCGGCCAGAACGAACTGACCGTCGGCTCTCTTGGGGCCAAGGCGCTTCGACTCGCTGTCGCGGCCGTTCTTGGTGGAGCCCATGCCTTTTTTATGTGCCAAAGTGTTACACCTCCATGTGTCAGTATCGGGTGGGGAAGTCGATCAAGCGTTGATGGCTTCGATCTGAACCTTCGTGTAGGGCTGTCTGTGGCCCTGCGTGCGGCGATAGCCCTTCTTGGGCTTCATCTTGAAAACGCGAACCTTCTTGCTCTTGCCGTTCTTCACGACGCTGGCGGACACGGTCGCGCCCTCGATCACGGGCTTGCCGAACACGGAGCCCTCCTCGCCGATGACGGCCAGAACGCGGTCAAACTTCACGGCCTCGCCGGCCTCGACGTTCAGCTTCTCGACGAAGATGACGTCGCCCTCGGCCACGCGGTACTGCTTGCCGCCGGTTTCGATGATAGCGTGCTTCACTTCTCTTGCACCTGCCTCTCTTGTAGAGTCTCGCTCTTGTGGGCGGGATGATCCGCTTGCAAACCCACTCAATGCGGCCATAGTATTGTACCATTGGGCGTACCCAAAGTCAAGCTGTTTTTTCAGAATCTTTTTACGGCGCGAATTGAACCGTCACCGGCCGCACCCATCCGGGGCGCAGCGGGAAATCCCAAACCGTATAGAACGTGCGTTTGTCCCGCTCCGGCGTGATCTCCCGCCCGACGGAGCAGCGACTGACCATCGTGCTCCGGCTGCCGTTTTCGTCATAGATCGAGAGCAGCAGATCCAAATCCTGCGTGATATCCTCCTCGATATACTGCTGCCGCGCAAGCACGAGCCGCCCGTCAGCCCAGTCCGCTGAGACCAGCTCGCGCAGATCCTCCTGCTCCGGCGCTTCCATCACGGGATCGCCCGCAAGGTTCACCTGCGTGCGCAGCGTGAGCAGATCGTCGTCCCCCGCGGTCAGCACCGTCAGTGTGCCGTCCGTCGCCGGGAGGAGCACCACTTCATCGTCCCGGATCGTGGGCCCCAGCGCCGCCTCTGACGCGATCGGAAGCGAGATTTCCTGCCGCACCGCCATGTCTTTCGTGCCGAGCGCCGTGAGCGCGTGCACTCCGTCCAGACTGTGCAGGACATAGAGCGTACTTTCATCTTCTGAGAGCCACAGATCGACCACCCGCGCTCCGACGGGCAGGGGATAGGCGGCCTTCACCGCGCCGTCCGCGGTGTCCATCTGCATGATGCCCCCGCCGCCCGGGAGCAGAGAGGTATCGAGATGCCCCGCGTCCAGCGCAAACCAGCAGTGTGCGTCCTCTCCGCGCACCAGCCCGGCGGATACGGCGCTCAGCGTCGGGCTCGTGCTGTCCTCCGGCGTGACGGTGAAGGAAAACCCTGTGCCGACCTCGCGGCTGACGGTCACGCGCACGAAGAAGTTCTCCGGTACCGGGATCTTCAGCTCGTAATTAAAAACGCTTTCCAGATCTAATTGCAGCGGGAAGGATTCATACCAGTCCGCCGCGCGCACGACCTCCTCGCGCGTCTCGTTCTCCGGCGTGCGCAGGGCGACGGCCTCCACCATCGCATCGGCCTCGCTGCCGTTGCGGTGCGCCGGCGCGTTCGTCAAGAAGGAGGATGCGCGCACACTCGGCGGCGGATCTGTGTATGCCCAGTCACTCACGCCGTACCGAGCCGTGGTTCTCGCCCCGCCGCTGGGGCGATATTCCGTCTGCCAGAGCAGCTCATTGCCCATGCGGATCTTCGTGTGCAGCGCGACGCCGGAAAAGTCCGCCGCCTCGCCCTGCAAAATCATCTCGTCATACTTGACGTCCCGCCCGACGGCGGAGACGAACAGCCCCGCCGCGAGCAGCCCACACACGCCGAGCGCGGCGAGCAGCAGCGTCAAGATGCGCCAGCGCCTCATGTCTCCGCCTCCTTTAAGTAAACCAAAGTGTCAGAATCGTTTTCGAGAAGGTCCAGCCTACGTCCTCGCGCGCCAGACTGCAGGTGCTCTCCATCCGGCTGCGGCTGCCGTCGGCGCGGTAGACCGAGCAGAGCAGCCGGGTGCTCATGTTCACCACAGCCAGCCGATCACCGTCATAGGCAAACGTACGCCACGGCTCACTGCCGTTGAAGACCTCGTCGAGCGCAATGCTGCCCTGCATTGCGAGGGAATAGGTGCCGTCCTCCGCTTCGGCAAGAAGCAAAAACTCCTCGCCCGCCAGGAGCAGCAGATCGCCGTCCGCCTCCTGCGTGCTCCAGAGCTCTTTGCCCGCCTCCACCGGCAGTGTCATCGTCTGCAGCACATCTCCGGTTTCCGCGTCCAGCACCGTGAGCGTGAAGGCGTCGTTTTCCTTCGTGATGAGGCGCAGCCGCGCCCCGTCGGCCGAGCGGCTCAGATACCGCGTCCGGCTCTCGGCTGACAGGGGATAGAGCAGCTCCACCGTGTCCGCTGCGCGGTAAACCCCGCCGCCGGGGTGCCAGATCTCGTCGCCCTTCACAAAGTCCGCCGTGAACCAGACCGCGTCCTCGCCGACCACGCTGTCGCACCAGCACTCGATCGCGCCGCTGCCCACGGCGGTCAGCTCCGCGCCGGTGTCATGAAAGACGCGAACCTGCACCGCCATGTGCTCCGGCAGCGGCACGTGAAAGAAATCCTCAACCGCATCCCGGTTCAGCCAGTCCGGCGCATTCAGAACCCGAATCGGAAGCTCGGTCAGATAATCCTCCGCGTTCAAAACCTCGCTGTAAGGATCAATTTTTGACGGGGCGTTTTCACGTACCTGCTCGATCATTTTTTCAATCCCGGGGTCGAGCGGCTCGTCGCTCGAATAGGACTCCATTCCGCTCAGCCCCGTGGTGAGCCAAAAGCCCTCCTGTGCCTTCGGCATGCCGTGCGGCGCATCGTAGCGCACGTCGCTCTGCGTCGAGCCGCCGCGCCCGGGCGCATAGCCCACGCTCCAGTGCAGGCAGCCGTCAAACGAATACTGCGACTGCACGTGCAGACCGTCAAAGTCCGATGCGTTTCCTTCCAGCATGGTCTCTTCAAAGGTCACGTTCCGTCCCGTCGCCTGCACCTGCGCCGCCGAGATGCCAAGCCCTACAGCCAGCAGCACGGCGAGCAGGGCCGAGAGGATCCGCCATTTACGCATCTTGATCGTCTCCTCCCAGCGCGTCGAGCGCCTCCTTCACGCGGTCGGCGCGGTAGCCGTAGGCTTTTCGGACAATGCTCATCAGATCCTCGCCGCGCTCCTCGGCCTCCGAGAGATCCACATCGCCGATCAGCCTGCCCTCATGCAGCAGCAGCGCGCGGCCGACGAAGCCCTGCACCTCCTCGAGCAGATGCGTCGAGAGCAGCACGGTCTCCCGCTCGGTCAGAAGCCCGAGCAATACCTTATAGAAATCCTCGCGGTTGAACACGTCGTTGCCCGCGAAGGGCTCGTCCATCAGGATATAGTCCGCGCCCTGCGAGAGCGCGAGCACCGTCTCAAACTGGTTCTTCTGCCCCGTGGAGCAGCGCCCGATCGGCCGATCCTCCGGCAGGGCGAAGAACGCCATCAACGCGTGAAACCGGTTGTCGATGAAGTCCGGGAAGTGCGCTCTGTAAAATTCCCGGTGCTCCTTCGCGTTCAGGGCGGGGAAGAAGCTGTGCTCGCTCGTGGCAAACGAAAGCCGCGCGATGTTCGCACCCGTGATCGGCTTCCCGTCCAGCGTGATCTCGCCCTGAAATTTTGTCAGACCGAGAATGCTCTTCATCAGCGTCGTCTTGCCCGCGCCGTTCTCGCCGAAGAGGCCCACAATCTGCCCCCGCGGCAGAGAGAACGACACATCCGTGAGCGCCTCCCTGCGTCCGTATTTTTTAGAAACATGTTTGATTTCCAGCATGGTCTTTCCTCCTCTCAGCACGGCCATTGGAACATGCTCGGCAGCCCCTCCGCCGGCGCCAGCCAAAAATAGAGCGCGACGTCCGCGGCAAAGGTCACGGCGACGATGATCGCGAGCCCCGCGAGCCCGACGAGCGGGAGCGCGAGCGCCCTGCGGTGATATTCCCGCCTGTCCGGCAGGCGGCGCATCGTGTAGTCCGCGCGGCTGCCGGTGCGGTAGCTTTGATAGTGCGCAACGATCTTCGCGCCCAGATACAGCAGCGAGACGATCACCATCACCGGCAGCACCAGCACCGGGAAGATATATCGCGGCGCCGTGAAGTAGTACCAGAACTGAAACAGCGTCCCGCCGTGCTCGCGCAGATACTGCAGCGCCTCAAAAAACGGAATCATCCGCCCGAGCATGTTGAAGCCGGTCAGCGCCCACAGCACGTAAATCGTGCCAAGCTCGCCCGCGCCGTCCACGCCGGGCGGCACGCATTGCTCAAGCCTCTTCATCATCCGGCTCATCCTTTCCGTCCATCAGGCAGAACGCCGCCGCGGTGAGGAGAATCGCGATCTCGATGATCACATAGATCGACATCGCCATCGCCGTCGGCCAGAAGATTGCCGCGGCCACGCCCACGATCATCGGCCCCACGGTCTTGCGGCTGAGCGCGGCATACGCCGAGCAAACGCCGAGCGAGAGGCAGAGCACCGCGTTTCGCACCCAGAGCCACACGTCGCCCAGCGGGAGCAGCGCGTGCAGAAAGCTCACGCGGTAGAACGTCACAAACACCGTCTGCGGCCCGACGGCGGCGGGGTGTGTATGGCACCACCACGCCGCGAGCGCGAGAGAGAGCAGCGCCTGCCACGCCCAGAGAATGAAATAACAGACCGCGTTCTGCTCGGCGATGACGGCGAGCATCTGCCGCCGCGTCAGCCCGAGCCGCGCGTAGGGCAGGTCGCTCTTCGCGCCCAAAAGCCCGCGCAGGCAGAAATCCGCGTGCAGCCCGGCGAGCGCAATCACGAACACCAGATAGATGCTCGGCCCGGTAAACGCCGTCTCCAGCCGATCGGCGCCCCAGCCCAAAGCCCGGAATAATCCGACTTCGATCACCGTCAAAACCAGAACAGTCAAAAGCGTCCACGGCAAGCTGGATCGTGCTGCAAGACCTCTGAAAGATTGTATTTCCTTCTTCATTTGAATCTCCTTTTCAGAAAGTTAGGAGTTAGGAATTAGGAGTTAGGAGTGAAGGTATCGCCTTGCGGCGATGATTTGAATTTGTTTGTGTTTTTAACTCCACACTCCACACTTCACACTCCACACTCATCCCATAGTTTCTCCATCATCGCCAGCGCGTCCGTTTTGCTCGCCCCCGTCTGGCGCATGGCGGTCACGAGCGCGCGCACTTCGCCCTCCAACAGCTCCTGCCGGATGGCCTGCACCGTCTCGTCCGAGAGCACCATGCAGCTCTTCGCGCCCGTGTGCGAGGAAATCAGCCCCTTATCCTCCAGCAGGCGATAGGCCTTCTGCACCGTGTTCGGGTTCACGCCCAGCACCGCCGAGAGCACCCGGCGCGACGGTAGCTCGTCGCCGTTTTGAATGCGTCCCGCCGCCGCGCCGCGCTGGATGTACCGCAGGATCTGCAGATAGATCGGCACGCCCGCGACCGGGACAAACTCGTCAAAGGAGATCATATCGCGATTCAACCTCCAAAACCGTGTTACTCGAGTAATACACTTTCTAACCGTATTATACGGCTAATACGGTTGTCTGTCAATTCGGAAATTTCCAACAAATTGCGGTTGCATCATTTGTGGGATTTTGGTATCATATATCTGTGAGAATATGCCCTCGAAAGGAGTCTTGTTTATGAAACGTCTGCTCGCGCTGCTGCTGTGCGCGGTCATGCTCTTTTCCGTGCTCGGCGCGGAGGTCTGGGCTGCCGACAGCAATCAGCTGACGGTTTATGCCAAATCCGGCGGACGGCGCAATGTCAAGCTGGGCGACACCGTCACCTACAGCTATGCGCTCAAGCTGACCGGCATTTATGATCTGGACCGGATCCGTCTGGATGTGATTTATGACGAAGCATGTCTTGAGTTCGTGAGTATAGAATACCCCAGCTTCAAGCACGGGGACGCGACCGAAACCGTAAAGGACGGCGTGATTCATATTGAGAAGGGCGTCATCACGAACGGCAGCTCCTTCAGCCAGAGCATCAGCGATCTCTTCACGGTCACCTTCCGCGCCAAGCGCGCCGGCACGACTTACGTCCGCACGGTTCCGCAGCGCATCGAGGTCGAGGCGGCCAAGGAGTCGGACATCTATCTCATCGAGAACTATCGTCCGAGCGAAGCGCGCGATGCGCTCTTCTCCACCTATGACTACCTCGGGGACAACACACCCACCAACGCCACCACGAAGCTGAACACCTCGCAGGACGTCGTCTGGTTCTATGTCAGGAACGCGGCGAACGGCGAGCCCGTTGAGGCCGGGCAGCGCTTCCTGCTCAGCGGCACGGACGAAAACGGCAAGCTCGTGAGCCTGACGGCCGAGACGGACGCCTTCGGCTTCGTCTGCTATCCGCGCGTGGCCTTCGGCAGCTATTCCGTCTCCTGCGATTCCGTCCGCGCCGACGGCTCGGCATACTTTGTGGATGACGCAGGCCTCAATGTGCCCCCTGTGAAAAACGGCGCCCTGAGCGTCCGCCGAGAGGTCACGGCCCGTCTCCTCCAGCCGGAGGATATGGTCGACCTGCGCGTCAGCCTCGCCTGGGCGGACGAGTTTATTGACCGCGGCGTCCCCTATACCAACGACCGCCCGGTGAACGTCTCCGCCGAGCTGGAGGCCGGCGGCGTGAGATATGCCCACGCCTATCTCTCCGCCGACAAGAGCCGCATTGTGCTCAAGAACCTTCCCCGCACGGACGCGGAGGGCAATGCGCTCGATTATGAGCTCATCCCCGGCGTGACGGAGCACTATGCCTCCGAGCTCAGCCGCACGGAGGACGGCTTTGTCATCACGCTCCGCTATCTCAACGACCACGACTGGTCCAAGGAGCGCACCGAGCCGGACTGCGACAAGAGCGGCGAGGTGATCTACACCTGCGCCGACTGCAAAACGGTTTATCATTACACCCTCGCCCCCCTCGGCCATGACTACGCCGAGTCCGGCTATCCCGCCACCTGCGAAAAGACCGGCTATCAGCTCTTGGTCTGCAAGCGCTGCGGCAAGTGGCACGCCGAGACGACGCCCGCCCTCGGCCACCGCTGGGGTGCGTGGATCGTCGATCAGGACATCGGCGAAAACGGCGAGGACGGCCACAGATACCGCGTCTGCTCCACCTGCGGCGAGACAGAGGAGCAGATTATCGTCGGCGACCATCACAAGCACTCCTATGATACCAACGTCGTCGCCCCAACCTGCACCGAGGGCGGCTATACCGAGAAGGTCTGCCTCTGCGGCGACCGCTTCGTCGTGGAGGGCAGCCGCACCAACGCGCTCGGCCATGACTTCACCGGCAACAGCGCCACCCGAACCGTGATCGAAAACGGCTGCACCGAGGACGGCCTTGTGGAATACACCTGCACCCGCTGCGGCGAGATGCACGCCGAGATCCTGCCCGCCCACGGCCACAACTACGGCGTCGTGGAGCAGAAGGACGCCGACTGCACGCACGCGGGCTATACCACCACCGAGTGCAGCTACTGCAAGGATCGCCGCACCACACACACGCCCTCCCTCGGCCACGACTGGGGCGACTGGATCATCGACCAGGCCGCCGCAACGGACAAGCCCGGCTCGAAGCACCGCGTCTGCAAGCGCTGCGACCAGACCGAGACCGCGGTCATTCCCGCCTCTCCCGTCGGCCACAAGCATGAATATACGTCCACCGAGACCATCCTGCCCACCTGCACCGAGCAGGGCTATACGAAGTACATCTGCTCCTGCGGCGTGAGCGTCATTGAGCCGGACAGCTATGTCGACGCGCTCGGCCACGACTGGGTGCTTGATCCGAGTCTCAGCACTGCCTCCACGCAGCGCACCCGCGGCGTCCAGTGCTACCGCTGCAGCCGCTGCGGCCTCATTCGCTATGAGTTCCTGCCGAAGATCGAGGGCACCTGGAAGAACACCTACTGGGATGTGCCGACCTACGAGTGGTTCTATGACTACGTCAAGTACGTCAGCTATAACGACTACATGAACGGCACCTCCACCTCCCGCTTCGACCCGAACGAGCCCATGACCCGCGCCATGCTCGTCACGGTGCTCTACCGCATGGTCGGCAGCCCCTCTGTCAGAAGTCTGAGCATGCCGTTCACCGATGTGCCGAACGAGTGGTACCACGATGCGGTGCTCTGGGCGTATGACACCGGCGTCGTCCGCGGCGTGAGCGAAACCGAGTTCGCGCCGATGAACCTCATCACGCGCGAGCAGATGGTCACGATCTTCCACCGCTACGCCGAGTACGCCGGTTACGACGTCTCCGAGATGGCGAGCCTCGGCGCCTTTGCGGACGCGGCGCAGGTCGATGACTATGCCGTCGACCCGATCTCCTGGGCCGTCGGCGCCGGGATCATCAACGGCATCAACGAAGGCGGCGTCGATTACCTCCAGCCCCTCGGAACAGCCACCCGCGCCCAGGCCGCGGCGATCATTCAGAGATTTGACGCATGGCGTCTTAAGTGACGAAAAACGAGTTTTTCGCCACTTGAAAGAGATACTCGCTTTTATCGCACCGGGCTTTGCCCGGTTTGGTCGAAGCGAGGGGCTCGCGACGTCGCGACAAGTTCCATATCCCTTGCTTCCGCGTGTTACGCGAAAGCAAGCTCATTCCACTGCCGCTCCTTACCAAATCAAAGCGTTTGCTTTGATTTGGAGAGGAAGAACGGGGGCGCGGATACAGAGC
>JAFRDQ010000106.1 GCA_017411225.1 Oscillospiraceae bacterium
GACATCGAAGCGCCGACCATTGAAACCGTGCAGTTCACGCGCCGTCACGGCTTTGAGCCCGTTGCACTGGAGGACATTCCGCCGGTTCTCTTCTCCGAGGTCATGCGGGACATCGATCTCGTCGTGAGCGCGGCGCACGCGGGCGGCGTGGACCCCGAGGCGAGCCACTCCACCGTGGAACTGAGAGCCGCGCTTGCACAGGAGCTGCTGATCATGCTCGGCGTCCCAAACGTCACATGGAGCGAGCGCCACGCGCGCATCGAAGGCAGCCTTGCAACATATTCGGTGCATCTCGGCTCCGGCGTCGTTCATGCGCAGGACGTCGGCGCGATCGCAATCCTGCCGGTGCACTCGCAGGCGCGCGGACGAATCTTTCTCCCCTTCGCGGACGAGGATCCCAAGACCGCCGAGGTGCTCTCGAAGATTCTGCTGCTTGCGGAGGATCAGAAAATCAAGGACCCGGAGATCCTGCGGCAGATCACCGGGAGATAGAGAAAAGACGCAGACCATCGTCTGCGTCTTTTGTTTTTATGGCTTGCATCGCCCGCAGGGCTCGTAGCCGCGGTCGATCAATTCTTCCCTTGTGCCGGTGAAGTCCAGGCGGTTCTGATCGGCGATATCCGCTGCGCTCGAGCACTTCGGATCGTGGAACTTGCCGCTTTTCGTGTTGACAACGAAAGTGATCTCCCCTTCCGGAACCTCCTGCTCCTCGGCAATGCCGTAGCTCCCGTCATGCTGAACGACGAGCACAATGTCGCCAAGCTGATCCGTTCTGAGAATCTCCGCGCCGACGGACTGCAGACGGGCGAGCGTCTGCTGCGCCGCGTGGCAGTAATCGTTGTTTTTCCCGCAGGAGATGACGGCGGTTTTGGGCTGCACCGCCCTGAGCCACGCTTCCGACGTGGCGTCGCTGCCGCCGTGGTGTCCGACCTTGAGCACATCGCATTGGAGATCCGCGCCTGAAGCCAGAATATCCGCCTCTTCCTCGTATTCCGCGTCGCCGGTAAAGAGCGCGTGGAAATCTCCAAAGGTGACGCGCAGCACAAGTGAGGTGTCGTTCACATTGCCAGACTCCCGCAGCGGACCGAGGACGGTGATGTGCGCCGTGCCCAGATCGAACGTATCGCCCGGCTGCGGCACCTCGATGGCGACGCCCTGCTGACCGAGATATTTGAGAAAGCTCTGAAAGGCGCGGCCCTCTGCCTCCTCGCAGGTGGAGAGCGCCCGCATTGCTGTGGCGGCGTTCAGCGCACCGGCGAGACCGCCGACGTGGTCGTCATGCGGATGCGTGGCGACGATGTAGTCCAGCGTCTTGATATTGTGCTTCATCAGGTAGGTATAGACCCGGCTGGAGCTCTGGCTCATGCCGCCGTCAATGAGCATATTGTGCCCGTTGCAGCACAGGAGCGCCGCGTCGCCCTGCCCGACGTCGATGAAATGCAGCTCCAGCGTACCCTCGGTGAGGATCTGCGGCGTCGGCGGACGGAGCTTTGCATAACACGCAATGCCGAAGCAGAGCACCGCAAAACCGAGCACCAGCCAGTCCCAGAACCGGAGCCGATTTTTGGGTTTGTCTTTCTGCCGCATTTAGCTGTTCGCGGCGGTGCTGGCGGCGGTGTTCGAGGCGATGATGGCGCACATGGCGGCCTGCTGCGCCGCAATGATGGCGAGTGTGCCGGAGATGACCGCCGTCTGGGAGGCAAGCTCCGAGATCGTATCGGTCATGACGGCGGCGAGCGCCGCGTCCCGCGCACAACAATCGTTGGAGACAAGCATTGCCGCGTGCATCATGCGCGTCCGCCGATCCATGGAGAGGAAGCCGTATCCCTTCTGGTTAGAGAGGAACGCATCCACGTCCATCATGTCCTGCACGATCTCATTGACTTCCATATCCATCACGGACACCGCCGCGAGCGTGGAGAGCTGATAGTTTTTTCCATACTTGCCGCCCGCGGCGCGGATGGCGTCATAGAGCTGAATAAACTTCGCAGTTTTCTCCTCCGCCGCTCCGGGTGAGAGCGCCAGCACGTGGGAGACCGACTGCGCCGCGTTGCCGCCGGAAAAGCGCTGCTTCACGAGCGCGTAGCACGTCTCCATATCGGCAATCAGCGCGTCATCGCTCTGCTCGGCAAAGGACATGAGCACGGCGAACACACTGTCCTCGGCCGAGGTGAGAAAGCGGTGCTCCTGCTTCATTCGCTTGTAGATGCGTTTTCCGCGCTCGGCAGCCTCCTGTGCTCGGCTGCCGCTCACGCCCATGTCGGCGAGGAAAAACGCCGCAAGCGCGAGATAGCTGGACGGCGCAAACTGGTCGCGAAGGATTTTATAGTTCTCCATGGCGTACTCCATCCGGCGCTCCGGCGCGCTTTTGGCCGCGAGCATGGAGCAGACCGGCAGCGTGAGACTGCCGCGGAAGTTGGAAAAGACGCCGGTTTTCTCTTTCAGCAGATGCTTGGCATCCAGCAGCTTGTCCGCGTCCGCGCGAACGCCGCGCGCGCAGAAAATGCTGGCGCAGACGGGATAGAGATAGCTGTTTTCAAGCTTAAACTTGCTTTTAAGCACATCGCGGTTTGCGACGAAGTCCTCGCAGAGGCGCTGCAGAGAATCACGCATGGGAATCGCTCCTTTCCGGATTGCGTTTGAAGTAATAAAAACAGAGAATCAGTCCAAGGATGACAGCCGCCGCCAGCGCTGCAGCGAAGATGTTCGCGCTGGGGAGAAAGCTGTAGGTGCCGTCAGAATTCAGGATCTGTTCGGCATTGCGCAGCACCGCCGAGCCAACGGCAGGGCCGATCAGGCCGGGGATAAACACCTGCCCGATGATGCGCACGCCCTGAAACTGCCCAGCGCGCCCGGCGGGGATCAGATCGCGGATGCGCGCGCCAAAGACGCTCATGCCGGTGAGATAACCGCACATCATCAGAAGCGATCCGAGAAACACCGGCGCCGTCGCGCGCGTGAAATACAGCAGCACATACCCGAGGCAGAGCATCCCGAGCGCGGGCCAGACGGAAAAGCCGAAGCCGCGCCGGTCATAGACCCGGCCATAGAGCGCCGTGACCACGGCGGCCAGAAGAATCGCCGGGGCGAGAATCAAGACATAGTTTTCCATGCCGAGCGTCTTTTCATAATAGATCAGCAGATACGGCATGAAGATCTGAATCGAGATGCCGAAGAGCGCAAACGCCGCGAGCACGAGATAGAGCCGCGGGTTCTGCCGCATGGTCGACGGTCGGAAGCTGTAAACGAGCGTTTTGGCAAGCGGTGCGCGATCCGGCCGCAGGTTCGGCGCCTCCTCGATGAGGAAGAAGCCGAGCACGCCGATGAGCACGGTGGAAGCGCCGATGATGTAATAGATCGTGCGCCAGCTCTCCATGCGCTCGAGATCGAAGCTCAGGAAGCTTCCGAATACGATCAGGATTGAGACCAGCGGCATCATGGAGTTGACGCCCTCGATGCGGCCGCGGTTCGTCTCGTCCCCGCGGTCGGTGAGCCATGCGTTATAGGCCGCGTCATTCGCCGTGGAGCCGAAGAAGGTCATGACGCAGTCCATTACAATGACCATCAGCACATTTTTGAGCCAAGCGAAGGACACAATCGTGAGACCCCAGATGAGATAGCCGACGCTCATGAAGGCCTTGCGCCTGCCGACGCGGTCGGACACCGCGCCCATCACGATCGTCGTGAGCGCAGCCACGACGGCGCTCGCCATGACCATGGCGGAGATCTCCCCCGCCGAGGCGTGGAACATCTTATAGATGAAGACGTTGAAATGCATATTCTCCACGACCCATGCCACCTGACCCATCAGGCCGAAGATGAGCATGGCCGCCCAGAAACTGCCGCCAAGCTTCGATTGCATAGAGAGCACCTCCCTGTCTGAGATTATTATACAGGGGATGCGGTGGAAATGCAAACCAGGCAGGACACATATTTGTGCCCTGCCCGACTTCAATTACCGTTATATGCGCTGATTTCAACCGCATGAACCGTCCCGGCTGCACCGTCGCAGTCTTTCCCGCAGAAAGAGATAAACTGAGCGGCTCCTTTCTCGATACCGCCTGCGTCAAAATTTTCAGGGAAGTAAACGCGAATGCTTTGCCCCGCCTGAAACGGCGTCGCCGTGGAGGTCAGCTGACCTATCATATAACTGTGTCCTGCTTTCCGAATTATCTGATCACTTTTTCTCTGCACGATACAGGAATGTCACGATCTGCGAGCGCGTGCAATCCTCATCAGGGCAAAACGTGCCGTCCGGGAAACCATTGGTAACTTCCGCCTCATCTGCCCACGCGACCGCACTGCTGTACCATTCGTCCGCCGGGACATCGGGGAAACGCGTTCCGCCGTCCTTTGGCGCAGGACTGCTGTTGGCACGCCATAGGAATGTCACGATCTGCGCGCGGGTGCAGGTGTCATTGGGGCGGAAGCTGCCGTCCGGGAAGCCGTTGGTGACGCCGGTTTCCACTGCCCACGCGACCGCCTTGCTGTACCACGTATCTGCCGGAACATCGGAAAACCGTGTTGCTGTGGTCTTTGGCTCCGGCTCGCCCTTAACCCGCCAGAGGAACGCGACTGCCTCCGCGCGGGTGCAGGTTTTGTCCGGAGAGAATGTGGTTTTGGATGTTCCTTTGGTCACGCCGCTTTCCACTGCCCACTCGACCGCATAGCGATAGTACCCATCCGGCTCGATGTCTTCAAACGGGGGCGGCACGGGAATTTCAAAGGCCTGATACTCATAGTCAACACGCCGTACGCTGGTATGAATGACAAAAGGATTTATGCGGGAGCGTGAGCGGATGGTGGTCGTCTCGCTGACCAGATTTCCGTGCTCGTCATAAGTGTATTCTGTCGTGAACGGGTAAACCGAGCCGTCGTCCGGTCCGATCTCACGGGAATACTGCATCCGAATCAGCTGATTGCTCTCGTTGTAGGTATAGGTTTTCCAAACCGTATACGGATGGTCAGGGTCGTATTCCCTTGTCAGCCGGTTATCTGCGTCATACTCATAAAGGGTTTGGGATGTACCGGTCACTTCTCCGCTGCTGTTATAGGCATACCTGATTTCACAGATTTGTTTTCCCTGCGCGTCATATGCATATTCCAGACCAGACTTCAGCTGATCCTGTGCATCATAGTGCAAAACCTTGCGTACATTGCCGGAAGCGTCATAATAGGTTTCGAGGCATCCGTTATACCCCTTCACGTCCTGGGCGATGTACACATAGGTTTCATAAGCCGTCCGTTTGGTATACTGCGCCCCGTACGTGTATTCGTAATCATAGATCTCGATGAGCTTGTCATTCCGAAGATATGTGCTGCGTGTAATGTCTCCCTGCGGATTGCAGACATAAAGATACTGCGCGTGCCAATCAAATTCGCCCGCTTCGGAGTCTCTTGCCCAGATGTCTTCCTGCGCCAGAACGCCGTTCATATCATAGGTGTAGAGCGTATACCGCTCCAGGCGATCATTTGCATACTCGCTCTGCTTGGTTTTCAGATACACCGTTTTCGTATGCGCTGCAGCACCGGAAACCGGAAAAAGCGATAACGTCAGCACCATCGCCAGCAAAAGCGTAAGCAGACTTTTCGTTTTCTTCATCTTTGCTCCTCCTTTCGTTTTTACGGCTCTGATTCCAGCCACCACTCCGTATCATTGTACGGATCATGATCCCAATACAGCTCGTAAGAGCCATCATCATAGACCGCCAGTGTGAAAAGACGCTGCGGCTGGCCGAACAGATCCAGAATGAATGCAGAGAAGCGTCCCTTCTCAATCTGCCCTGTAATATCAAAAACAATCGGATCAATTTTCATTTCGGGAACCGGACAGGTGAACACGACGAAATCGCCCTCGTCATTGTGGACATATTCCGCTTGGAGCGGAGGCTCATGCGGGCCTTCCTCCGGCCAATCGATATCAGCAAAGCCGGGCAGGGTTGGCACCTCGAACGGCACAATCCGAGGAGAAGGCTGCACCGGAGGATCTGTCGGGACAGGTGTAGGATCCGGCGGTGTTGTCTCGTCCGGCGCACTGGGTCTGGGAGTGACAACCGGCGATACCGTCTGGCTCGGCACGCTTGGCTTTGGGCTGACGTCTGGCGTCGCCTCGTGATCCGGTGCGTCGCTGACTTCAGGCACTGCGGTCTCGATCGGAGCGCTTGGCTCGATAGTAGCAGCCGGCGCTGCCAGATCCGGCGTGGGGCGATTCAGTGTACCGACCGTGAACCATACTGCTCCGATCGCAATGGCGGCAATCGCTGCTGTCGCACCCAAGAGCATCCATGGCCTGCGGCGGCGTTCACTCTCATCAGCTTCCTGAATGAGCGTATCGTCAATCTCTCCGAGCACACGGAAAAGGTCTTCGGATTTCATACTGTGAACCCCCTTTCCTCCAGATGCGCTCGCAGCGCTGCGCGAAGCCGGTGCAGCGTGACAGAAACGCTGTTCTCCGATAAATGCATCCTCTTGGCGATTTGCGTAACGCTGTCTGCATACCAATATCGAAGAACGAAGATTTTTCGTTTTTGTGCGGGCTGTGCAAAGAGAAACTCGTCGATCGCCTGCTTCAAGGCCAGTTCATCTTCAATTTGCTCGGAAGACTCGCTGCCGGAGACGCATTCTGCCAGCTCTTCAAACACCAGGGTGATTTCACTGCCGCCCCGTTTTTTCGCGTGATCGCGCTGAAACAGGTGCAAAGCGAGATTACGCGTGATGCGGCCGAGAAATGGGGAGAGTTTTTTGGGCCGACGCGGCGGGATGGAATTCCATGTATGAAGCCACGTGTCGTTGACACATTCCTCAGCATCCTGTGTGCTGCTTAGAATGTTAAAGGCAATCTTAAAACAGTAGCCGCCATAAGACGCGGCTGTTTCCGGAATGGCTCTTTCATCCCGATCCCAATAGAGCTGCACAATCTGAGAGTCCAGCATAGGCACACCCCCTCTACTCATAAA
>JAFRDQ010000011.1 GCA_017411225.1 Oscillospiraceae bacterium
TCAACTACTGGCTGCACAACGGCTTTATCAACATCGACAACAAGAAGATGTCCAAATCCCTCGGCAACTTCTTCACCGTCCGCGAGGCGGCGGAGGCCTATGGCTATGACTGCATCCGCATGTTCATGCTCATGAGCCACTATCGCTCCCCGCTGAACTACTCCGGTGAGATTCTCATGCAGGCGAAGGCCGCGCTCGAGCGGCTGCGCACCGCGAAGAGCAACCTCGACTTCTTCGCCCAGAACGGCAGGGACGGCGAGCTCTCGGCCGAGGACGCTGCGTTCGTCGAGAGCCTCGGCAAGTACCGCGAGAAGTTCGACGCCGTGATGGACGATGACTTCAACACCGCCGACGCCATCTCCGTCATCTTCGAGATGGTGCGCGAGATCAACTCCGCCGTGTCTCCCGCCTCCGACCCGACCAAGGCGCTGGCTGTCGCCTGCCGCGACATCTTCCTTGAGCTCTGCAACGTGCTCGGCATCCCCTTCGGCGCGGACGCCGCCGAGGATGACGAGGCCGCCGAGATCGAGGCGCAGATTGCCGCCCGTCAGGCCGCGCGCAAGGCCAAGAACTGGGCCGAGGCCGACCGCATCCGCGACGAGCTCAAGGCCAGAGGCATCATCCTCGAGGACACTCCGCAGGGCGTCAAGTGGAAGAAAGCCTGATGAAGCAGAATTACCAAAAGCAAATGGACGCCGTCGTGGCCTCTCTCCCGCAGGGGGAGAGGCCGCGTCTCTTGCTGCAAAGCTGCTGCGGGCCGTGCAGCAGCTATGTGCTCGAGGCGCTCACGCCGTATTTTCGCGTGACGGTGCTCTATTATAATCCGAACATTCAGCCTAGAGCCGAATATGATCTCCGGCTGGAAAACCAGCGCAAGATCATCGCCGCGCTCCCGACGCCGTCGGAGGTGGATATCCTCGAGTGCGACTACGACGGGGAGAAATACGACGCGGCGGTCAAGGGTCTGGAAGCCGAGCCCGAGGGCGGCGCCAGATGCACGGTCTGCTTCCGGCTGCGCCTGGAGGAGACGGCGAAGAGAGCCTCCGAACTCGGCTATGACTTCTTCTGCACCACGCTCACCGTTTCGCCGCACAAGGACGCCGAGCGGCTCAACCAGATCGGCAGAGCCCTCGGCGAACGATACGGCGTGCCGTTTCTGCCCTCAGACTTCAAAAAGCGTGAGGGCTACAAGCGCAGCATCCAGCTCTCGAAGGAATATGACCTCTACCGGCAGGACTACTGCGGCTGTCTTTTCAGCAAACCGGTTGACAATTCCGCCGCAATCGTGTAAGATACGCAGGCATACAAGTTCATATGCAGGTGCCATCACCCTGCGTAATAAAAAAATGGGAGGAAGAATGTTATGCACTTTACGACGAAAAAGATGGCCATTGCGGCCATCGTTGGCGCGGCCTACGCGGCCTTGACCATGGCGCTCGCGCCCATCAGCTATGGACCGATCCAGATGCGGGTCTCGGAGGTGCTCTGCATCCTTCCGTTTTTTCTGCCCTGCACCACTTGGGGCCTGTTCATCGGCTGCGCGGTTTCCAACCTGATCAGCGCCGCGGGCATCTGGGACGTCATCTTCGGCTCGCTCGCCACGCTCGGCGCGTGCCTGTGCGTTCAGGCGCTCGGACAGCGGGGCAGAAACGCCTCCAGCTGGCCGCACATCATTCTTGCAATGCTTATGCCGGTGGTATGGAACGCCTTCATCGTCGGCGGTATGCTCACCTGGACGCTCACGGACACGCCGCTGTTCCACTTCAGCAAGCAGTTCTGGATCTTTGCCGGCGAGGTTGGTCTGGGCGAGCTGATCGTCATGTTTGTGCTGGGCATCCCGCTGCTCAAGCTGCTGGAGCACAGCAAGTTTTTCCGCATGCGGATTGCGGAAGCTTAAATCATCTTAACGTCGGGCAAATGTCTCTTGCCCGGCGTTGCTTTTTGGCAGTCACTATGATACACTGATAAACTGGGTTAAAGGGGGGATACCATGCTCGAAAAGCTCAAACAGGTGGAGGCGCGCTATGCCGAGATCGAGGCGAAGCTCGCCGATCCCGCGTGGTATTCCGACTCCGAGCAGATCCAGAAGCTCTACCGCGAGCAGCGCGAACTGCAGCCCGTGGCGGAGACCTACCGCGCTTATCAGCGCGCTGAGGCGGATTTACAGCAGGCGAAGGAACTCTTGGGCGATCCGGAGCTCGGCGAGATGGCCAAGGAGGAGCTCGCGGACGCGAAGGAGCGCATCGCCGCGCTTGAGCAGAAGCTGCGCATTCTGCTCCTGCCGAAGGATCCGAACGACGAGAAGAACGTGATTTTAGAGATCCGCGGCGGCGTCGGCGGGGAGGAATCGGCCCTCTTTGCGCACAGCCTCTTTCGCATGTACAGCATGTACGCCGAGCGGCGCGGCTGGAAGATCGAGATCGCGAATCTCAATGAGACCGAGCTCGGCGGCGTCAAGGAGGTCAGCGCCATCATCGAGGGCGCGGGCGCCTATTCCCGCCTGAAGTTTGAAAGCGGCGTCCACCGCGTCCAGCGCGTGCCGGAGACGGAGGCGGGCGGCCGCATCCACACCAGCACCGTCACGGTTGCCGTCCTGCCTGAGCAGGACGAGGTGTCCTTCCAGCTCGATCCGAAGGATCTGCAGATCGACACTTATCGCTCCAGCGGCGCGGGCGGGCAGCACGTCAACAAGACCGAGAGCGCCATCCGCATCACGCACCTGCCGACCGGAATGGTCGTCGAGTGTCAGGATGAGCGCAGCCAGTATAAAAACAAGGATCGCGCCATGAAGATTCTCGCCTCGCGGCTCTATGCCGCCGAGCAGGAAAAGCAGGCGAGCGCCATCGCCGCCGAGCGCCGCAGTCAGGTCGGCACCGGCATGCGCAATGAGCGCATCCGCACCTATAACTTCCCGCAGGGAAGAGTCACCGATCACCGCATTGGACTGACACTGTATAAAATCGACCAGATCATGAACGGCGATCTGGATGAGATCATGGACGGCCTCATCACGGCCGATCAGGCGGAGAAGCTCAAAGCCTCCGCGGAGGAAGCATGAATACCAAACGCATTACCACCGAACTGGAAGAAGCCGCCGCCTTTCTGAGAGACGGCAGGCTCGTCGCCGTTCCGACCGAGACGGTCTACGGCCTTGCCGGAAACGGACTGGACGTCGCCGCCGTCGAGCAGATCTATGAAGTAAAGGGCAGACCGGCTGTCAAGCCCCTGTCCCTCATGGTTCCGGGCAGGGACACCATCGAGACCGTCTGCGACGAGGTGCCGCCGGCGGCTTATGCGCTTGCCGAGCGCTTCTGGCCCGGGCCGCTCACGATTGTGATGAAAGCCAAACCCGCTGTGCCGGAGATCGTGCGAGCGGGGGGGAGCACCGTTGGCCTCCGATGCCCGGACCACCCCGCCACGCTCGAGACGCTGCGTCTCGCCGGTGTTCCGTTCGCGGCCCCGTCGGCCAACCCCTCCGGCGCGCCGAGCCCCAACACTGCGGACGAGGTGCTGCAGTATTTTGATGGAAAGATTGCCGCCGTGATCGACGGCGGAACGTGCGGCATCGGCACGGAGTCCACGATCGTGGATCTCTCGCAGACGCCGTACCGCATTCTGCGGCAGGGAGCCCTGCCGGAGGAAGCGGTCTGGCAGACGCTGGCGGACGCCATGACGATCATCGGCGTCACAGGCGGCACCGGCTGCGGCAAAACCACCGCGCTGAACGCCTTTGCCGAGCGCGGCGCGCTGGTGCTCGACTGCGACGCAGTGTATCACGAGCTGCTCGAGACCAATGCCGAGCTCCTCTCGGAGATCGAAGCCCGTTTTCCCGGCGTGGTCGAAAACGGAATACTGGCGCGAAAGCGCCTCGGCGCCATCGTGTTTCAGGACGCGGCGGCGCTCCGGGATCTCAATGCGATCACGCACAGATTCATTTCCGAGGCTGTTCAAACGCGCCTGACCGACTTTGCCCGATCCGGCGGTAGAGCCGCGGTAATCGACGCCGTCGCGCTCATCGAGAGCGGCATCGGTGACCTGTGCGATACGGTCATCGGCGTGACCGCGCCGAGGCAGGCGCGCATCCGCCGCATCATGGCGCGCGAGGGCATTTCCGAGTCCTACGCCGCCGCCCGCGTGGACGCGCAGAAATCAGACGAATGGTACGCAGAGCACTGCGATCAGATATTGGACAATTCCGGCACGCTCGCCGCGTTTGAGGCGCAGTGCCGAATGCTGAGTATGGAGGTCATCAAATGAGCGAAAACAATTGGAGAGAGAGTCTGTTCTATGAGCAGAAAAACGGCTATGACCTGATCGACGCCGAGGAGACGAAGCTGGTCTACGCCTACTGCGAGGGGTATAAGCGCTTCATGGACGCCGCGCGCACCGAGCGCGAGGCCGTCAAGACCGGCATTGAGCTGGCCGAGGAGGAGGGCTTTGTGCCGTTCGCTCCCGGCATGGCGCTCAAGGCTGGGGACAAGGTCTATTTCAACAACCGCGGCAAATCCCTCATTCTCGCCGTCATCGGCAAAAAGCCGATGAGCGAGGGCTGCGTCATCGCCGGCGCGCACGTGGATTCCCCGCGCCTCGATCTCAAGCAGCTGCCGCTGTTTGAGGACACCGAGATGGCGTATTTCAAAACGCATTACTATGGCGGTATCAAAAAATACCAGTGGGTCACGATCCCGCTTGAGCTGCACGGAGTCGTCGCGCTCAAAAACGGCGATGTGATCGACGTAGTCATCGGCCGTGACCCCGAGGATCCGCAGTTTGTGATCACGGATCTGCTGCCGCACCTCGCCGCCGACCAGATGAAGAAGACCATGGCCGAGGGCGTCAAGGGCGAGGCGCTGAACATTCTCATCGGCAGCGTGCCGTATGCCGACGAGGGCAAGGACCGCGTCAAGCTCGCGGTGCTCTCGCTTCTGCATGATGATTACGGCATCACCGAGGAGGACTTCCTCTCCGCCGAACTCACCGCCGTGCCCGCCTTCGAGAGCCGCGACATCGGCTTTGACCGCAGCTTCATCGGCGCTTATGGCCACGATGACCGCGTCTGCGCCTACGCGGAGCTGCGCGCCATTCTCGATCTCGACGTGCCGGAGCGCACCGCCGTGTGCATTCTGGCCGACAAGGAGGAGATCGGCTCCGAGGGCGTCTCCGGTATGCAGTCGCAGGCGTTCGATACCTTCATGGCCGATCTCTGCGAGACGCAGGGTGTGGCGCTGCGCCGCTGCTTTGAAAAGAGCTTCTGCCTCTCCGCGGACGTGTGCAACGCATTCGACCCCAACTATCCCGAGGTCAGCGAGAAGCGCAACGAGGCCAAGGTCAACTACGGCATGGGCATCTGCAAATACACCGGCGCGCGCGGCAAGTCCGGCACGAGCGACGCCTCCGCCGAGATCGTGGCACATCTGCGCCGCCTGTTCGCGGACGCGGGCGTGGTCTGGCAGCTGTGCGAGCTCGGTAAGGTCGATCAGGGCGGCGGCGGCACGATCGCAAAGTTCATGGCCAACCGCAACATCGATACGATCGACGCCGGCGTGCCCGTGCTGAGCATGCACGCGCCGTATGAAACCGTCTCCAAGTTTGACTGCTGGATGACCTACAAGGGCGTCCTCGCGGCCTATCAGGAAAAAGCATAAATCAAGCCAATTGCACAGAAAAGCGGGTGTCATGCACCCGCTTTTTTACTTGTCCTTTTGCGTGATTTATGGTATGATTAGCATTCGAGGTTACATAATTTCTATGCGATCCCGACTATTCGCTGTTTTCGGAGGTATTTACCAGTGTCCATTCTGAATGCGATCATTCTCGGTCTGGTGCAGGGCATTGCGGAGTTTCTGCCCATTTCCAGCTCCGGACATCTGTCCGTGCTGCAAAATCTGTTTCACATGTCTACCACGGAGCAGGGGCATCTGTTCTTTGACGTCATGCTCCATTTCGGCACGCTCATTTCGATTTTCATCGTCTATTGGAAAGACATTGTGCAGATGGTGCGCGAGGTGATCTGGTTTTTCCAGGGCAAGGGACTGCGTACCGGCAAGGGTCCGGACCGCCGTCCGCTGCCGATGGCGCGCTTCGTGCTGCTCATCATCTTTGCCACGCTGCCGCTCGTGCTTGTCTTCCCGATCAAGGACAAGGTCGAGGAGCTTTACTATCACACGATTGCGATCGGTCTGTTCTTCATTCTCACGGGCTGCATCCTGTTCATCTCTGACCGGATGCCGCAGGGCAAGCGCACCGAGCGCAACATGACCGTGAAGGACGCGCTCATCATCGGCCTCTGCCAGTGCGTTGCCACGATCCCGGGCATCTCCCGCTCCGGCAGCACGATTACCGCGGGCATGGCGCGCGGACTCGACCGCGACTTTGCCGTCAAGTTTTCCTTCATGATGTCGATCCCCGCCGTCGCGGGCTCGACGCTGCTCACGCTCATCGACGCCATCCAAACCGGCATTGATTCCTCTCTCATCCCCGCTTACCTGATCGGCACCGTAGTCGCCGCCGTTGTCGGCGTGTTTGCGATCCGTCTGGTCAAGCGCATTACCAGCCAGGGCAAGTTCGGCCGCTTCTGCTATTATATGTGGGGCGCCGGCGTTCTCACGATCGTGCTCTCGCTGCTGTTCTGATTCTTGTAAAAGGAGTTTTCTATGGCGAACACCGGTTCTTCCCAAAAGAAAAAGTCCGCCTCTGCCGCAAAGAAGGCCGCGCCCAAGGGCGCGCCGACCAAGACCAGAAAGCCCGCGGCCAAAGCCGCGCCGAAGGCTGCGCCCGCACCCGAGCCGCGTCAGGCTGTGCCGACCATGTGGATCTATGCCGGCATCCTGATGCTCTTCGCCGTGCTCGCGCTCGTCGGCTTCTTCCTCGACCCGCACGGGGAGGATGGTTTTGTCATCCGCTATCTCCGCATGGGCCTCATGGGCATTCTCGGCTATGGCTATTGGATCTTCCCCTTTGCGCTCGGCATTCTCAGCTGGATTCTCATCTCTTCGAATCGGGAATCCGTGGTTTTCCGCGGCGTTTGCGCGGCGCTGCTGCCGTTTCTGCTCGGCTCTGCGCTGCATCTGATCCTCTGCAAATCCGCCTTCACGCAGGGCGACGTCTATACGATCATCAAGGAGCTCTATGCCGGCGGCATCGCCGGTGAAACCGGCGGCGTGCTCGCCGGAGGGCTCGGCATGCTGCTGCAGGCCGCGCTGAGCAAATATGCCGCGGCGCCGCTGCTGCTGCTCGCCTTCCTCTATGCGCTGATGCGCTGCTTCCACATCACGGTGCAGAAAATCTTCCAGTGGCTGCAGGAGCGCAGCGACGCGAAGTATTATCCCGAGGAGCTGGATGACGAGGAGGACGATCCCTTCTTCGAGCTCGAGCAGGCGGATCCGACGCCCGCGCGCCGCAAGACCACGCGCACCGCGCGCACGCAGCAGCCCAAGCCCGTGCGCCAGCGCGAGGTGCATCAGACAGAGCCTCCCGCAAAAAAAGAGCCTGTCCCGGCAGCGCGTCTGCGCCCGGCAAGGGTGACCTATGATATCAACATGGATGACGAGCCTGTCCGTCCGAAGACGCCCGCTGTCAAGGACACGAGCAAGGTCAAGCCTCTCTCCGTGGAGGAGGCCGCCGATCTTGCGGGCGTGGAGCTTGTGGATTCCAAGCAAAATGAGCCTGTGAGCACCGCCGCCAAGGGCGCCAAGAAGGCTGCCGCCGCGGCTGTGCAGGCCGAAACGGCCGCCATCACCGCCGCCATCGAAAACGAGGGCGATCCCGCGGCCTATCAGTATCCGCCTGTCACCATCCTGCAGCCCGGCACGCGCAGCAAGGCGGACGCGACCGAGGAGGTCAGCTTCAACCGCGATCGTCTGGAGACGGCGCTGCAGAGCTTCGGCGTGAACGCGAGCATCCGCGATATCACGCGCGGCCCCACGGTCACGCGCTATGATCTCGAGCTCGAGGCGGGCGTGAAGCTCAATAAGATCACGAACCTCTCCGGCGACCTCGCACTCGCGCTCGGCGTTGAAAACGTGCGCATCGCGCCGGTGCCGGACAAGATTTCCACCGTCGGCATCGAGGTGCCGAATAAAGTCATCAGCATGGTGCGCCTGCGCGATATCATCGATACCGACACCTTCCGCAGCGCCAAGTCGAAGGTCTCCTTCGCCGTCGGCAAGGACATCGCCGGCAACTGCATCGTCGGCAACATCTCCCAGCTGCCGCATATGCTCATCGCCGGTACGACCGGCTCCGGCAAGTCTGTCTTTATGAATTCGCTCATTTTGAGCCTGCTCTATAAGGCCACGCCGGAGGAAGTGCGCCTGATTATGATCGACCCCAAGATGGTCGAATTCGGCGTCTATAACGGCATTCCGCATCTGTATATCCCCGTCGTGACCGATCCGAAAAAGGCAGCGGGCGCCCTGCAGTGGGCGGTTGTTGAAATGCTCAAGCGCTACCGCCTCTTCTCCGAGGTGCAGGTGCGCGACATCGCGAGCTATAACGAGCTCCAGCGCGCCTCTGCCGACGGCGAGACGCTGCCGAATGTGGTTGTGGTCATCGACGAGCTGGCAGACCTCATGCTCTGCGCAGCCAAGGAAGTGGAGGAGAGCATCTGCCGCGTCGCCCAGATGGGCCGCGCCGCGGGCATGCACCTCATCATCGCAACGCAGCGACCCTCGTCCGACGTCATCACGGGCCTGATGAAGGCGAACATCCCGAGCCGTGTGGCGCTCTCGGTTTCGTCCTCTCTGGACAGCCGCATCATCCTCGATACGATGGGCGCGGAAAAGCTCATCGGCAACGGCGATATGCTCTATGCGCCGATCACGCTCGGCAAGCCCCTGCGCGTGCAGGGTGCCTTCGTCTCCGACGAGGAGCGCGATGAGGTCATCCAGTTCATCAAGCAGAACAGCGATGCGCAGTACAGCGACGATATCATCGCCCAGATCGAGCAGGCCGCCATCAAGGACGACGGCAAGTCCTCCGGCAGCTCCGGCAGTGACAGCGCCTCCTCCGGCGGCAAGGACAACGACTATGACGAGCTGCTGCCGCAGGCGGTGGACGTCATTCTCGAGACGAATCAGGCGTCCGTTTCGCTGCTGCAGCGCCGTTTGAAGCTCGGCTATTCGCGCGCGGCACGCCTGGTCGATCAGATGGAGGAGATCGGCGTGGTCGGCCCGTTCCAGGGCTCCAAGCCGCGCGACATTCTCATCACCAAGCAGCAATGGCAGGAGATGCAGTACGTGCAGGGCACCGCGCCCGGCGAGGTGCTGCAGACTCAGATGGCCTTTGCGGACGACAGCGAGGATACTTTCCGGGATGAAGCATGATCATTCTCAAACGGGGCGGGCGACTGACCGCCCCGTTGAACACATTCAATATCTTCCGGGCGCTGATTTTGCTCCCGCCATGACCGACGCCGAGCTCGGCGCATTCAGCACGCTCGCACTCGCGCACATTGGCGACGGCGGGTATGAGCTCATGATGCGCACCGCGCTCGCGCAGTCCGGCGTGACAGGCGCGGCTCATCTCCACCGGGAGACGGTGCGCCGCGTCAATGCCCCCGCGCAGGCGTCTGCACTTGAGCATATTCTTGATCGACTGACAGAGCAGGAGCATGCGGTCTATAAGCGCGGGCGCAATGCCAAGGTCAACGGCATCCCGCAGAAGGCCGAGGTCGCGGAATATCACGCGGCAACCGGTCTGGAGACGCTCTTTGGATGGCTCTGGCTCAAGGGTGAGACCGCCCGTCTGCTCGAACTATTCCGGCTGATCACGGAGGTGCTCTGACATGCCATTGGATGCTGTGTTTCTCTCCGGGCTTCATATGGAGCTTGCGCCGCAGATTCTCGGCGCGAAAATCGACAAGGTGCAGCAGCCGGAGCGCGATTTGCTGCTGCTCAGCCTGCGTACGCGCGACGGGAACGAGAGGCTTCTGATTCACGGCGGCGTCGGCAGTGCGCGCGTGCATCTGACGCAGGGGCGGTTTGAAAACCCCGCCTCGCCGCCGATGTTCTGTATGCTGCTGCGCAAGCACCTCGTCGGCGCGCGCATCGCAAAGCTTGCGGACAATGGCGACCGTCTGCTCGAGATCCAAATGGACGCACACGATGAGATGGGCACGGAGACCCGGCGCACGCTCGTCATCGAGATGATGGGGCGTCAGTCCAATGTGATCCTCGTCGATGGTGAGGGTATCATCCTCGACTGTATGCGCCGCGTGGATCCCTCCATGAGTGAGGTTCGTCCGCTCCTGCCCGGCATGCGCTATCGTCTGCCGCCGAAGCAGAATAAGCCGGATTTCTTTGAAACAGAGCCGGAGGAGCGCGCCGTACTCCTGCGCAAGGCCGAATCCGGCGCCGCGCTCGACAGCTGGCTGCTGCACACGTTCTCCGGCCTTTCTCCGCTCGTCTGCAGAGAGCTTTGCTATCGCGCCTTTCAGGACGCAAGCCCGCGCTTTTTAGCGCTCACGCCGGAGCAGGAGGCGGCGTTTCTCCGTGAGATGGATCGCCTCGATGACCTTGTGCAGTCCGGGAAGCTTGCGCCGTATCTGCTCTCGGATGAGCAGAAGCCGAAGGATTTCAGCTTTCTCCCCATCGAACAGTACGGCGATGCGCTGCGCTGCGAGCAGCGCCGGTCGTTTTCCGAGCTGCTCGATGAATACTATCTGCGGCGGGATCAGGCCGAGGCCATGCGCCGCAAATCCCAGACGCTGACCAAAGCGATCAAAAATCTGCGAGACCGCACCGCGCGCAAGCTCTCCATGCAGCGCGAGGAGCTGCGCCGCAGCGAGGACCGCGAATCCATTCGCCGCCGCGCCGATCTGATCACGGCGAACCTCTATCGCATTGAGAAGGGCGACCGCGTGCTGCACGCGGAGGACTTCTATGAAGCGGGGATGCCCACAGTGGAGATCCCGCTTGATCCGCTCAAAACGCCGCAGCAGAACGCGGCACAGCTTTATAAGCAATATCAAAAGGCCAAAACCGCCGAGACGCACCTGACGGCGCTGATCGCCGAAGGGGAGACGAGCCTGCACTATCTCAACAGTGTGCTCGATGAGATCTCCCGCGCCGAGGGCGAGCAGGATCTCGCCGCCATCCGCGCGGAGCTGCGCGAATCCGGCTATCTCAAGCGCGAAAAGAGCGCAAAGAAGGAAAAGCTCCGTCCCCGCGCGCCGCTGCGCTTTGTGTCCGACAGCGGGTATGAGATCCTTGTCGGCCGCTCGAACGCGCAGAATGACGAGCTCACACACCGCATCGCGCGCCGCACGGATTATTGGCTCCATGTGCAGAAAATCCACGGCTCGCATGTCATCATCCGCGCCATGGACACTGAGCCGGATGAAAAAACACTTGCGCAGGCGGCCTCTCTTGCGGTATACTACTCGCAATCTCGCGCAGGCGGAAAGACGCCTGTGGATTATACCATGGTCCGCAATGTGCGAAAGCCCTCCGGCGGCCTTCCGGGCATGGTGCTCTATACGACCTATCAGACCATTCTTGCTGAGAGCGACGAAGCGCTCGCCGAGCGACTGCGCGCCGGATCATGAGTGGTAAGGAACTGTTCTCAATGATATCCTGAAGAGAAAGAAAAAGGTGAATTCGTTGAAAATTATCCGAGCAATTGTATTTGTGCTGCTCTGGATCGGCCAGATCGCAGCAGAGGTCTGGGCCGGCCTGCAGATCTGGCAGCTGGACATGGTGCCGGCGCGTCTGTTTATCTATGGCGTGGTTGTGCTCGCGCTGCTCTGGATCTTTGAGGGTCTGCTGTTTTTCTATGGCAACGGGCTGGAGAAGGGCTCCAGAAAGGGGAGCGTCTGCCGCTTTTCCGCTTTCGCTCTGATTGCGCTGACGGTGTTTGCCTGCATCTACGGTGTTTTCGCGGCCGAGAAGGTGCGGGAGACGGTCAATCGCGTCACGGAGGGGCAGACCGTTACGAGAACGTATGCGGTCTATGTTCTCTCTGACGATCCGGCACAGGCGATTGAGGATGCAGAGAATTATAAGTTTGGCGTCGCTTCTTCCTACGACAAGGCGAACACCGCCGCGGCGTCCCGACTGCTGCGCGAGTCGTTCAGCCACAGAATCCGGGTGGTCGACCATGATTCCGTGCAGGAGATGGTCGATGAGCTGTTCGATGAATCTGTGGACGCCATCCTGCTCAACGAGGCCTATGTGCCGATTTTACAGGAGCTGGAGGGCTATGCGCAGTTCTCTGATGAGACGCGCGTGATTCACCGCTTCGTCTTTGAGCAGCGCAGCGAGTCTGACGATTCGGAAAAGGAAGAGGATGCTGCAAAGCCCGGCAAGCTGCCCACGCGGAATCTGCAGCCGGTTTCCGACATTACGACGGATCCATTTATCGTCTATCTCAGCGGCTCCGATACGCGCAGCCAGACGCTCGAAACGAGCAACAGCGACGTGAACATTCTCGTCGTCGTCAATCCCCAGTCGAAGCAGATCCTGCTGCTCAATACGCCGCGCGACTACTATATCCCGAACCCCGCCGGCA